>NZ_JBEXVD010000097.1:0-1009 GCF_040638655.1 Streptomyces sp. NPDC005963 | reverse complement strand
GTCGTTGTTGCTGATGGTGCTATGGGCACGATGCTTCAGGCTCAGGACCCGACGTTGGCGGACTTCCAGGATCTCGAGGGGTGCAATGAGATCTTGAATGTGACGCGGCCGGACATTGTGCGGTCGGTGCATGAGGAGTACTTCGCGGTCGGTGTGGACTGTGTGGAGACGAATACGTTCGGTGCGAATTGGGCGGCTCTTGCGGAGTACGACATTCCCGAGCGGGTCCATGAGCTGTCGGAGTCGGGTGCTCGTATCGCGCGTGAGGTGGCCGACGAGTTCACCGAGCGCACCGGTCAGCAGCGGTGGGTGTTGGGTTCGATGGGGCCGGGGACGAAGCTTCCCACGTTGGGTCATGCCCCTTACACCCTGTTGCGTGATGCGTATCAGAGCAATGCCGAGGGCATGATCGCCGGTGGTGCGGATGCGCTGCTCGTCGAGACAACGCAGGACCTCCTCCAGACCAAGGCCGCCATCATCGGTGCGCGCCGGGCCCTGGAGATCAGCGGTCTTGACCTGCCGTTGATTTGTTCGGTGACGGTGGAGACGACCGGGACGATGTTGCTCGGGTCGGAGATCGGGGCGGCGCTGACGGCTTTGGAGCCGCTCGGGATCGACATGATCGGTCTGAACTGTGCGACGGGTCCGGCGGAGATGAGTGAGCATCTGCGCTATTTGGCGCGTCATTCACGGATTCCGTTGGCGTGTATGCCGAACGCGGGTCTGCCGGTGTTGGGGAAGGACGGGGCGCACTATCCGTTGACGGCGTCTGAGTTGGCGGATGCGCAGGAGACGTTCGTCCAGGAGTACGGGCTGTCGTTGGTGGGTGGGTGCTGTGGGACGACTCCGGAGCATTTGCGGCAGGTGGTGGAGCGGGTTCGTTCGCTGACACCGTCGGTGCGGGATCCGCGTCCGGAGCCGGGGGCTGCGTCGCTGTATCAGACGGTGCCGTTCCGGCAGGACACGGCCTATATGGCGATCGGTGAGCGGACGAACGCCAATGGGTCGA
>NZ_JBEXVD010000096.1:0-1042 GCF_040638655.1 Streptomyces sp. NPDC005963 | reverse complement strand
TGTCGTGACTGCGTGCCTTTTGAAGAATGAGCCTGCGAGTTTGCGGTGTGTTGCGAGGTTAACCCGTGTGGGGGAGCCGTAGCGAAAGCGAGTCCGAATAGGGCGTTTTAGTAGCATGCTCAAGACCCGAAGCGGAGTGATCTAGCCATGGGCAGGTTGAAGCGGCTGTAAGAGGTCGTGGAGGACCGAACCCACCAGGGTTGAAAACCTGGGGGATGACCTGTGGTTAGGGGTGAAAGGCCAATCAAACTCCGTGATAGCTGGTTCTCCCCGAAATGCATTTAGGTGCAGCGTCGTGTGTTTCTTGCCGGAGGTAGAGCACTGGATAGGCGATGGGCCCTACCGGGTTACTGACCTTAGCCAAACTCCGAATGCCGGTAAGTGAGAGCGCGGCAGTGAGACTGTGGGGGATAAGCTCCATGGTCGAGAGGGAAACAGCCCAGAGCATCGACTAAGGCCCCTAAGCGTACGCTAAGTGGGAAAGGATGTGGAGTCGCAGAGACAACCAGGAGGTTGGCTTAGAAGCAGCCACCCTTGAAAGAGTGCGTAATAGCTCACTGGTCAAGTGATTCCGCGCCGACAATGTAGCGGGGCTCAAGCGTACCGCCGAAGTCGTGTCATTGCAGTACATACCCCCAACGGGGACTGTGATGGGTAGGGGAGCGTCGTGTGCCGGGTGAAGCCGCCGCGTAAGCGAGTGGTGGACGGTTCACGAGTGAGAATGCAGGCATGAGTAGCGATACACACGTGGGAAACGTGTGCGCCGATTGACTAAGGGTTCCTGGGTCAAGCTGATCTGCCCAGGGTAAGTCGGGACCTAAGGCGAGGCCGACAGGCGTAGTCGATGGACAACCGGTTGATATTCCGGTACCCGCTTTGAAACGCCCAATATCGAGCCCATTAATGCTAAGGCCGTGATACCGCCGGGTGCGTCTTCGGACAATCTCGGAGTGGTGGAGCCGCTGATCCAAGGTGGTAGTAGGTAAGTGATGGGGTGACGCAGGAAGGTAGTCCAGCCCGGGCGGTGGTTGTCCCGGGGTAA
>NZ_JBEXVD010000095.1:0-1167 GCF_040638655.1 Streptomyces sp. NPDC005963 | reverse complement strand
CACCTCAACACCACCCAACAACAACGCATCACCCGCACCGGCATCCAACCCCTCACCACCACCGAAGCACTCCACCTCTTCGACACCGCACTGGCCCTGCCGTCCACGGAGGCGAGGCACGCCGTCCTGGCGGCATCGCGATTCTCCTTGTCGGCTCTGGAGAGTTCGGGCGCAGTCGTTCCGGCGCCCCTGCGGTCGTTGGTGCGCGGGACACGCAGACGCGCGGTCGGAGCCGCCGCCGCCACCCCGGCGGGGCTCGGCGCCCGGCTCGCCGCCCTGCCGGCACAGGATGCGGAACGTGACGTACTGACGCTGGTACGCGGAACGGCGGCCTCCGCGCTGGGACATGCGGACGGCGATGCGGTTGCGGTCGATCGTGCCTTCACCGACCTTGGCTTCGACTCGCTCGCGGCCGTGGACCTGCGCAACCGGCTCGCCGCGACGACCGGGCTACGACTGCCCACCACCTTGGTCTTCGACCACCCGACCCCCGGCGCGCTCGCCTCCGAACTGCTGCGGAGACTGCTGGGGACGGTGACCGAAGCGCCGCAGGTCACTGTCTCCGATCCGGTGGGTAGCCTGCCGAAGGCGGTGGACGATCCGATCGTGATCGTGGCGATGGCCTGCCGGTTCCCCGGTGACGTCGCTTCCCCCGAGGACCTCTGGCGCCTGGTTTCGACCGGCACCGATGCCGTCTCCGGCTTCCCTCTCGATCGCGGTTGGGATCTGGAGGGCCTCTACGATCCGGAAGGCGCGGGGGCCGGGACGTCATACGCACGTGAGGGCGGTTTCCTCCACCGGGCGGCCGACTTCGACCCCGGGTTCTTCGGCATGAGCCCGCGTGAGGCACTGACCACGGACCCCCAGCAGCGGCTGCTGTTGGAGACCGCCTGGGAGACGTTCGAGCGCGCCGGGATCGACGCCCGTACGCTGCGCGGTTCCCGTACCGGAGTGTTCACGGGGGTGATGTACAACGACTACGGGGCCCGTCTCCATCAGGCTCCGCAGGCCCCGGACGGCTTCGAAGGCTATCTGGTCAGCGGGAGCGCCGGCAGTGTGGCCTCGGGCCGAGTGGCGTACACCTTCGGTCTGGAGGGGCCGGCGGTCACGGTGGACACCGCCTGCTCCTCGTCCCTGGTGGCGCTGCATCTGGCGGTACAGGCGCTG
>NZ_JBEXVD010000094.1:0-1218 GCF_040638655.1 Streptomyces sp. NPDC005963 | reverse complement strand
GTACTTGAGTTGGGGGGTGGGGTGTTGTAGTGTGATGTGTGTGGTGTGGTCGGGTGGGGTGGGCGGCGCGGCCCCCCCCCACGCCCCCCACCACCCCTGGTGAAACCGCGGCTCAGACAGGGCCGGGGGCGGGCTCCGGCTCGGGTGGCCGGGGCTCGGGGCCGGGCGTGGGAGGGTGCGGAATCGGGTCGGGCGCGGGTCCCGGCGGTGGCGTCGGACTGGGCACCGGACCGGGCAGGGGCCCGGGATCCGGCCCGGGCGGCCCGGGGCTCGGGACGGGTGAAGGCGGTACGGGTGGTTGGGTCATGCCAGACCTCCATGGTGCAAAAGTCATGCGTTCCCACTCTCTCGCCATCCGCGTTCCCCCGCCTGCGGGACCCACACCCACCACTGCCGACCCGGGAAGGGCACCCGATGCTCTCCATCAGCCGGTGGAGCCCCGTGGGGACCGCTGATGTGCCCGGAGGGCTGCCACAGCGCCCTGTAGCCCTGAGCGGGGACTGGAGAGCACGGGAACGGGCGTTCGAGTCCGCTCGACGGCGTCCGCCATCGACGCCTGGGCCAGCACGATGACATCGGCGTCGCCCAGGGCGTCGACGGCAGCGGCCACGGCATCGAGGTACCCCTTGCGATCACCGGCCAGGAAACGCTCCCAGGCGCCGTCGACCACGACCGCGTGCACGTCAGGTCCTTGGGCCGGCCCAAGGCCGTCCTGCTGCCCGGCACGTGCCCGGGCTTCCTCGTGGATCAGCGCCACGGTCGGCTCGACGGTACTGGCCAAGGCGGCGACCACCGCCACGCGACGCCTCCCGGCAGCCACGGCGGCCATCGGCCGATCGACCCGGAGCACCGGCACTCCCACGGCAACGGCGCTCGCCTCTGCGATCGCCCCCAGGGTCGAGCAGGTGCACAGCACCGAGGTCGCACCCCGGCCCACGGCATCGACGAGGGCATCGACGAGCGCCGGGGCCACGGCGTCGGGCCCTTCGTCGACCGCCCGTTCCAACAGATCCACCCGAACGGTGTGGAGCAGTTCCACATCGGGGTGATCACGGTCACGCAGGGCGTCGAAGACCGGGACGTGGACCGGGGAGGTGTGCAGCAGGGCGATCATGCCCCGCAGGCTAGTAGTGCTTTGTTAGCTGTCTTGTCATGTTGGGTGTTCGGTAGTTCGCTGGCTGTATGAGGGCTGGGGAGCTTGCGGCGGTGCGGGGCGGG
>NZ_JBEXVD010000093.1:0-1268 GCF_040638655.1 Streptomyces sp. NPDC005963 | reverse complement strand
GCGGACAGGAAGAAGGCCCGTTTGAGCTGCTTGTTTCCGCGGCGGGAGGGTTGTTCGCCGCGGATGGACGAGCCGGAACTGCGGGTTGCCGGGGCGAGGCCGGCGTAGGCGGCGAGGTGGGCGGCGGAGGGGAAGTTGCTGCCGTCGCCGACGTCGATGAGGATGCGGGCTCCGGTCCTGACGCCGATGCCGGGCATCGAGGTCAGGACCTGGGAAAGAGGGTGTGCCTCCAGCAGTTCCTCAATCCGGCCGGCCAGGGCTTTCCGCTGGTCGAGCACCGCCTGGAGCGAGGTGGCGAGGCTGGGGACGATCAGCGCGGCGGCGTCTGTGCCCGGGACGACGACGGTCTGCTCGTCGAGGGCGGTGAAGATGTCATCGACCAGACGCTCGGCCATCCTGGGGGCCTTCGGGCGTATGAGGGTGACCAGCCGTCGGCGTCCGGCCTTGCGGATCCGGGCCGGGGATCCGAACCGTTCCAGCAGGGTGAGGACGGCCGGGTGCTGAATCCGCGGGCCGATCACCCGTTCCAGGTGCGGGTGGATTTGGGTGAGCAGGCCGCGGAGCCGGTTCCCGACCCGGGTGACCTCGCCCGCGAGGTCGTCGTCGAATCCCACGATCATCTCCAGCTCGGCGATCGTCTCGTCTTCGAGGTCGATCGCCCGCAGGGTGTGGGGCATCGCGCGGGCGGCGTCCGCGATGATGAACGCGTCGCGGGCGTCGGTTTTGGCCTCGCCCGGATAGAGGTCGGCGATCCGCCGCATCGTCAGGCCGGGCAGGTAGGCCACTCGGCAGCCCATGTCCCGCGCGACTGCGAGGGGCAGGGCGCCGATCGACGCGGGCTGGTCGACCACGACGAGCACGGTCCCGTGCTTGGCCTGGAGTTTCGCGAAGACCTCGCGCAGTTTCGGTTCGCTGTTGGGCAGGCGCTTGTCGAACGCCTTCTTCCCGGCCGGGGTGACGGCGGTGGCGTGGTGTTCGCCCTTGCCGACGTCCAGACCGAGGTAGACGTCGATGTCGCCGGTGTCGATCACGTGCGTCCTTCAGTCGTGCCCGCCCGGCCGTCCGTCGGCACCGATCGCCACATCCACATTACGAAGAGCCTCCCTGTCTCCCGGAGGAGTCGGTGGTCATGCCCCTAATCAGCGGTCTGTCAGTGCCTCCGGGACCGGTGACACCACCCCCCGGGCCATACCTTCAACAGGGGGGAGCAGTCATGCCGGGCCCGGAGGCCGGGAGCCCCATTGCGGGACCACCAAAAAGGTAATGGG
>NZ_JBEXVD010000092.1:0-1303 GCF_040638655.1 Streptomyces sp. NPDC005963 | reverse complement strand
TCCACCTCCCCTTCACCTGGAACAACGTCACCCTCCACGCCACCGGCGCCACCACCCTCCGCATCCACCTCACCCCCACCGCCCCCAACACCATCGCGCTCTTGGCGACAGATGGTGCGGGTCTGCCCGTGGCTTCCGTGTCCGAGTTGGTGATCAGGCCGGTCGCGGCCGATCAGCTCGTGCCGAGCGGAGACCTGCGGGACGAGTCACTGCACCGGCTGGCATGGTCGGTTCTGGAGACTGCGCCCGCCGCCGAGGACCGGTTCGCCGTCGTGGGGATGGACCGGTTCGGCTTGGCGGAGGCCGGAGTGTCCGTCGATCCGTACCAGGATCTGGCGGCTCTGGCTCAGGCGTTGAGCTCGGGTGCTCCTGTGCCCACCGCAGTGCTCGTCGGATGTTCCGCTCAGGGAGATGAATCGGCGCAGGGCTTGGGGGCTACTGAGGACGCATCGTCCGAGATACGACTCGCGGCGGAAGCGCATCAAGTCACCCACGACGCATTGGGAATCCTGCAGTCCTGGCTCGCCGAGCCCCGTTTCGACGGTATGCGGCTGGTGTTCCTCACCAGGCAAGCAGTGTCCACGGAGAGCGGAGAGGGACCGAAGGATCCGGCATCAGCAGCCGTATGGGGATTGGTCCGCACAGCGCAGTCCGAGCATCCTGACCGTTTCATACTGATCGATCTCGACGGCGCGGAAGCTTCGAGTCTGGTTCTGCCTCTGGCGGTGGCGAGTGGGGAGCCGCAGCTCGCCCTGCGGGCCGGTGTCACGCGAATGCCGCACCTCGCGAGCGCGAGGACCTCCGGTGCACTGGAGATCCCTCGGGAAGTTCCGGCGTGGAGTCTGGACCTACACCGGGGGAACACCCTGGAGGAACTGACTCTGGTCCCCTGCCCCGAGGTGCTGGAACCCCTCGCCCAGGGCCAGATCCGTGTCTCGGTGCGGGCGACCGGGCTGAACTTTCGGGATGTGTTGCTCGCCCTGGACGTCGTGCCATCGATGGATGTCCCATTCGGCGGCGAGGGTGCGGGTGTGATCACGGAGGTCGGCCCCGGTGTGAGCGGGTTGACCGTCGGCGACCGCGTCATGGGATTCATGGAGGGCTCCTATGGCGGGCCGGTGGCCGTCGTGGATCACCGGTTGGTGGCGCGGGTGCCCGAGGGCTGGTCGTTCGCCCGGGCCGCGTCCGTACCCGTGGTCTTCCTCACCGCGTACTACGCGCTGGTCGACATCGCACGCGCCCAACCCGGCGAACGCGTCCTCATCCACGCAGCCGCAGGCGGCGTCGGCATGGCAGCCGTCCA
>NZ_JBEXVD010000091.1:0-1422 GCF_040638655.1 Streptomyces sp. NPDC005963 | reverse complement strand
CTAGTGTGATGCGCCTGAAATCCCCAGTGTTAGTCGGTACCTTGATGATATGGCGCATCCGGGTCCTTCTGCAGTGGAGATCGTGCTGTTTGATGCTGAGCGGGCGGAGTTGGTGCGCCGGGCGGGGTTACCGGACCGGCGTACGGCCGAGCGGGCCCGGATCGTTCTGGCGTGTGCCGACGGGATGTCGAATGCGGGTGCCGCACAGGCTCTTGGCGCCGGAGTGAAGACGGTCCGCAAGTGGCGTGGGAAGTTCGCCGCTGAGCGCCTGGCCGGGCTGGAGGACGACGGGCCCATTGGCCGGCCGAAGTCCGATCTCGTCCTGACCGGGGGCGAGCGGGCCCAGCTCGTGCGCTGGTCGAGGCGGGCGAAGACCGCCCAGTACCTCGCGCTGCGGGCGAAGATCGTGCTGCGGTGTGCCGAGGGTGTGATGAACAAGCAGGTCGCGGCCGATCTCGGGGTGGACCAGTCGACCGTGGACCGCTGGCGGGCCCGTTTCGTGGCCGATCGACTCGACGGGCTGCAGGACGAACCCCGGCCCGGCCGGCCGCCGTCGATCCTGCTCGACCAGGTCGAGGAGGTGATCGTCGCGACGCTGGAGTCCACGCCGGGCGAGGACACCCACTGGTCGCGGGCCTCCATGGCCGCCCGCACCGGACTGTCGAAGTCGACCATCGGGCGGATCTGGAAAAGGTTCGACCTCAAGCCGCACCTGCAGGACTCCTTCAAGCTCTCCACCGATCCGCAGTTCGTCGAGAAGGTCGTCGACGTCGTCGGCCTCTACCACAACCCGCCGGAGCGGGCGGTGGTCCTCTGCGTCGACGAGAAGAGCCAGATCCAGGCGCTGGACCGCTCGCAGCCGGTGCTGCCGATGATGCCGGGCATGCCCGAACGGCGCACCCACGACTACCTGCGGTACGGCATCACCAGCCTCTTCGCCGCGTTCAACATCGCCGATGGCACCGTCATCAGCGAACTCCACCGCCGTCACCGGGCGGTGGAGTTCAAAAAGTTCCTGATCGCGATAGACAAGGCCGTGCCCACCGCACTGGACGTGCACCTGGTGTGCGACAACTACGCCACTCACAACACCGCCGAGATCAGGAAGTGGCTGGCCCGGCATCCCCGGTTCCACGTGCACTTCACCCCCACCGGGGCCTCCTGGCTCAACCAGGTGGAGCGGTGGTTCGGCCTGCTCACCGACAAGCTGATCCGCCGCGGCGTCCACACCTCCGTCAAAGCCCTGGAAGACGACATCAGGGCCTGGATCAACACCTGGAACGAGCGACCCAGGCCCTTCACCTGGACCAAGACAGCCGACGAAATCCTCCACTCCCTCGCCGACTACCTCGCCAAGGTCAGGCCCGACCACCACACAACCAAGCAGGTCTAACACTGGGGATTTCAGGCGCATCACACTAG
>NZ_JBEXVD010000090.1:0-1456 GCF_040638655.1 Streptomyces sp. NPDC005963 | reverse complement strand
AACACAGTGGACGCGAGCCTCTATGGACAAGCCCTCGGCTTATTAGTACCAGTCACCTCCAGCGGTTACCCGCCTTCCAGATCTGGCCTATCAACCCAGTAGTCTCCTGGGAGCCTTAACCCCTCAAAGGGGGTGGGAGTCCTCATCTCGAAGCAGGCTTCCCGCTTAGATGCTTTCAGCGGTTATCCTTTCCGAACGTAGCCAACCAGCCATGCCCTTGGCAGGACAACTGGCACACCAGAGGTTCGTCCGTCCCGGTCCTCTCGTACTAGGGACAGCCCTTCTCAAGACTCCTACGCGCACAGCGGATAGGGACCGAACTGTCTCACGACGTTCTAAACCCAGCTCGCGTACCGCTTTAATGGGCGAACAGCCCAACCCTTGGGACCGACTCCAGCCCCAGGATGCGACGAGCCGACATCGAGGTGCCAAACCATCCCGTCGATATGGACTCTTGGGGAAGATCAGCCTGTTATCCCCGGGGTACCTTTTATCCGTTGAGCGACGGCGCTTCCACAAGCCACCGCCGGATCACTAGTCCCGACTTTCGTCCCTGCTCGACCCGTCGGTCTCACAGTCAAGCTCCCTTGTGCACTTACACTCAACACCTGATTACCAACCAGGCTGAGGGAACCTTTGGGCGCCTCCGTTACCCTTTAGGAGGCAACCGCCCCAGTTAAACTACCCATCAGACACTGTCCCTGATCCGGATCACGGACCCAGGTTAGACATCCAGCACGACCAGAGTGGTATTTCAACAGCGACTCCCAACACACTGGCGTGTGCTGTTCACAGTCTCCCACCTATCCTACACAAGCCGAACCGAACACCAATATCAAACTATAGTAAAGGTCCCGGGGTCTTTCCGTCCTGCTGCGCGAAACGAGCATCTTTACTCGTAGTGCAATTTCACCGGGCCTATGGTTGAGACAGTCGAGAAGTCGTTACGCCATTCGTGCAGGTCGGAACTTACCCGACAAGGAATTTCGCTACCTTAGGATGGTTATAGTTACCACCGCCGTTTACTGGCGCTTAAGTTCTCAGCTTCGCCCCACCGAAATGGAGCTAACCGGTCCCCTTAACGTTCCAGCACCGGGCAGGCGTCAGTCCGTATACATCGCCTTACGGCTTCGCACGGACCTGTGTTTTTAGTAAACAGTCGCTTCTCGCTGGTCTCTGCGGCCACCCCCAGCTCACCGAGTAAATCGGATCACCAAGAATGGCCCCCCTTCTCCCGAAGTTACGGGGGCATTTTGCCGAGTTCCTTAACCATAGTTCACCCGAACGCCTCGGTATTCTCTACCTGACCACCTGAGTCGGTTTAGGGTACGGGCCGCCATGAAACTCGCTAGAGGCTTTTCTCGACAGCATAGGATCATCCACTTCACCACAATCGGCTCGGCATCAGGTCTCAGCCTTAACGTGTGACGGATTTACCTACCACACGGCCTACACC
>NZ_JBEXVD010000089.1:0-1477 GCF_040638655.1 Streptomyces sp. NPDC005963 | reverse complement strand
CCGGCGCTCATCACATCGCCGAAGATGTAGACGAAGAGGAGGAGCAGCATGATCGGGGCGAGGAGGAGGTTGAGGGTTCCGGAGGGGTAGCGCCGGGCGTGCAGCAGATTGCGGCGCAGCATCGTGCTTGAGTCGCGGACGGCGAGGGCGAGGCTGCTCATCGGACGTTCTCCTTGGCGTGGCGGGACGGGTTGGGGACGTTGGTCTTGTCGGTGAGGGCGAAGAAGACGTCGTCGAGGTCAGGGGTGTGGACGGTGAGTTCGTCGGCCTCGATGTCGAGGGCGTCGAGGTGGTCGAGGATGGAGCGCAGTTCGCGTTGGGTGCCGTCGCTGGGGATGTTGAGGGCGAGTGCTTCGTCGTCAGGGGCGGCTTCGGTCAGTGCGGAGGCGGCGGCGCGGTAGGCGGCCGGGTTGGTGAAGCGGAGGCGGATGTGTCCGCCGGGGACGATGCGCTTGAGTTCTTCGGCGGTGCCTTCCGCAGCGATCTTGCCGTCGTTCAGGACGGCGATCCGGTCGGCGAGCTCGTCGGCCTCCTCCAGGTACTGCGTGGTGAGGAAGACGGTGACGCCGCCGGAGACCAGTCCGCGGATGATCTGCCACATGTTGTGGCGGGAGCGGGGGTCGAGTCCGGTGGTCGGCTCGTCGAGGAAGATGATCCGCGGGTTGCCGACGAGGGTCATGGCGATGTCCAGGCGGCGCTTCATGCCGCCGGAGTAGGTGGAGGCCGGCTTCTTCGCGGCGTCGACCAGGTCGAACCGCTCCAGGAGTTCGGCGGTCACCCGGCGACCCTCGTGGCGGGGCAGGTGGTGCAGGTCGGCCATCAGGAGCATGTTCTCCTCACCGGTGATCAGTCCGTCCACTGCGGAGAACTGACCCGTGACCCCGATCGCGGCACGCACCGACGACGCTGCCACGGCGATGTCGTGGCCCGCGACCTGCGCCTGGCCACCGTCGGCGCCGATGAGGGTGGAGAGGATCTTCACGGCGGTGGTCTTTCCGGCACCGTTCGGCCCCAGCAGCGCGAACACCGACCCGACCGGGATGTGCAGATTGATCCCGTCGAGCACGGTCTTGTCACCGTACGACTTGCGCAACCCCGACGCGGAGATGGCGGCCGACGACGCGCGAACATCGCTCTTCACAGATGTGGGCATGACAGATGAAGGCATAGGGCCCTCCCGATCGAAGGCTGAAGTTACTGGGGGGAGATGGTGTGAGCACGACCCCTTCCGAGGGGTCGTGCGCGGCGGAAGTCATTCCTCTCGGCGCGTCGAATCCACGCCGTGCGGCCACACGCGACTTCTCGCTCCGCGTTCTACGGGAGCCTCAAGGCCCCACGCGCAGATCGTCGTTCAGACGGTCGAGCGCGAGGTCATCAGGCCCCGCCGGTGGTGTGGGTGAGGGTGTTGGTGAGTTGTTTGCGTGCGCGGTCGGGGATGTAGCTGCCTTGTGCGTAGTTGTGGGCGAAGGTGTCGGCG
>NZ_JBEXVD010000088.1:0-1559 GCF_040638655.1 Streptomyces sp. NPDC005963 | reverse complement strand
CTCACCCACACCAACCACCCACCCACCACCCCCGACCACTGGACCCAACACCTCCGCCACACCGTCAACTACCACCACGCCACCCAAACCCTCCAGGCCGAAGCCGACCAGCTCCTGATCGTGGAGGTCGGTCCGGATGCCGCCCTCACTTCGCTGACGCCGGGCGCGGTCCCCGTACTCCGGCGCAACCGGAGTGAGCGCACCACCTTCCTGACCGCCCTGGCCACCGCCCATGTGCGGGGCGTTCCGGTCGACTGGGAGAAGCTCGTGCCGGCCGGAACGAACGACAGCGCGGGTCTGCCCACGTACCCGTTCCAGCGCCGTCGCTACTGGATGGACGAGTCCTCGGCAATGGCAGCGGGCGCGGCCCTCCTCGGTCCGGCTGTTGAACTCGCCGACGGCCGTGGACTGCTGTTCTCCGGGGTTCTGGACACCCGGCGGCTGGGGTGGCTCACGGATCACGCGGTCCATGACACGGTGCTGGTGCCGGGCAGTGTGTTCGTCGAACTGGCCCTGAGGGCTGCGGAGCGCGCCGATTGCCCGACGGTGGACGATCTCACCCTGGAAGCGCCTCTCCTCCTCACGGAGGGTTCCGACCGCCTCCTCGTCCAGGTGTCGCTGGACGGTCCCACCGCCGACGGCCGCCGTGGCTTCACCATCCACGCCCGTTCGACGGATGACACCCCGTGGGTGCGCCATGCCTCCGGAACCCTGGCACCCGAAGAGGCATCGGCGGGCCCCGAGACCGATCCCTCGGGAGAGCTGCCCGCCGAAGCCACCGCCCTCGACGTGGACGAGGTCTATGCCCGACTGGGGACCCTCGGATACGGATACGGCCCTGCGTTCCGCAATGTCCGGGCCGCTTGGCGGTCCGGGGAGACCCTCTGGGCGGAGGTCGGGCTTCCGGAAGAGCTCAAGACCGGCGTGGAGGAGTACGCCCTGCATCCCGCACTGCTGGACGCCGCCCTTCATCTGCTGCCCGTACGACACGAGGACGCAGCAGATGCGATCCTCCCCTTCTCCTGGACCGGGCTGCGGCTCCATGCGACGGGTGCGACGGAACTACGGGTGCGGCTGACCCCGGCTGGAGCCGAGACGTACTCCCTGACGTGCACGGATCCGACCGGTGCGCTGGTCGCGACCGCTGAGGCCCTGATTCTGCGTCCCCTCGCCGCCGACGCTCTGGACGCCCACAGGACCGTGACCGCACCACCGCTCTACGCGGTCGACTGGACCCCGGTGAGCTTCCCGGACGCCCTCGACGCGACGGCAGCCTCGCTCACCGAGCAGGTGACGGTGACATCGGCGGAGAGCCCACGGGCGGCGGCACGCGAGGCGCTCTCCCTGGTCCAGGAGTGGTTGACACGCGAGGCGCCCGACGGCGCCCGGCTGGCGGTGATCACCCGGGGTGCGGTCGCCGCGGTGGAGGGGGACTCCCTGCCCGATGTGGCATCGGCTCCGGTGTGGGGTTTGGTGCGTACGGCGCAGAGTGAGCACCCGGGCCGGTTCGTCCTCATCGACACCGACGACACCCCCGCCTCCCAACAAGCCCTCTCCCA
>NZ_JBEXVD010000087.1:0-1672 GCF_040638655.1 Streptomyces sp. NPDC005963 | reverse complement strand
CGGCAGCCGTACTTGTTGTCGAACTTGGACTTGGTGACGGCATCGTTCACATTGATCGCCGGGAAGAGAAGGGTGCCGTCACGGTGCATCTCGTAGAGACGGTGGACACCGGTCGTGGTCTCCTCCGTGACGCCGCGGATCTCCGAAGCAAGAGCGGACCAGTCGAGGGTGCTCTGCGACAGCAGCGTTCGGACCAACGCCAATTCCTCGTTGGCGGCTTCCGGCAGCTTGCCCGTCTTCTGATACTCGACACCCAGGTGGACCAGGCCGGTTGCGTCCCCGCCGTCGTCCAGAATCATGTTCGGTCCGGCATCGCCGGGCCAGGTCAGCGCCTGCTCGGTGCACCACCAGTACTCCTGTGGTGTCTCCCCCTTCCAGGCGAACACCGGTATGCCGGTAGCCGCGATCGCGGCGGCGGCATGGTCCTGGGTGGAGAAGATATTACAAGACACCCAGCGCACCTTTGCGCCCAGTGCCACCAAGGTCTCGATGAGAACGGCCGTCTGAATCGTCATATGAAGCGAGCCGGTGATCCGCGCGCCCTTCAGCGGCTGCGCCTTCGCATACTCCCGGCGGATCGACATCAGACCGGGCATCTCGTGCTCGGCGAGGGTGATCTCCTTGCGGCCGAACTCCGCAAGGGAGAGGTCGGCGACCTTGAAATCGGTAAACTCAGCTGACATGAAGACTCCTTGAGCTGTTTACTACGGCGCGGTGGATGTCCAGGGTCGCCGCGGACTTGTTGAGCGTGATGTAGTGCAGGCCGGGAGCACCCTCGGCGAGGAGAATTTCCGCCATGGCCTTGGCGTGTTCGACACCGATCTTGTACGCGTCCTCAGGCCGGTCCCGGGCGGCAACCAGGCGATGGGCCAGGTCCTCAGGGAAAGCCGCGCCGGAGAGTTCGGCGAAGCGGCTGATCTGGCGCACGTCGGTGGCCGGCATGATCTCGGGGATGATCGGCGTCATACAACCCGCTGCCGTCACCCGGTCGCGCAGCCGCAGATAGTGCTCCACGTCGAAGAACATCTGAGTGATGGCGTAGTCCGCGCCGGCACGGCATTTGGCTACGAAGTGGCGAATGTCGCTGTCCCAGTCGGGCGAACGAGGATGCTTCTCCGGAAACGCCGCCACTCCGATGGTGAATGCCCCCAGGGAACGGATCAGTTCGACCAGTTGGAAGGCGTGCGTGAAACCGTCCGGATGCGGTTGCCACGGCCCCATGGGGTCGCCGGGAGGATCACCGCGTAGCACCAACACGTCTCGCACACCGACATCGGCGTACTGGCCGATGATGTGGCGCAGTTCGGCCACCGAGTGCCCGACGGCGGTCAGGTGCGCCACCGGGCGCAGAGTCGTCTCGGCCACGATGCGTTGGGTGATCTGAATGGTGCGGTCGCGTGAGGAGCCGCCCGCGCCGTAGGTGATGGACACGAAGTCGGGCGCGAGCGGTTCGATGCGGCGGATGGCCTGCCACAGGTCCTGCTCGCCCTTGGCCGTCTTGGGCGGGAAGAACTCGAAGGAGAACGTCGGCCTCACCGGCCACCTCCTGCTCTGCCCGCGTTGAAGTAGGAGGCTTGCGGGTGATGGATGACGATGGCGTCGGTGGACTGTTCCGGGTGGAGCTGGAATTCCTCGGAGAGCTGGACGCCGATCCGCTCGGGTTCGAGGAGGG
>NZ_JBEXVD010000086.1:0-1755 GCF_040638655.1 Streptomyces sp. NPDC005963 | reverse complement strand
TCCACTCCCTCGCCGACTACCTCGCCAAGGTCAGGCCCGACCACCACACAACCAAGCAGGTCTAACACTGGGGATTTCAGGCGCATCACACTAGTGCTGTGACCGGAAAGGCTTGCCATGGGCCCGCGGCGTTCGGTGCGGTGCATCGCAAGCCGGAGGCCCACGGCTCGTACTGGACGTACTTGCGTGGTCCGACAACGCGGCGAGGTGCCGTGCCGGGCGTCGTGGACCGGTGAACGTCTCCGGTCACAGCCCTAGACCCCGCACCGGGCGCGGCATGGTCCCGCCGCGCCCGGGCCCGGCCCCAGACGAGACGGGCCACTTTCAACCCACCACCCCCAGTCGCTTCTGCCTTCCCATGGGAGAGCTCCATGCCTTCATCTGTCATGCCCACATCCAAAAATGGCGGTCACGCGTCGCCGGTCGCCATCTCCGCGTCGGGGTTGCGCAAGTCGTACGGTGACAAGACCGTGCTCGACGGGATCGATCTGTGGATTCCGGCTGGGTCCGTGTTCGCGCTGCTGGGGCCGAACGGTGCCGGAAAGACCACGGCAGTGAAGATCCTCTCCACTCTCATCGGTGCCGATGGTGGCCAGGCGCAGGTCGCGGGCCACGACATCGCTGTGGCAGCGTCGTCGGTGCGTGCCGCGATCGGGGTCACGGATCAGTTCTCCGCGGTCGATGGACTGATCACCGGTGAGGAGAACATGCTCCTCATGGCCGACCTGCACCACCTGCCCCGCCGCGAGGGTCGACGGATCACCGCCGAACTCCTGGAGCGGTTCGACCTGGTCGACGCCGCGAAGAAGCCGGCCTCCACCTACTCCGGCGGCATGAAGCGCCGCCTGGACATCGCCATGACCCTCGTCGGCGACCCCCGGATCATCTTCCTCGACGAGCCGACCACCGGACTCGACCCCCGCTCCCGCCACAACATGTGGAACATCATCCGCGGACTGGTCTCCGGCGGCGTCACCGTCTTCCTCACCACGCAGTACCTGGAGGAGGCCGACCAACTCGCCGACCGCATCGCCGTCCTGAACGACGGCAAGATCGCTGCGGAAGGCACCGCCGAGGAACTCAAGTGCATCGTCCCCGGCGGACACATCCGCCTCCGCTTCACCAACCCGGCCGCCTACCGCGCCGCCGCCTCCGCACTGACCGAAGCCGCCCCTGACGACGAAGCACTCGCCCTCAACATCCCCAGCGACGGCACCCAACGCGAACTGCGCTCCATCCTCGACCACCTCGACGCCCTCAGCATCGAAGCCGACGAACTCACCGTCCACACCCCCGACCTCGACGACGTCTTCTTCGCCCTCACCGACAAGACCAACATCCCCAACCCGTCCCGCCACGCCAAGGAGAACGTCCGATGAGCAGCGTCACCCTCGCCATCCGCGACTCAAGTACGATGCTGCGCCGCAATCTCCTCCACGCGCGGCGCTACCCCTCCGGAACCCTCAACCTCCTCCTCGCCCCGATCATGCTGCTCCTCCTCTTCGTCTACATCTTCGGCGATGTGATGAGCGCCGGCATCACAGGCGGAGGCGCCGACCGCTCCGAGTACATCGCCTACCTCGTCCCCGGCATCCTGCTGATGACCATCGGCTCCACCGTGATCGGGGCCGCGGTCTACATCGCCATGGACATGAGCGAAGGCCTCATCGCCCGCTTCCGCACCATGAACATCCACCGCAGCTCCATGATCATCGGCCATGTCATCGGCAGCGTGCTCCAATGCCTCGCCAGCGT
>NZ_JBEXVD010000085.1:0-1915 GCF_040638655.1 Streptomyces sp. NPDC005963 | reverse complement strand
CCGACCACGACAACTGGGCAGACTTCTTCCCCACCACCCCACCCACCCACCTCAACCTCCCCACCTACCCCTTCCAACGGCAGCGCTACTGGCTCGATCTCCCCACAGAGGAACACGCCGACATCACCACTGGCACACCCGTTGACGTGGTCGCCGATCAGAACGGGACCGCTCCGGCGGGGTCCGGCGCGTCGTCGCCGCTCCTCGACCGCCTGGCGAAGGCTTCCCGGAGCCAGCAGGAACAGATCCTCACCGACCGGATACGCGCCGAGGTCGCGACCATCACCGGACATGCCTCCGCGGAGTCAGTGGACGGCGACCGCTCGTTCAAGGACTTGGGTTTCGATTCCTTCGCGTCCGTCGAGCTCAAAATCCGCCTGAGCGCCCTCACCGGTCTGGAGCTCCCGTCAACGCTGCTCTTCAACCACCCGACACCCGCTGCCGTCGCTCGCCATCTGCGGATCGAGCTGCTGGGTTCCGAGGAATCCGGCCAAGCTGCCCCCGGTTCGCCGCTCGTCGTCAGCGCGGACGAACCGATCGCAATCGTGGGCATGGCCTGCCGCTATCCAGGAGACGTCCGCGCCCCCGAGGACCTGTGGCGTCTGGTCAGCGAAGGCGTCGACGCCATCACCGACTTTCCCACCGACCGTGGCTGGGACACCGACGGACTCGTCGATCCCGACCCGGATCGACCTGGTTCGTCGTATGTCGCCAAGGGCGGATTCCTCGCCGACGCCGCGACCTTCGACCCCGCGTTCTTCGGAATCAGCCCACGCGAGGCGACGGCGATGGACCCGCAGCAACGGTTGCTTCTTGAGACCTCATGGGAGGCGATCGAGCGGGCAGGCATCGACCCGACCACGCTGCACGGCAGCCAGACCGGTGTTTTCGTCGGCGCCATGACCCAGGAGTACGGCCCTACGCTCCACAACGGCGCACCCGGATTCGACGGGTACCTGCTGACCGGGAACACCGCGAGCGTTGCCTCGGGCCGCATCTCATACACCCTCGGCCTGCAGGGCCCGGCCGTGACCGTCGACACCGCATGCTCGTCCTCACTGGTCTCGGTGCACATGGCGACCCAGTCGCTGCGCAACGCCGAGTGTGATCTCGCGCTGGCAGGCGGCGTCGCCGTCATGGCCACGCCGGGCATGTTCGTGGAGTTCAGCCGGCAGCGTGGGCTTGCGCCGGACGGGCGGTGCAAGGCGTTCGCCGACACGGCGGACGGAACGGCCTGGGCGGAGGGCGTGGGCCTGCTGCTCCTCGAACGACTATCCGACGCTCAGAAGAATGGCCACGAGGTACTGGCAGTCGTGCGCGGCTCGGCGATCAACCAGGACGGGGCCTCCAACGGGCTGGCTGCTCCCAACGGCCCCTCCCAGGAGCGTGTGATACGGCAGGCCCTGGCCAACGCGGGCCTCTCAGCACAAGAGGTCGACGTCGTCGAGGCCCACGGCACGGGCACCAAGCTGGGCGATCCCATCGAGGCGCAGGCACTGCTTGCCACCTACGGTCAGGACCGCCCGGAGGACCAGCCGTTGTGGCTGGGCTCGCTGAAGTCCAACATCGGCCACTCCCAGGCTGCGGCGGGCGTGGGCGGTGTCATCAAGATGGTCATGGCCATGCGGCACTGCGTGTTGCCGCAGACGCTCCACGTGGACCGGCCGTCTTCGCACGTGAACTGGGGTGAAGGGGCGTTGGAACTCCTCACCGAGAACCGGGCTTGGCCCCGGGGCAACCACCCGCGACGCGCCAGTGTCTCGTCATTCGGCATCAGTGGCACCAATGCCCACCTCATCATGGAGCAGGCCCCCGAGAGCGAGGGTGTTGTCGTCGGGGGTGGGTCGGAGCCGGTGGTGGCGACCGACGGAACGCTGCCCTGGCTGGTGTCGGCGAAGTCGCACACGGCACTGCA
>NZ_JBEXVD010000084.1:0-2151 GCF_040638655.1 Streptomyces sp. NPDC005963 | reverse complement strand
TCCGTCCTCAAGCGCCGGACGGGCTGGGTTTGCTCGGGTTTTGGGGGGCTGGGGTTTGGGGGGTCCGGGTGGGGGTTGGGGGTGGGGTGCGGGTGGTGGGGGTGCTTTCGGGCGTGACTCCTCACCGTCGGCGGCCAGCGGCTGATCCGTTGGTGTCAGCTCTGGATGCCGCCGACGCTTCCGGGGACACCCCCTGCGCGCCCCCAGAACACCAGCCGACAGGCTCCGGGGTCCTCGGCCCGATCCACGGGTGCAGGTTCGGAAGAGAGACAGGGGCTCGCGCCCCCAGAACACCAGCCGACAGGTTCCGGGGTCCTCGGCCCGATCCACGGGTGCAGGTTCGGAAGAGAGACAGGGGCTCGCGCCCCCAGAACACCAGCCGACAGGTATCGGGGTCCTCGGCCCGATCCACGAGCGCGGGTACGGAAGAGACACAGTGCGCCCTGGAACATCCACCGGGGCCAGGCTGCCCCCTGCCAGAACCATGGGTGTGGGTAGGACAGGGGGAGCACCGTGCCAGGGCGCGGGGCCCAGCAAGGATCCGAAGGAAGGGGCCTAGATCTCTCCCAGGGTGACCTCGGCTGTTTTGGAGTCACCATCCCGCTGGTATCCCACGACCACCTTCTGGCCGGGCTCGTCGGACGCCAATGCCTCCGCAAGAGATGTGATGGTCGTGATCTGGGCGGAGCCGACCTTGGTGATGATGTCCCCCGGACGTAGTCCGGCTTCGTCGGCAGCGCCGTCCTTCTCGACCGTCACCACTGCCGCACCGGAAGGCTGGTAGCTGTCGTCGAGGACGGTGCGGGCGGTGATGTCGAGGGCCGCTCGGCCCGAGTCGATCACTCTTCCACTCTGGATGATCTGATCCGCCACGGTCTTCACCATGCTGGCCGGGATGGCGAACCCGATTCCCGGTGCCGCTCCCTCGCCGAGTTCGGGATCGCTCGCGGCCAGGGTCGGGATCCCGATCACCTCGCTGTCCAGATTGACCAGTGCGCCCCCGCTGTTGCCCGGGTTGATGGCCGCCGAAGTCTGAAGCATGTTCCCGATGGTGGCACCCGTGCCCCCACCTGATTCGCTTTCGGTGACCGTGCGCCCCACGGCCGAGATGATGCCCTGCGTGACGCTGCTCGACAGTCCGAGAGGCGAGCCCATCGCCAATACGATCTGCCCCACCTGGACCCTCGACGAGTCCCCGAACTTGGCCGGCTTCAGCCCGGCAGGCACCTGCTCCAGTTGGATGACGGCGAGGTCCTGTTCCGGATAGGACGAAACCAGCCGCGCACTGAGGGGTGCCTCGCCCGTCGCAACGGTGACTCTGAAGGATGTTCCGTCGCCCACGACGTGCGCATTGGTGATCACATGGCCCTTGGTGTCATAGACGATGCCCGAGCCCAGGGCATCTCCCGCCTCGATCTGAACCACCGACGGGAGCACGTTCTTGATGGCCGTCTCGTAGTCCGTCTGAAGGTCGTTCGCAGCCTTCGGGGGTGCTGCACGCGTGGAAGTCTCGGGCTGGGCTGCGGGAGTGCTCGAACAGCCTGCGATCAGAGTGACCGCGGCTGCGCAGGTCCCGGCAGCGAGGAGCAGAATCCGGCGCATACTCCAGCTGGGGCGAGGGGATGCATCCATGTGCGGAGTATCCCTTTAGTTACTTTTATCCTGCCTCTCATGTGCAGCCGAACAGGTGCCCCCCTCACCCGGGCCGCCTCTCCGCCCTTCCTCGTGTTCGCCCTGATACATATCGGCGCAATCCAATAGCCCGGGGCTCGCACCCCTGTGAAGTCGGTCCCGACCCACGATGACCTCGCCGCGAGTCGAAAATGCCTGCCCCTGGTTGGCCTTCGAGCTCCACCTGCACCCATGGTTCAGGCAGGGGGCAGCCTGGCCCCGGTGGATGTTCCAGGGCGCACTGTGTCTCTTCCGTACCCCTGCTCGTGGATCGGGCCGAGGGCCCCGGATCCTGTTGGCTGGTGTTCTGGGGGCGCGAGCCCCTGTCTCTCTTCCGAACCTGCACCCGTGGATCGGGCCGAGGACCCGGAGCCTGTCGGCTGGTGTTCTGGGGGCGCGCAGGGGGTGTCCCCGGAAGCGTTGGCGGCATCCAGAGCTGAAACCAACGGATCAGCCGCTGGCCGCCGACGGTGAGGAGTC
>NZ_JBEXVD010000083.1:0-2177 GCF_040638655.1 Streptomyces sp. NPDC005963 | reverse complement strand
TGGTGGGCGAGTTGGACGGCTGCCATGCCGACGCCGCCTGCGGCTGCGTGGATGAGGACGCGTTCGCCGGGTTGGGCGCGTGCGATGTCGACCAGTGCGTAGTACGCGGTGAGGAAGACCACGGGTACGGACGCGGCCCGGGCGAACGACCAGCCCTCGGGCACCCGCGCCACCAACCGGTGATCCACAACGACGGTGGGTCCGAAGCCACCTGGCATCAGGCCCAGGACGCGGTCGCCGACGGTCAGCCCGCTCACACCGGGGCCGACCTCCGTGACCACACCCGCACCCTCGCCGCCCATGATGGCGTCGCCGGGATACATGCCGAGGGTGATCAGAACGTCTCGGAAGTTCAGTCCGGCCGAGCGCACCGAGATCCGGATCTGGCCGTCGGTCAGGGGCTCCGCGGCCTCCGGCGCGGACACCAGCGCCAGATTCTCCAGGGTGCCCCGCTCCGTCACATCCAGCCGCCACGGTCCCTCACCGGGAACCACCAGCCCCGGTACCGGCCGTGCGAGACGGGGTACGTAGGTGGCGCCCTTTCGCACAGCGATCTGCGGTTCGTCGGCTGCCAGTGCGGCGGCCAGGGCTGTTCCACACTCCGGGTCTCTGTCCACATCCGCCAGTACGAACCGCTCCGGGTGCTCGGACTGCGCCGAGCGCACCAGCCCCCAGAGCGGCGACTGCAACGCGTCCACAACGTCCTCACCGGGCAGTACGGCGACGGCACCGCGAGTCAAGAGCACCAGCCGTGAGGCCGCGAACCGGTCGTCCGCCAGCCACTGCTGCACAGTTTCCAGGCCCCGTGCGGTCGCCGAACGAAGGCACTCGGCGGCGGAGGCGGAGTCCACGATCGTCACCTCGGCGGAGCAGGACACCACGACGAGATCCGGAACCCCGTCGGATCCTTCGGCCGCGCCGTCCATATCCAGGGATTCCTGGACCACAGTGCCAGCCGAGCGCAGGCCATCGGCGACCCCGAACACATCGTCGCCGATGAGCACGGTCAGACCGGCTGGAGCCGCCTGCCCACGTCCGATCTCGGCCCACGCGATCTCGTACAGCTCGTCGGAGGGCACACCGGAGGAAGCCTCGGCGGACAGAGCGGGGGCGGGACGGGAGACCAGAGACTCGACCGTCGCCACTGTGGCCCCTGTGGGGTCCGCCACGGTTACCGATACGGCATCGGGACTCAGCGGGGTGACCCTGACTCGAAGGCTGGTCGCCCCGGTGGCGTGCAGGGTCACTCCGGTCCAGGCGAACGGCAGCCGGGCGTCGTCCGCGCTACGTCCCAGAACCCCCGCGTGGAGGGCTGCGTCGAGGAGCGCGGGGTGGATGCGGAAGTGGTCGGCGTTGCCATGCTGGTCCTCGGGGAGGGCGACTTCGGCGTACACGTCGTCGCCGAGGCGCCATGCCTTGTGGAGTCCCTGGAAGGCGGGGCCGTACTCCAACCCGCTCTCGGCCAACTCCGGATAGAAACTGACGAGATCCACCGGCGCCGCACCGGCCGGGGGCCATACGGTCAGGCCGCTCTCAGTTCCCTGCGCCGGCTGCTGCCCGGGTGCGACATCGGCGGTGATCAGGGTGCCCACCGCGTGGCGGGTCCAAGGGGTCTCTTCGTCCGACGCGTTCGCAGCACAGGAGTGAATGGCCACGGTCCGCCGTCCGTCGGCTGCCGGGTCAGGGGCGCCCACGAGCACTTGAATCTGCACGGGCTGGTCCGGCGGGAGGCGGAGAGGAGCTTCGAGGGTGAGCTCTTCGACGGTCGCGTTGTTGAGCCTGTCGGCGGCGTGGAGTGCGAGTTCGATGAAGGCGGTGCCGGGGAGGAGGGGGGTGCCGTGGACGGTGTGGTCGTTGAGCCAGGGGTGGTTTTTGAGGTTGATCTGTCCGGTGAGGAGTTGTTCGTGGTGATTGGCGAGTTGGAGTGTGGTGGTGAGGAGTGGGTGGTGGGTGGGTGTGTGTCCGGGGGGTGTGGTGGTGGGGTTGGTGGGGTGGAGCCAGTAGGTGTTGTGTTGGAAGGGGTAGGTGGGGAGTGGGGTGTGGTGTTGTGGCTTTTCCGTCGGTGTTTGTGTGGGTGTTTGGCCTGGTGTGTGTGTCCAGGTGGTGGGGGTGCCGTGGGTGTGGTGGTGGGCGAGGTTGGTGTGGAAGTGTTTGAGGGTGGGGTGTTTGCGGTGGAG
>NZ_JBEXVD010000082.1:0-2304 GCF_040638655.1 Streptomyces sp. NPDC005963 | reverse complement strand
CACCTCAACACCACCCAACAACAACGCATCACCCGCACCGGCATCCAACCCCTCACCACCACCGAAGCACTCCACCTCTTCGACACCGCACTGGCGTCGGACGTACCTCTGGTCGTTCCGGCCCGGGTGGATGCGGCGGCGGTGCGCAGGCTCGATCGCGAACGCGTTCCCGCGGTGCTGTGGGGCCTGCTCCCGACGGGAGCCGTGACGCAGGCCCGGACGGTGGGGACACCGACTCCGGATGCGGCGGGCTCCGGTGCCCCGTGGGTCCGCAAGCTGGGCGAATCCGCTGCCCCGGATCGGCTCCGGCTCGCGCTCGATCTCGTCCGGGCGACGGTCGCCGAGGTGCTGGGCCACCCTCCGCACCACCCCGTTCCCGTCGATCGCGGTCTGCTGGACTTGGGCTTCGACTCGCTCACCGCGGTGGAGTTGCGTAACCGCCTGGCGTCGGAGACAGGTCTACGGCTCCCCACGACCCTGCTGTTCGATCAGCCCACCGTCAGCGCCCTGGCCGCGCACCTGGTGGACGAACTCGCCGATCACCTACCGGGAGGCGCCGCCTCCGCCCTGGCCCGGATCGACGAGTTGGCCTCGGCGTTCGACGACTTCGGACTGGACACCGGGGCGCGGCTGCGCATCGCCGACCGTTTGACCGCGGTCCTGGCCCGATTGCGTCCCGAGCGCACGGATCACCCGGGAGGGATCGCACCGGCCGCACTGCTCGACGAGGCATCCGATGACGAGCTGTTCCAGCTCATCGACGGCAGCGCCACCGACTCCGAATGACCGGCTCGAAGAGGAGAGTTGACGTCGTATGACGAACGAGGACAAGCTCCGCGACTATCTCAGGCGCGTGACCGCCGATCTGCTCCAGACCCGTGAGCAGCTCAGCCGGGTCGAGGCCGAGCGGCACGAACCCATCGCCATCGTGTCGATGGCCTGCCGCTTCCCGGGCGGGGTGCGTTCCCCCGAGGATCTGTGGAACGTCGTGGCGTCGGGTACGGACGCGATCTCACCCTTTCCCGAGAATCGAGGTTGGGACACCGCCGCCCTGTTCGACCCCGACCCCGATCGGGTGGGCAAGACCTATGCGAGGACGGGCGGCTTCCTTCACGACGCGGACCAGTTCGACCCGGACCTCTTCGGGATCAGCCCGCGCGAGGCACTGGCCATCGACCCACAACAGCGACTGCTGTTGGAGACGGCCTGGGAGACGTTCGAGCGCGCCGGAATCGACGCCCGTACGTTGCGGGGGTCGCGGACGGGTGTGTTCGCCGGGGTGATGTACGGGGACTACGGCAGCCGCATCCGCAAGGCACCGGAGGGATTGGAGGGGTATATCGGCACGGGCAGTGCGGGGTCGATCGCGTCGGGACGGGTGTCGTACACCTTCGGTCTGGAGGGGCCGGCCGTCACGGTGGACACGGCGTGCTCATCGTCGTTGGTCTCGCTTCACCTCGCCGTCCAGGCACTGCGCAAGGGCGAATGCGATCTGGCCCTGGCCGGCGGGGCGACCGTGATCGCAACGCCGGGGCTGTTCGTGGAGTTCAGTCGTCAGCGCGGTCTGTCGGCGGACGGTCGGTGCAAGGCGTTCGCCGCCGGGGCCGACGGGACCGGCTGGGGCGAGGGGGTCGGGCTGCTGTTGGTGGAGCGGCTGTCGGACGCTCGCCGCCACGGTCATCCGGTGTTGGCGCTGGTCCGCGGCACGGCCGTCAACCAGGACGGTACGAGCGGCCAGCTCTCGGCCCCCAACGGGCCTTCGCAGCAGCGGGTGATCCGGCAGGCGCTGGCCGATGCCGAACTGACGACCGCCGATGTGGACGCCGTGGAAGCCCATGGCACCGGTACCCGCCTCGGCGACCCGATCGAAGCGCAGGCGCTCCTGGCCACCTATGGACAGGACCGGCCGGTGGACCGGCCGCTGTACCTCGGTTCGTTGAAGTCGAACATCGGCCACACACAGGCCGCGGCCGGTGTGGGCGGGATCATCAAGATGGTGGAGGCCATGCGCCACGGAGTGCTTCCCCGCACCCTCCACATCGACGAGCCCTCACCACACGTCGACTGGTCGGCAGGCGCGGTGGAGCTCTTGACCGAGCCGCGTGAGTGGAAGGAACGCGAGGGGACCCGGCGCGCCGCGGTGTCCTCGTTCGGGATCAGCGGCACCAACGCCCATGTGATTCTCGAACACACCCCCTCATCGGAATCTGTGGGGGTGGTGGGGGGTGAGTCGTTGGACCCCTGGC
This sequence comes from Streptomyces sp. NPDC005963, assembly GCF_040638655.1. Taxonomy (NCBI): domain Bacteria; kingdom Bacillati; phylum Actinomycetota; class Actinomycetes; order Kitasatosporales; family Streptomycetaceae; genus Streptomyces; species Streptomyces sp. NPDC005963. The sequence continues at coordinate 58 of NZ_JBEXVD010000082.1, read as the reverse complement.
TCCTCTCAGCCCACTCCGACACCGCACTCAAGGACCAAGCCACACAACTCGCCACCTA
>NZ_JBEXVD010000081.1:0-2309 GCF_040638655.1 Streptomyces sp. NPDC005963 | reverse complement strand
CGGGTGATGGATGACGATGGCGTCGGTGGACTGTTCCGGGTGGAGCTGGAATTCCTCGGAGAGCTGGACGCCGATCCGCTCGGGTTCGAGGAGGGCGGCGATCTTCGCCCGGTCTTCCAGGTCGGGGCAGGCACCGTAGCCGAGGGAGAACCGTGCGCCCCGGTACTTCAGGGCGAACATGTCTTCGACGTCCGATGGGTCCTCCCCCGCGAAACCGAGCTCCGCACGCACCCGGGCGTGCCAGTACTCGGCGAGTGCCTCGGCGAGTTGTACGGAGAGTCCGTGGAGTTCGAGGTAGTCGCGGTAGGAGTCGGATGCGAAGAGTTCGGCGGTGGCTTCGCCGATCTTGGAGCCGACGGTGACGACCTGGAGGCCGACGACATCGGTCTCGCCCGACTCCTCGGGGCGGAAGAAGTCGGCGAGGCACAGGCGCCGTCCGCGGCGCTGGCGGGGGAAGGAGAAGCGGGTGCGTTCGGAGCCGTCCTCGTTGAGGAGGATCAGGTCGTCGCCCTTGGAGACGCAGGGGAAGTAGCCGTAGACGACGGCGGCTTCCAGCATGTTCTTGGTGTGCAACTGGTCGAGCCAGCCGCGCAGCCGGGGGCGTCCTTCGGTCTCGACGAGCTCCTCGTAGGTGGGTCCGTCGCCGGTCCGGTTCTGCTTCAGGCCCCACTGGCCCTTGAACAAGGCGCCTTCGTCGAGCCAGGAGGCGTATTCCTTGAGTTGGATGCCTTTGATGACGCGGGTGCCCCAGAAGGGTGGGGTGGGGATGGGGTTGTCGATGGAGACGTCGGAGCGGGCGGTGCCTTCCTCCGGGCGTTCCTCCGTGACGACGCTTGCGTTCGCCCGTACGCGGCGTTGTTTGAGTTCGGGGAGGGTGGCGCCGGGGACTCCGCGCTTGACCGCGATCAGGGCGTCCATCAGCCGCAGGCCCTCGAACGCATCGCGGGCGTAGCGGACTTCGCCCTCGTAGATCTCGTGGAGGTCTTGTTCGACGTAGGCGCGGGTGAGGGCGGCGCCGCCGAGGATGACGGGGTAGTCGGCGGCGAGTTGGCGTTGGTTGAGCTCTTGGAGGTTCTCTTTCATGATGACGGTGGATTTGACGAGGAGGCCGGACATGCCGATGACGTCGGCGCGGTGTTCTTCGGCGGCTTCGAGGATGGCGGAGACGGGTTGTTTGATGCCGAGGTTGACGACGTTGTAGCCGTTGTTGGAGAGGATGATGTCGACGAGGTTCTTGCCGATGTCGTGGACGTCACCGCGGACGGTGGCCAGGACGATGGTGCCCTTGCCCTCGGCGTCCGACTTCTCCATGTGGGGTTCGAGGTGGGCGACGGCGATCTTCATGACCTCGGCGGATTGGAGGACGAAGGGGAGCTGCATCTGCCCTGAGCCGAAGAGTTCGCCGACGACCTTCATGCCCTCCAGGAGGGTGTCGTTGACGATGTCGAGGGCCGGGCGCTCCCGCAGTGCCTCATCGAGGTCGGTGTCGAGGCCGTTCTTCTCGCCGTCGATGATGCGGCGCTTGAGCCGCTCTTCCAGGGGAAGGGCGAGGAGTTCTTCGGCTTTGCCGGCCTTCATCGATGTGATGTTGACGCCCTCGAAGAGCGCCATCAGCTTCTGGAGGGGGTCGTAGTCGTCGGTGCGCCGGTCGTAGATGAGGTCGAGCGCGGTGGTGACCTGCTCATCGTCGAAGCGGGCGATCGGCAGGATCTTGCTGGCGTGGACGATCGCCGAGTCCAAGCCTGCTTTGACGCACTCGTCGAGGAAGACGGAGTTCAACAGGACCCGGGCGGCGGGGTTGAGGCCGAAGGAGATGTTCGACAGGCCCAGGGTGGTCTGCACCTGGGGGTGGCGGCGCTTGAGTTCCCGGATGGCCTCGATGGTGTGGACACCGTCCTTGCGGGATTCCTCCTGACCCGTGCAGATGGTGAACGTCAGGGTGTCGATGAGGATGTCCGACTCATGGATGCCCCAGTTGCGGGTCAGGTCCTCGATCAACCGCTCGGCGATGGCAACCTTGTGCTCAATGGTGCGGGCCTGGCCCTCCTCGTCGATCGTCAACGCGATCAACGCCGCCCCATGCTCCTGCGCCAGCCGTGTCACCTGGGCGAAACGTGAATCCGGGCCGTCGCCGTCCTCATAGTTCACCGAGTTGATGACCGCCCGGCCGCCCAGCTTCTCCAGCCCCGCCCGGATCACCGGCACCTCGGTGGAGTCCAACACGATCGGCAACGTCGACGCCGTCGCGAACAAACCCGCCAACTGCTCCATATCGGCGACACCGTCACGGCCCACATAATCAACACACA
>NZ_JBEXVD010000080.1:0-2544 GCF_040638655.1 Streptomyces sp. NPDC005963 | reverse complement strand
CCAACACCTCCGCCACACCGTCAACTACCACCACGCCACCCAAACCCTCCACACCAACGGCACCACCCTCTACCTCGAACTCGGACCCGACGCCGTACTCACCGGGATGGCGCGTCAGTCGCTCCCTCCGGGGGAACGGGCCCTGTTCGCCACCCTGCGACGGGGACGCCCGGAGGCGGCGAGCCTGCTGGCTGCGGTGGCGGGAGCCCATGCCCATGGCGTGGAGGTGGACTGGTCCGAGATCTTCGCCGCGCGGGGTGGTCGAACGGTCCCACTGCCCACCTATGCCTTCCAGCGCGAACGCCACTGGTTGGACACCCCGTCCGCTGCGACGGCAGTGCCCCCGAAGGCATCGGCCCCGGCTCCGGACCTGTCTGCCGCCGCGACGACGGTTGCCACCTCACCCGATCCCGACGCACCGGTCGATCGACCGGCGTCGGTCGAGCTCTCCCTGGACGAGCTGATCGACCTGGTGCAGAGCCAGGCCGCCTTCGTACTGGGGCATATGACGGCGGATACCGTCGATACCCGTAGGAGCTTCAAGGATCTGGGCTTCGATTCGCTGTCGGGGGTCGATCTGCGGGACCGGCTCCAGTCCACCACCGGTCTCTCCCTGCCCGCGGCCCTGATCTACCACCACCCCACGCCCGAGGCGGTCGCCCTGCTCTTGAAGGATCGTTCCTCCCGGCGTGGGAGCACCTCCGCACCACCCGGTCGTACGGCTCGACTCACCCCTGACCCCACCGACGATCCGATCGTGATCGTGGGCATGGCCTGCCGCTATCCGGGTGGGGTGACCTCGCCAGGCGAACTGTGGGAGGTGGTCGCATCGGGCACCGATGCCGTCGGGCCCTTCCCCACGGATCGCGGCTGGGACCTGGACGCGCTCTACGATCCCGACCCGGAGCGGCCGGGCACGACCTACGCCCGCGCGGGCGGTTTCCTCGCCGATGCCACCGACTTCGACGCGGAGTTCTTCGGGATCAGCCCGCGCGAGGCCGCCGCCATGGACCCGCAGCAGCGGCTGCTGTTGGAGACCGCCTGGGAGACGTTCGAACGCGCGGGCATCGACCCCGACACCCTGCGGGGATCGACTGCGGGCGTGTTCATCGGTGCCACGGGCATGGAGTACGGTCCGCGCCTCCATGAAGCGGCGGCGGGCTACGACGGATACCTGCTGACGGGAAGCACGACCAGTGTCGTCTCAGGCCGGCTCGCCTACACCTTCGGTCTTGAGGGGCCGGCGGTCACGGTGGACACCGCCTGCTCATCGTCCCTGGTCGCCCTGCATCTGGCGGTACAGGCCCTCCGTCAGGGCGAGTGCGCGTTGGCGTTGGCGGGCGGGGTGACGGTGATGCCGCATCCCGGCATGTTCGTGGAGTTCAGCCGGCAGCGGGGTCTTGCCCCCGATGGACGCTGCAAGCCGTTCGCCGCAGCCGCCGACGGCACGGCGTGGGCCGAGGGGGCGGGGCTGCTCCTGGTGGAACGGCTTTCGGACGCCGAGCGCAACGGCCACCAGGTCCTCGCCATCGTCCGCGGCACCGCCGTCAACCAGGACGGTGCCAGCAACGGACTCACCGCGCCCAACGGACCCTCCCAAGAACGCGTCATCCACCAGGCACTCGCCAATGCGCAGCTCACGGCCCAGGACATCGACGCCGTCGAAGCGCACGGCACCGGCACCAGGCTCGGCGACCCCATCGAGGCCGATGCCCTGATCGCCACCTATGGACAGGGCCGTCCCGCGAACCGTCCCCTCTACCTCGGCTCGCTGAAGTCGAACATCGGCCATGCCCAGGCCGCGGCCGGAGTGGGCGGCGCGATCAAGATGGTGGAGGCGATGCGTCACGGCGTGCTGCCGCGCACGCTCCACATCGACGAGCCGTCCCCGCACGTCGACTGGTCCGCCGGGACCGTCGAGCTCCTCACCGAAGCACGTGAGTGGAGCGAGCACGACGGCACCCGCCGAGCTGCGGTGTCCTCCTTCGGCATCAGCGGCACCAACGCCCACATCATCCTGGAGCAGGCACCCGGGACGCGTCAGGTCATCGAGGTACGGGAGCCCGCCCCCCGCGGTCCGGTGCTGTTGCCGCTGTCCGCCCGCTCCGACGAGGCATTGCGGGAACAGGCCGAAAGGCTGCACCGGTACCTGGAGGACACCCCCGACTCCTTGCCCCTGGTCGATGTCGCCGGCGCACTGACGCGCGGAAGAGCGGCGCACGTCCACCGTGCCGTCATCGTGGCGGACGACCGTACGGAAGCACGTGCCGCACTGCGCGCCGTCGTTGCGGGGCTGGAGCATCCGGGTGTGGTGCGGGGGAAGGCATCGACACCACCGAAGATCGCCTTCCTCTTCACCGGTCAGGGCAGCCAACGAGCCAACATGGGCCGGGAACTCTACAACACCTACCCCGCCTACGCCCACGCCTTCGACCAAGCCTGCGCAGCACTCGACCCCCACCTCGACCAACCCCTCCACACCATCATCTTCAACCCCGACCCCACCCAACTCAACCAAACCCAATACACCCAACCCGCCCTCTT
>NZ_JBEXVD010000079.1:0-2760 GCF_040638655.1 Streptomyces sp. NPDC005963 | reverse complement strand
TCGGGGTGGGCGAGGCGGGAGAGGGCGAAGGCGGTGGTGGGGTTGGGGTTGTGGGCGTCGTGGGTGAGGGTGTGGGGTTCGTTTTCGGGGGTGATGGTGACGATGTCGAGGTCGCCGGTGGTGGGGTTGCGGGTGATGCCTTGGGTGTGGTTGGGGCCGAAGCGGATGGGTTGGCCGTGTTCGAGGCGGATGAGGGCGGATTCCGCTTGGTCTTTGTCTTTGAGGGCTTCGAAGGCGCCGTCGTTGAAGATGTTGCAGTTTTGGTAGATCTCGACGAGTGCGGTGCCGGGGTGGTCGGCTGCTTGGCGTAGGACGTCGGTGAGGTGTTTGCGGTCGGAGTCGATGGTGCGGGCGACGAAGGTGGCTTCGGCTCCGAGGGCGAGGGAGACGGGGTTGAAGGGGGCGTCGAGGGAGCCCATGGGGGTGGATTTAGTGATTTTGCCGGTTTCGCTGGTGGGGGAGTACTGGCCTTTGGTGAGGCCGTAGATGCGGTTGTTGAAGAGCAGGATTTTGAGGTTGACGTTGCGGCGGAGGGCGTGGATGAGGTGGTTGCCGCCGATGGAGAGGGCGTCGCCGTCGCCGGTGACGACCCAGACGGAGAGGTCTTGGCGGGAGGTGGCGAGTCCGGTGGCGATGGCGGGGGCACGTCCGTGGATGGAGTGCATGCCGTAGGTGTTCATGTAGTAGGGGAAGCGGGAGGAGCAGCCGATGCCGGAGATGAAGACGATGTTCTCTTTGGCGAGGCCGAGGGAGGGCATGAAGCCTTGGACGGCGGCGAGGATGGCGTAGTCGCCGCAGCCGGGGCACCAGCGGACTTCTTGGTCGGACTTGAAGTCCTTCATGGTCTGGGGGGTGGTGGTTTTGGGGACGAGGGTGAGGAGGGTGGGCTCGCTGCGGGTGGTGGTGTCAGTCATGGATGTGCTCCTTGAGGGCCGCGGCGAGCTGTTCGGCCTTGAATGGCATTCCGTTGACCTGGGTGTGGGAGTGGGCGGGGGTGAGGTAGCGGGCGCGGATGAGGGTGGCGAGTTGGCCGAGGTTCATTTCGGGGATGACGATGTGGGGGTAGTGGGTGAGGATGGTTTCGAGGTTGGGGGGGAGGGGGTTGAGGTGGGTGAGGTGGGCTTGGGCGATGGGGTGGCCGTCGTTGCGGAGGCGTCGGACGGCGGCGGTGATGGGTCCGTAGGTGGATCCCCAGCCCAGGACGAGGGTGCGGGCGTGGTGGGGGTCGTCGACGGTGAGGGGTGGGACGGTGATCTGGTCGATTTTGGTTTGGCGGGTGCGGACCATGTGTTCGTGGTTGGCGGGGTCGTAGGAGATGTTGCCGGTGCCGTCTTGTTTTTCGATGCCGCCGATGCGGTGTTCGAGTCCGGGGGTGCCGGGTACGGCCCAGGGGCGGGCGAGGGTGTGGGGGTCTCGTTTGTAGGGCCAAAAGACGTCGGTGCCGTCGGCGAGGGTGTGGTTCGGTTCGGTGGTGAACGCAACCCGTAGGTCGGGGAGTTCGGTGAGGTCGGGGATGCGCCAGGGTTCGGAGCCGTTGGCGAGGTAGCCGTCGGACAGCAGGAACACGGGGGTGCGGTAGGTGAGGGCGATCCGGGCCGCGTCGAGGGCGGCGTAGAAGCAGTCGCCGGGGGTTTTGGGTGCCACGATCGGCACCGGTGCTTCACCGTTGCGCCCGTACATGGCTTGGAGGAGGTCGGCCTGCTCGGTTTTGGTGGGCAGTCCGGTGGAGGGGCCACCGCGTTGGATGTCCACGATCAACAGCGGCAACTCCAACGACACCGCCAACCCGATCGTCTCCGACTTCAACGCCACCCCCGGCCCGGAGGTGGTGGTCACCGCCAACTGGCCACCGAACGCCGCACCCAACGCGGCGCCGATCCCCGCGATCTCATCCTCCGCCTGGAAGGTCCGCACGCCGAAGTTCTTGTGCTTCGACAGTTCGTGGAGGATGTCGGAGGCGGGGGTGATCGGATACGAGCCCAGGTAGAGGGGGAGGTCTGCTTGCTGGGCGGCGGCGATCAGCCCCAGCGACAGGGCCAGGTTCCCCGACATGTTCCGATACGTGCCCGGGGTGAACGCCGATGTCGCCGGCGCGATCTCATAGGAGACAGCGAAGTCCTCCGTCGTTTCGCCGAAGTTCCAGCCCGCCCTAAACGCGGCGATGTTCGCCTCCGCGATCTGTGGCTTCTTCGCGAACTTCGACCGCAAGAACCCCTCCGTGCCCTCCGTGGGCCGGTGATACATCCACGACAGCAATCCCAGCGCGAACATGTTCTTCGACCGTTCCGCTTCCTTACGGGACAGCCCGAAGTCCTTCAACGCCTCGATCGTCAACGTCGTCAACGGCACCGGGTGCACCCGGTAACCCTCCAGAGTGCCGTCCTCCAACGGCGAGGTGGCGTAGCCGACCTTCGCCATCGCCCGCTTCGCGAACTCATCGGTGTTCACGATGATCTCGCCCCCCAGCGGTACATCCGCCAGGTTCGCCCTCAACGCCGCCGGATTCATCGCCACCAACACATTCGGCGCATCCCCCGGCGTGAGAATGTCATGGTCCGCGAAATGCAACTGGAACGACGACACCCCCGGCAACGTCCCGGCAGGCGCCCGAATCTCCGCCGGAAAGTTCGGCAACGTCGAAAGATCATTCCCCAACGACGCCGTCTCCGACGTAAACCGGTCACCCGTAAGCTGCATCCCGTCACCCGAGTCACCAGCAAACCGGATCACCACCCGATCCAACCGGCGCACCTCCTTGGC
>NZ_JBEXVD010000078.1:0-2765 GCF_040638655.1 Streptomyces sp. NPDC005963 | reverse complement strand
GGAAACGCAAGACCGGAGGGAAAAGCCCGGAGAGTCCTGAGAGGGATTTGAAGGAAGCGTCCGTTCCTTGAGAACTCAACAGCGTGCCAAAAGTCAACGCCAGATATGTTGATACCCCGTCTCTTTGGAGATGTGGTTCCTTTGAAAAAGTCCTCGCACTCAACGGTTGTTGGTGTGGGGCGCACTACAGCGAGGACGCTGTGAACCATCGGAATATTCCTTCGGATGGTTCCGCTCTTGTGTGGTGTTTGACCCGGTTTCGGGTAGACATTCACGGAGAGTTTGATCCTGGCTCAGGACGAACGCTGGCGGCGTGCTTAACACATGCAAGTCGAACGATGAAGCCTTTCGGGGTGGATTAGTGGCGAACGGGTGAGTAACACGTGGGCAATCTGCCCTGCACTCTGGGACAAGCCCTGGAAACGGGGTCTAATACCGGATACCACTCGGAGGGGCATCTCTTCGGGTTGAAAGCTCCGGCGGTGCAGGATGAGCCCGCGGCCTATCAGCTTGTTGGTGGGGTGATGGCCTACCAAGGCGACGACGGGTAGCCGGCCTGAGAGGGCGACCGGCCACACTGGGACTGAGACACGGCCCAGACTCCTACGGGAGGCAGCAGTGGGGAATATTGCACAATGGGCGAAAGCCTGATGCAGCGACGCCGCGTGAGGGATGACGGCCTTCGGGTTGTAAACCTCTTTCAGCAGGGAAGAAGCGTGAGTGACGGTACCTGCAGAAGAAGCGCCGGCTAACTACGTGCCAGCAGCCGCGGTAATACGTAGGGCGCAAGCGTTGTCCGGAATTATTGGGCGTAAAGAGCTCGTAGGCGGCTTGTCGCGTCGGATGTGAAAGCCCGGGGCTTAACTCCGGGTCTGCATTCGATACGGGCAGGCTAGAGTGTGGTAGGGGAGATCGGAATTCCTGGTGTAGCGGTGAAATGCGCAGATATCAGGAGGAACACCGGTGGCGAAGGCGGATCTCTGGGCCATTACTGACGCTGAGGAGCGAAAGCGTGGGGAGCGAACAGGATTAGATACCCTGGTAGTCCACGCCGTAAACGTTGGGAACTAGGTGTTGGCGACATTCCACGTCGTCGGTGCCGCAGCTAACGCATTAAGTTCCCCGCCTGGGGAGTACGGCCGCAAGGCTAAAACTCAAAGGAATTGACGGGGGCCCGCACAAGCAGCGGAGCATGTGGCTTAATTCGACGCAACGCGAAGAACCTTACCAAGGCTTGACATATGCCGGAAAGCATCAGAGATGGTGCCCCCCTTGTGGTCGGTATACAGGTGGTGCATGGCTGTCGTCAGCTCGTGTCGTGAGATGTTGGGTTAAGTCCCGCAACGAGCGCAACCCTTGTTCTGTGTTGCCAGCATGCCTTTCGGGGTGATGGGGACTCACAGGAGACTGCCGGGGTCAACTCGGAGGAAGGTGGGGACGACGTCAAGTCATCATGCCCCTTATGTCTTGGGCTGCACACGTGCTACAATGGCCGGTACAATGAGCTGCGATACCGTGAGGTTGAGCGAATCTCAAAAAGCCGGTCTCAGTTCGGATTGGGGTCTGCAACTCGACCCCATGAAGTCGGAGTTGCTAGTAATCGCAGATCAGCATTGCTGCGGTGAATACGTTCCCGGGCCTTGTACACACCGCCCGTCACGTCACGAAAGTCGGTAACACCCGAAGCCGGTGGCCCAACCCCTTGTGGGAGGGAGCTGTCGAAGGTGGGACTGGCGATTGGGACGAAGTCGTAACAAGGTAGCCGTACCGGAAGGTGCGGCTGGATCACCTCCTTTCTAAGGAGCACTTCTTAGCCAGTGGTTTTGCTGCTGGTTCAGAGGCCAGTACATCGGCGAGTGTTCGATGCTGGTTGCTCATGGGTGGAACGTTGACTATTCAGTGAGCTTGCTTGCTGGTTGCTGTGAGTACTACTGCCTGAGTTTTGTTGGGTGGTGTGGAAAGTGGTGGCTGGTGGGTGGGTTGAGCTGGGCGCGCTGTTGGGTGTCTGAGGGCACGGGCATGCTTTTTGTGTGTCTGGTCCTTGTGCCGGTCCCGGTGTACTCGCCTGTTGTGGGTGGGGTGATGGGTGGCTGGTTGTTGTTTGAGAACTGCACAGTGGACGCGAGCATCTGTGGCCAAGTTTTTAAGGGCGCACGGTGGATGCCTTGGCACCAGGAACCGATGAAGGACGTGGGAGGCCACGATAGTCCCCGGGGAGTCGTCAACCAGGCTTTGATCCGGGGGTTTCCGAATGGGGAAACCCGGCAGTCGTCATGGGCTGTCACCCATGCCTGAACACATAGGGCATGTGGAGGGAACGAGGGGAAGTGAAACATCTCAGTACCCTCAGGAAGAGAAAACAACCGTGATTCCGGGAGTAGTGGCGAGCGAAACTGGATGAGGCCAAACCGTATATGTGTGATACCCGGCAGGGGTTGCGTATGCGGGGTTGTGGGATCTCTCTTCTGCGGTCTGCCGGCCGTGGGACGAGTGAGAAACCGTAGTCATAGGCGAAGGACATGCGAAAGGTCCGGCGTAGAGGGTAAGACCCCCGTAGCTGAAATGATTGCGGCTCGTTTGAGAGACACCCAAGTAGCACGGGGCCCGAGAAATCCCGTGTGAATCTGGCGGGACCACCCGTTAAGCCTAAATATTCCCTGGTGACCGATAGCGGATAGTACCGTGAGGGAATGGTGAAAAGTACCGCGGGAGCGGAGTGAAATAGTACCTGAAACCGTGTGCCTACAAGCCGTGGGAGCGTCGCA
>NZ_JBEXVD010000077.1:0-2882 GCF_040638655.1 Streptomyces sp. NPDC005963 | reverse complement strand
AACGCCTTCCTCGACGCCCTCGCCCAACACCGACACACCCAAGGACTCCCCGCCACCTCACTCGCCTGGGGACTCTGGGCCCAACGCACCGGACTAACCGGACACCTCGACAACACCGACATGGAGCGGATGGAGCGCGGCGGCATCAAGCCTCTGTCCACCGAGCAAGGGCTCGCACTGTTCGACGCCGCGTTGGGAAGTGACGAGTCAGTACTCCTGCCACTGGCCCTGGACGCAAACTTGTTGCGGGCTGCGGGGGCTGAGGCCGTACCGGCGCTGCTCCGATCGATGGTGCGCCGCAAGACACGGCGTACTGCGCTCCCTGGTGGTCCGGCCAATGACGGCGACTCGCTGACGGGGCGGCTGATCGGAGCGTCGGCCGCTAAGCAGACGGAAGTGCTGCTGGAGCTGGTCAGACACCATGCGTCAACAGTTCTGGGACACGCCACACCGGACGCCGTCACGGGCAACAGGGCCTTCAAGGAACTGGGCTTCGACTCGCTGACAGCGGTGGAACTGCGCAACCGCCTCAACAAGGCCACCGGACTACGACTCCCCGCCACCCTCGTCTTCAACCACCCGACACCGAGCGTGCTCGCGGAGAAACTCCGTACCGAGTTGCTTCCCGTCATCGGCGACGGCGGGGCTGTCGGAACCACGGCCCCACATCTCGACGACAGCGAGGCCGAGCGGCTCATCGCCACCATTCCTGCGAGCCGCATTCAAGCCGCCGGGCTGCTTGAACGCCTGCTTCAACTGGTCGAGCCGGAAGGTGACACGCCCTTGGCCGGGGGAGAGCCAGCGAGTCCGGAGAGCGAGGAGTCCATCGATGTGATGGACGTCGACCGACTGGTCGAACGCGCATTGGGCGAATCTCAGTCCTGACATGCCTGGGGAGGCTTGAGCAAAGTTATGAGCAGTTCCAAGGAAGAAAAGATCATTGAGGCTCTGCGAGCATCGCTCAAGGAGAACGATCGGCTTCGCCAGCAGAACCAGCGGCTGACCTCGTCGTCGACGGAACCGATCGCCATCGTCGGCATGAGTTGCCGGCTTCCCGGCGGCGTCGAGTCACCGGAAGAATTGTGGAGCCTGGTCTCCTCGGGCGCCGATGCGCTATCAGAGTTTCCCACCGATCGTGGCTGGGACGTCGAGAACCTCTACGATCCGGACCCGGACACTCCTGGGACCAGCTATGTACGAGAAGGGGGCTTCGTCCACGGAGTGGGCGGTTTCGACGCCGCGTTCTTCGGGATCTCGCCCCGCGAGGCCATCGCAATGGACCCGCAGCAGAGGCTGCTGCTGGAAGCCGCGTGGGAGGTGTTCGAGCGCTCGGGGCTGAAACCGGAGTCACTGCGCGGCAGTACGACGGGGGTCTTCGTCGGTGCGGGCGGTGCCGACTACGCCTCACTCCTCTCCGGTGCGGGTGAGGACGTCGAGGGCTTCGTCGTAACGAGCAGTTCCGGCAGTGTGGCGTCGGGGCGGATCTCCTACACGTTCGGTCTTGAGGGTCCTGCGGTAACGGTGGACACTGCCTGCTCGTCCTCGCTGGTGGCGCTGCACCTCGCCGCACAATCGCTGCGGCAGCAGGAGTGCTCACTCGCCCTGGTCGGCGGTGTGGCCGTGATGGCGACACCCGGTGGATTCGTGGAGTTCTCGCGGCAGCGTGGTCTGGCCGCGGACGGCCGCTGCAAAGCGTTCGCTGACGCCGCTGACGGCACCGGCTGGGGCGAGGGCGTGGGCATGCTGCTGTTGGAGCGGCTCTCCGACGCCCAACGCAACGGCCACCGCGTGCTAGCGGTCGTACGAGGCTCCGCGGTCAACCAGGACGGTGCGTCCAATGGACTCACCGCACCCAACGGACCGTCGCAGGAACGGGTCATTCGCCAGGCCCTCGCCAATGCCCGCCTTTCGCCGCAGGACGTCGACACTGTCGAGGCGCATGGCACCGGCACGCGACTCGGCGACCCCATCGAAGCCGAAGCGTTGCTCAACACCTACGGGCAGGGAAGGACGACGGACCGGCCGCTGTGGCTGGGGTCCCTGAAGTCCAACATCGGCCACACCCAGGCCGCCGCCGGAGTCGCCGGGATCATCAAGATGGTCAAGGCGCTGGAGCACGAGCAGCTTCCGCGGACGCTTCATGTGGACGCTCCGTCGACGCAGGTCGACTGGACCACCGGAGCGGTGGAACTCCTCACCGAGTCCCGTGAGTGGCCGCACAACACCGACCGGCCACGGCGTGCGGGGGTCTCTTCGTTCGGTGTGTCAGGCACCAACGCCCACGTCATCCTCGAACAAGCACCCAACACCACAGAAGCAGTCACGGACACCGCGGATACTGTCGGTGATATTCCGTTGCTGTTGTCGGGGAAGTCAGAGGATGCGTTGCGGGCCCAAGCCCGGCAGCTCGCCACCCATCTCGACGTCGAAGACGGTCCGGCGCTGGCCGACGTCTCGCACGCCCTCGCCACCACCCGTACACAGTTCGACCATCGGGCTGTGATCCTCACCCGTGACGAAGACCGGAACACCGTCCTCGCCCGGTTGAATGCGCTAGCCGGCGGGACCGAAACCCCCGGACTCATCCAAGGCACCGTTCCCCCCACTCCCGGGAAACTCCTGTGGGTTTTCCCTGGTCAGGGGTCTCAATGGCCGGGAATGGGACTCCACCTCGCCACCGAATCCCCCGCCTTCGCCCAACGCCTCGACGAATGCGCACAAGCCCTCGAACCCCATACCGGATGGCGTCTGCACGACATCCTCGACGATGAAGAACTCCTACAACGCGTCGATGTCATCCAACCCGCGCTCTGGGCCCTCATGGTCTCCCTCGCCCACCTCTGGACCACCCACGGCATCACCCCCCACGCCGTCACCGGACA
>NZ_JBEXVD010000076.1:0-3079 GCF_040638655.1 Streptomyces sp. NPDC005963 | reverse complement strand
CGAGGTGTTCGGCGATGAGGGTGCCGAGGGCTCCGGTGGCTCCGGTGATGAGGACGGTGCCGTGGGGGTTGAGGGTGGGTTGTGGGTGGGTGGTGTGCGTGAGTGGGGTGAGTCGGGGTGTGTGGGGGGTGCCGTTGCGGAGGGCGAGTTGTGGTTCGTTGGTGGCGAGGGCTTGGGAGAGGGCTTGTTGGGAGGCGGGGGTGTCGTCGGTGTCGATGAGGACGAACCGGCCCGGGTGCTCACTCTGCGCCGTACGCACCAAACCCCAGAGCGACGACTGATCGAGACCCGCGACGGCCTCCCCTGCTCGTACGGCGAGTGCGCCCTGTGTGACGACCACGAGACGGGCTGCACCGGACCGCTCGTCGTCCAGCCAGCCGCGCAGCAACTCCGCCGTCCGATGAGGGTCGGGGCGCTCCGGCGCCCGCCACACCAGATGGGGGACATCGCTGCTCCCGGACGCCTCCTCGTACTCCACCCACCCTGCCGTCGCCACGCTCCCGCTCAGGGGCGTCCAACGAACCTGGTGGAGACGCCCGCCCCCGGTGCCCGCGGCGAGTCGGGCGGGATCGACCGCCCGTAGGACCAGTCCGTCCACGGACAGGACCGGAGTGTTGTGCTGGTCGGTCACCAGGATGTGCGTCCTGTCGTTGCCCACGGGAGTGAGACGCACCCGCAGTGGGCTCGTCGTGGATCCCCCGAATGCGCGCACCCCGACCCACACGAACGGAACGCGCAGCCCTGCCGGTTCTTCCAACGCCTCCAGGGCCAGCGGATGGAGCACCGAGTCCAACACGGCCGGATGGATGATGTGCCCGGGGCCGGCAGGGTCGGGCTGGCCCGCGTCCGCCGAGATCTCGGCGTACCGGACGTCTCCCCTTCGCCATGCGGCCCGCAGACCACGGAATGCGGGGCCGTAGGAGTAGCCGAGACGCTCCAGATCCTCATAGGCCGAAGCGACGGGAACCGATTCGGCCCCGCTCGGCGGCCACTCCGCGGATACGGGTTCGACCGGGGTGACCGTGTTGCCGAGGGCCCCCGAGGCGTGCTCGGCCCAGGGCTCGTCGGCGTCCGCCGGGCGGGCGTGGATGGTGATCGGGCGGTGGCCTTCGCCGTCGTCGGCGCCCACGGTGAGTTGGAGCTGTACGGCGCCGTCCGGCGGGATCACCAGCGGCGAGCGAAGCGTCAGCTCCTCGACGGTCGGCGCTCCGATCGCCTCACCCGCGTACAGTGCGAGATCCAACAGCGCGCTACCGGGGACGACCACGGCACCGGACAGGGCGTGGTCGGCCAGCCATGGATGGGTGCGCAGGGACATCCGACCGGTGTGTACGGTGCCGGAGCCGTCGGCGAGTTCCACGGCGGCACCGAGCAGCGGATGGTCGGCGGTGTCGAGCCCCGCTGTGGTGACGTCCCCCTTGTCGGCCGCCCGCGCGTCCAACCAGTACCGCTCCCGCTGGAACGGATACGTGGGCAGGTCCCGAACGGCCGGATCGGCGGCGGCGAACCACTGGGTCCAGTTCACTTCGACGCCCGTCGCCCACAACTCACCGAGCGCCCCGGCAACGGTGGTGCCCTCGGGCCTGTCCCGACGCAACAGGGTGAACAGCGGGGCCGTCGGCAGTGTGTCGACGGCCATCGTGCTGAGGACCGCGTCCGGGCCGAGCTCCAGATACACCGTGCTCCCCGCCGTTTCGAGGGTGCGCAGGGCATCGGCGAAGCGCACGGTCTCCCGGAGGTGGCGCGTCCAGTAGTCGGGCGAGGACAGTTCCTCGGCCGTCGCCACTCCTCCCGTGAGATCGGAGACGACGGGAAGGTTCGGGGCGTGGAATTCGAGTCCCGCGAGAACCGTACGGAACTCCGCGAGCACCGGTTCCATGAGCGGTGAGTGGAAGGCATGGCTCACGGTGAGGCGTCGGGTCTTCGCCCCCTGTTCCACCGCTCGGGCGGTGATGTCGGCGATGGCTTCTTCGGCACCGGAGACGACCGTGCTGCGCGGACCGTTGACGGCCGCGATCGAAGCCACCGACTCATGACCGGCGATCAGGGCGGCGGTGGTCGGTTCATCGAGGGAGAGCGCGACCATCGCCCCGCCGGCCGGGAGCGCCTGCATCAACCTTCCACGGGCGGAGATGAGGGTTGCCGCGTCAGCGAGGGAGAGGACGCCCGCCACGTGCGCGGCCGTGATGGAACCGATGGAGTGCCCCGCCACCCGGTCCGGCGTTACCCCCACCGATTCCATGAGTCGGTAGAGGGCGGTCTGGAGCGCGAACAGTGCGGGCTGGGTGTAGGCGGTCCGGTCGAGGAGTTCGCCGTCGTCACCGAAGACGATCTCGCTCAGCGATCGGCCCAGATGCGGATCGAGGGCGGCGCACGCCGCATCGAAGGCACGGGCGAACACCGGATGCCGGTGGTGGAGTTCACGCCCCATGCCAGCCCGTTGGCTGCCCTGGCCGGAGAAGAGGAAGGCCAGACGCGGGAGCTGCGGTGATGTCTCCCTGGCACCGAGCGGGCCTTCGTCGGCGAGTTGCCTCAGTGCACTCAGGGCCTCGTCGCGACCGGCTGCGGCAAAGGAGACCCGATGGTCCAGCGCCCCCCGGCGCGTGGCCAGGGCATGGGCCACCGCCGCGGACGAGGTGTCGTCGGGGAGCGACTCCAGATGGTGGTGCAGCCGGTCGGCTTGGGCGCGCAACGCTTCCGGCGTGTGCGCGGAGAGCAACCAGGGCTGCGGCTCCTCATCGGGTGCCACCGGCGCCGCGTCGGACTCCGTTCCGGTCGAATCCTCTGTTGCTGTGGGTTGGGGGGTGTGTTCGAGGATGATGTGGGCGTTGGTGCCGCTGATGCCGAAGGAGGAGACGGCGGCGCGGAGGGTGCCGTTGCGGTCTTTCCATTCGCGGGCTTCGGTGAGGAGTTGGACGTTTCCGGCTGTCCAGTCGATGTGGGGTGATGGTTGGTCGATGTGGAGGGTGCGGGGGAGTGTGCGATGGTGCATGGCTTGGACCATTTTGATGATGCCGGCGACTCCGGCTGCGGCTTGGGTGTGGCCGATGTTGGATTTGAGTGAGCCGAGGTAGAGGGG
>NZ_JBEXVD010000075.1:0-3153 GCF_040638655.1 Streptomyces sp. NPDC005963 | reverse complement strand
CCCTCCTCGAACCCGAGCGGATCGGCGTCCAGCTCTCCGAGGAATTCCAGCTCCACCCGGAACAGTCCACCGACGCCATCGTCATCCATCACCCGGAGGCGAAGTACTTCAACGCTCGGTAACGGCGCGCGTCAGCGGGCCACGGCCGTATGGCCCTGTCCCTGCGCACTAACCGAGCGCATCCATCTGACGAGCCGTACACTGGTCGGTCCAGTACAGGCCGGTCGACTGTCTCCGCGGGAAAGCCATGGGGAGAGGCGGCCGGCCTTCTCGTCCCTCATGGAGGTGTGCCGATGACCAGCACGGTCCCTGCGTCCTTGACCCGGTCGGCGGAGAGCTCTGCCCTACAGGCGGTCTTCCTCGACATGGACGGCACCCTCGTGGACACCGAGGGCTTCTGGTGGGAGGCCGAGCGTGATGTCTTCGCCGACCTCGGCCATGAGCTGGACGAAGCCTGGCGCGACGTCGTCGTCGGGGGGCCGATGACCCGTAGTGCCGGATACCTCATCGAGGTGACGGGCGCCGACATCGCCCTGCCGGAGTTGACCGTGCTGCTGAACGACCGCTTCGAGAAGCGCATCGCCAGCGGGGTGCCCCTGATGCCGGGCGCCGAGCGGCTCCTGGCCGAACTGGCCGAGCACCGGGTGCCCACCGCCCTGGTCTCCGCCTCCCACCGCAGGATCATCGACCGGGTGCTGGACTCCCTGGGGCCGCAGAACTTCCAACTGTCGATCGCGGGCGATGAAGTGGCACGTACCAAGCCGCATCCCGATCCCTATCTGCTGGCCGCCCGGGGAGTAGGCGCCGAGCCGGCGAGGTGCGCCGTCATCGAGGACACGGCGACCGGGGTGGCCTCCGCCGAGGCCGCGGGATGCCGCGTCGTCGCGGTCCCGTCGGTGGCGCCGATCGCGCCCGCCGTGGGACGGGCGGTTGTCGGCTCGCTCGAAGAAGTGGACCTCCCCTTTCTCCGCGGGCTCATCACATCGATGAACTGATGGTCATACGGTCCGAGTTTCTTGAAATCGAAATAAACTCGGACCGTATCGTCTGGCTGGGAATTCCCTTTCCTCATGGCCGGAAAGACCTTTATGCAAGGCTCTTCCCGTATGTATTTTCGCGTGACCTTCATCACTGTAAGACTTCTAGGGCGTGTCGTTCCGGGTGTTCCGCACCCCTACTGGGCGATACCGCACGTGCCCTTGTGTCCATATTGATCACGTTGCTCTACGAAAGATTCCATGGCTGTGCCATCTACACACAGCCATGAGAGATCACTCAGCGAATACACCGCATCCTCGCGCTGTCCGACACCACTCTGAGCGCCGACTAATCTCTTTGCGAGCCTTCGTCGCACCATCGACGCGCCCCGGCAGCTGCCAACACCGCTGCGAACACAGGGGCGATCGTCCTGTTCATTTCGAACGGTAGGAACCCGCCCCACCGGGCGGCTGCGACGGAGTCTTCCGTACCCGCTGTATCCCAGTGTCGGATGAGGAGAACGTCCAGGATGAACCGTAAGACTCTGGTGCTGCCGGCCGTCGTCGGCCTGCTCGCGCCCGTACTCGTCGCATGCGGCGGGGCCGAGGGCGTCGCTGGTGGCGGTGACTCCATTGTCGTGGGCACCACGGACCAACTCATCGCAGACAAGGACGCGCCTGCTCCCCTCGACCCGGCCCACGCCTATGACACCGGTTCCTGGAACGTGCTGCGCCAGACGGTCCAGACGCTGATGCACTCTCCGCGCGGAGGCGGCGAACCTGTACCGGACGCGGCGAAGACCTGCACGTTCACCGACAAGGCGAGCGCGATCTACCGCTGCACACTCCGTTCCGACCTCACCTTCTCCGACGGCAGCCCCATCACCGCCGACGACGTCAAGTTCTCCATCGAACGCGTCCTGAAGATCAACGATGACAACGGTGCCGCCGCCCTGCTGGCCAACATCGACACCATCGATGTCAAGGGCGACCACGAGGTGGTCTTCCGCCTCGCGACACCGGACGCGACCTTCCCGTACAAGCTCTCCACCCCGGTCGCCGGCATCGTCAGCAAGAAGAAATACGAGGGCGGCAAGCTCCGTGGCGGCCTCCAGGTGGACGGCTCCGGCCCGTACACGATGAGCGCCCAGGTCAAGGACGACGCGGTCACGAAGGTCACCTTCAAGAAGAACGGCTCCTACAAGGGAGACGTCAAACTGCACAACGGCAAGGTCGAACTGCGCATCTACGAGGACGCGGACGCCATGGCCAAGGCTCTCGACAAGGGCGAGATCGACATTGCCACCCGCGAACTGGCGCCCGAACAGATCGCACAGATGAAGGAAAAACCGAAGGACGGCATCACCCTTACCGAACTCCAGGGCCTATCCATCTTCTACCTCGCCTTCAACACCGACCATCCGGCGGTGAAGGACAAGGCCGTACGACAGGCCATGGCGGCGCTCGTCGACCGCGGCCAGATCGCCGGGCAGGTGTATTCCGCCACCGCCGAGCCGCTCTATTCCCTCATTCCCGCGAGCGTGAGCGCACACAAGAACGCCTTCTACAACAGGTACGGAGAGCCCAGCCGCGCCAAGGCCAAGCAGATCCTGCGCAAGGCCGGCATCAACACCCCCGTGAAGCTGTCGCTCCACTACTCCAAGGACCGCTACAGCGGCGCCACGGCCGAGGAGTTCGAACTCCTCAAGACCCAGTTGAACGCGTCCAAACTGTTCGACGTGACCGTCGAGGGCTCGGACTGGACCACCTTCCGCACCGCCCACAAGCGCGGTGACTACCCGGTGTTCGGCCTCGGGTGGGTCCCGGACTACCCGGACCCCGAGAACTACATCGCCCCGTTCCTGGAGAAGGACAACTTCCTCAACTCGCCCTACGTGAACGCCGAGGCGCTCAAGCTCATCCCGCAGTCCCGTCGCCAGGCGGACCGCGCTGCTGCAGAGCCGACCTTCGCCCGCTTGCAGGAGATCATCGCCAACGACGTCCCGGTGCTGCCACTGCGCCAGGACAAGCAGTACGTCGCCGCCCGCGATGGCGTCACCGGCGTGGAGCGACTCCTCAACGGCAGCTCCGACCTCCAGCTGTGGGAGCTCGGTCGCGGCGACAGCTGAACCGCGCAGAGAACGCCAGCGGCGGCCGGGCATCAGCCCGGCCGCCG
>NZ_JBEXVD010000074.1:0-3297 GCF_040638655.1 Streptomyces sp. NPDC005963 | reverse complement strand
CGGACGCTTCGCCGACATGGGCAAAACCGACATCCGCAACCCCCACGACATCACCACCCACCACCCCAACGTCCACTACCAAGCCTTCGACCTGGCGGATGTATCACCCGAGCGCACTGGTGAGATACTTCGGGAAGTACTCAGCCTGTTCGAGGCGGGGGTGCTGAAGCCGCTGCCGGTCACGGCCTGGGACGTACGCCAGGCACCCGAAGCGTTCCGTCACATCAGCCAGGCACGCCATATCGGCAAGGTCGTCCTCACCGTCCCCACCCCCCTCAACCCCGACGGGACCGTCCTCATCACCGGAGGCACCGGCGGGCTGGGTGCACACATCGCCCGACACCTCGTCACCCACCACGGCATCCGCCACCTCCACCTCCTCAGCAGAAGCGGACCCAACGCCCCCGGAGCCACCGAACTCCACAACGAACTCACCGCCCAAGGCGTCACCATCCACATCACCGCCTGCGACACCACCAACCGCACCGAACTCGAACACACCCTCACCACCATCCATCCCGACCACCCCCTCACCGCCGTCATCCACACCGCCGGCACCCTCCACGACAGCACCATCGAAACCCTCACCCCAGACCAACTCGATGCCGTCCTCCGCCCGAAGATCGACGCCGCATGCCATCTCTATGAGCTGACGCGCTATCTCGATCTCGCCCAATTCGTCCTCTTCTCGGCGGCGTCGGGCATCCTCGGCGGGCCCGGGCAGGCGAACTACGCGGCGGCGAATGCCTTCCTCGACGGGCTGGCCGTACATCGCCGGGCCCAGGGGATCCCGGGTATCGCACTGTCCTGGGGCCTGTGGGCCGAACGCAGCGGTATGACCGGGCATCTGAACGACACCGATTTGGAGCGGATGGAGCGAGGCGGAATCAAGCCGCTCTCGACTGAGCAGGGGCTGGCGCTTCTCGACGCCGCACTCGATACCGGTAAAGCACATCTCGTTCCGATCAAGCTGGATGTACCGACGCTGAGGAAGCGTGCCCAGAGCACCGGCGTGCCGGCGGTCCTCCACGGTCTCGTACGAGCTCCCTTGCGCAAGGCGGCAGGTGCCGCCACGGCGAACGGTCTCCCACTGACCCACCAGCTCATGGCTCTGAACGGCGTGGAGAGCAGACGCGTCGTGCTCGATCTGGTACGCGCCAACGCAGCGGCGGTCCTGGGACATGGCTCCGGCGACGAGGTAGAAGCGGACCGCGCGTTCGGGGAGGCCGGTTTCGATTCGCTGACGGCAGTGGAGCTGCGCAACCGCCTCAACAAGGCCACCGGACTTCGGCTTCCCGCCACCCTCATCTTCGACCACCCGACCCCGCAGGCACTCGCCGACCACCTGTTCGCGGAGCTGCTCGGGGAGGCAGCGCCGGTACGCGCGACAGTGGCATCGGCCGCTCGGGCCGACGACGATCCCATCGCCATCGTAGGGATGAGCTGCCGACTTCCCGGAGGTGTGACGAGCCCCGACGAGCTGTGGCAGCTCGTGACCGGGGAGCAGGACGCGATCTCCGGGTTCCCCGAGGACCGTGGCTGGGACCTTGAGGAGTCCGGTACGGACACACTCTCCTACGTCCCCCGAGGTGGCTTCATCCGGAATGTGGGTGGGTTCGACGCCGACTTCTTCGGCATCAATCCCCGTGAGGCACTGGCGATGGATCCGCAGCAGCGACTGCTGTTGGAAACCTCCTGGGAGGTCATCGAACGCGCCGGGATCGCGCCCGGAACGCTCAAGAACAGTGGTACCGGTGTATTCGTCGGGGCGAGTCGGCAGGACTACGCGGCACTGCATGCCGCGAACACTCCGAAGGAGTTGGAGGGTTACCTGGTCACGGGCAACGCTTCAAGTGTGGCGTCAGGCCGTCTGTCGTACACCTTCGGGCTTGAGGGTCCTGCGGTGACGGTGGACACTGCCTGCTCGTCCTCACTGGTGGCGCTGCACCTCGCCGCCCAATCCCTTCGCCAGGGCGAATGCGACCTGGCACTCGCCGGCGGCGCCACCGTCATGGCAACGCCCGGGGTCTTCGGGGAGTTCGGCCGACAGGGTGGTCTGGCCGCGGATGGTCGGTGCAAGGCGTTCGCGGATGCCGCTGATGGGTTCGGCATGGCGGAGGGCGTGGGGATGCTGCTGTTGGAGCGGCTCTCCGACGCCCAACGCAACGGCCACCGCGTGCTAGCGGTCGTACGGGGCTCCGCGGTCAACCAGGACGGTGCGTCCAATGGACTCACCGCACCCAACGGGCCGTCGCAGGAGCGGGTGATCCGCCAGGCTCTGGCCAATGCCCGCCTCACGCCGCAGGACATCGACACTGTCGAAGCGCATGGCACGGGCACGCGACTCGGCGACCCGATCGAGGCGCAGGCGCTGCTCAACACCTACGGGCAGGACCGACCCGGCGACCGACCCCTCCACCTCGGATCGGTCAAATCAAACATCGGCCACACCCAGGCCGCCGCCGGAGTGGCCGGCGTCATCAAGATGGTCAAGGCGCTGGAGCACGAGCAGCTTCCGCGGACGCTTCATGTGGACGCTCCGTCGACGCAGGTCGACTGGACCACCGGAGCGGTGGAACTCCTCACCGAACCGCAGGACTGGCCGCACGACACCGACCGGCCACGCCGTGCCGGCGTCTCTTCATTCGGTGTGTCAGGCACCAACGCCCACGTCATCCTCGAACAAGCCCCCGAAACGTCAAGCACTGTCCCGGACGCCACGAACACTCCGGACAGCACCGACCTTCCTCTTCTTCTGTCGGGGAAGTCGGAGGGTGCGTTGCGGGCCCAAGCCCGGCAGCTTGCTACTCATCTCGACGGTGAAGACGGGCCAGCGCTGGTCGACGTCGCCCACGCCCTCGCCACCACCCGTACGCAGTTCGACCATCGTGCTGTGATCCTCACCCGTGACGAAGACCGGACCACCGTCCTCGCCCGGTTGAATGCGCTGGCCGGCGGAACCGAAACCCCCGGACTCATCCAAGGCACCGTTCCCTCCGCTCCCGGGAAGTTGTTGTGGGTTTTCCCTGGTCAGGGGTCTCAATGGCCGGGAATGGGACTCCACCTCACCACCGAGTCCCCCGCCTTCGCCCAACGCCTCGATGAGTGTGCACAAGCCTTGGAACCCCACACCGGGTGGCGTCTACACGACATCCTCGACGATGAAGAACTCCTGCAGCGTGTCGATGTCATCCAACCCGCACTCTGGGCCCTCATGGTCTCCCTCGCCCACCTCTGGACCACCCACGGCATCACCCCCCACGCCGTCACCGGACACAGCCAAGGCGAAATAGCCGC
>NZ_JBEXVD010000073.1:0-3405 GCF_040638655.1 Streptomyces sp. NPDC005963 | reverse complement strand
CTCACCCACACCAACCACCCACCCACCACCCCCGACCACTGGACCCAACACCTCCGCCACACCGTCAACTACCACCACGCCACCCAAACCCTCCACACCAACGGCACCACCCTCTACCTCGAACTCGGACCCGACGCCGCGCTGAGTGCGACCACCGAGGGGGCGATCCCCCTGCTGCGGCGCAACCGGCCCGAGCTCACCACCCTCGCCCTCGCCGTCGCCGGTGCCCATGTGCACGGTGCCACCGTGGACTGGAACGCCTTCCAGCCCAGCGGTTCACTGCCCCTCGACGCGTTCCCCACGTATCCCTTCCAACGCCAGCGCTACTGGCTCTCGTCCTCTTCCCCCCGGGCGAACCCCGAGGCACTCGGGATCACCTCGGCCGAGCACCCGTTCCTCGGGTCCCGGATCGAACTGGCGCAGGACGGCGGGCTCGTCCTCACCGGTCGCCTGTCCACGGCGCTGCACCCCTGGTTGGCCGACCATCGCATCGCCGACCGGGTCCTGCTGCCGGGGACGGCCTTCGTGGACCTCGCCCTCACCGCCGGGGAGCAGGCTGGGGTTCCACGGGTGGAGGAGTTGACGTTGCAGGCACCGTTGGTGCTGGCACCGGAGGAAGCCGTACAGCTCCAGCTCACCGTGGGACCGCCCGACGAGTCGGGTGCCCGCCCGCTGTCCGTCCACAGCCGACCGACCGACGGCATCGAGTGGACCCGACACGCCGAAGGACTCCTCACCGGGGCCACCGGCACCGAGGCACTTCGGACGGAGCCGTCGACGAGTTGGCCGCCTCCCGACGCGAGTCCCCTTGACATCGGCACCCTCTACACGGAACTCGACGGGTTCGGCTATGGATACGGCCCCGCCTTCCACGGCGTGCAGGCCGCCTGGCGACGGGGAGAGGAGATCTTCGCCGAACTGGAGGTGCCCGCACAGGACACGGGATTCGCCCTGCACCCGGCGCTGCTCGATGCCGCGCTGCACCTGCCGGTGGCCCTCAACGCCGCAGACGGGGCAGCCGGCGGTTTGGCCCTGCCCTTCTCCTGGTCGGGTGTCGAACTCCATGCCTCGGGCGCATCGACCCTCCGCGTGCGTTGGGCGAACGGCACGCTGTCGGCAGTGGACCCGCAGGGCGTACCCGTGGTGTCCGTGGACGCACTGGCCCTGTTGCCCGTCGATACCGACCGGCTCGGCGCAACAGAGCTGACACGCGATCTCCACCGGTTGCACTGGGAGCCGGTCAAGCCCGTCGCCGGTCCGGTGGTTTCGGTGCGTCTGGTCCCGGACGTCACCGAGCTTCTCCCGACCGATACGGATGCGACGTCCGAGGTGATCGCCGTACGGGTACCGTCCGGCCGGGCCGCGGCGGCGTACGCGCTGGAACAGGTGCAGAAGTGGCTCGCCGAACCCCGTGATGCGCAATCCCGGTTGCTGTTCCTGACCCGGGGGGCCTTCTCGGACGACCCATGGGTGGCCGGGGCCTGGGGAGTGGTGCGTTCCGCGCAGGCCGAGCATCCGGACCTGTTCGCCCTGGTGGACCTCGACGGGGAGCCGGATGCCGAAGGGCGACCGACGCTGGCCGAACTCGCCGCCGCATCACTCGTCGAACCGCAACTCCTCTCCCGCAACGGAACGCTGCTGTCCCCGCGGCTCGTTCGCGCCGAGGCCGCCGAGTCGCCGCTCCTGGAGTGGGGTCCGGAGGAGCGAACCGTCCTCGTGACCGGTGGGACGGGTGCGCTGGGACAGCTTCTCGCCCGCCATCTGGCCGAGCGACACGGGGTGCGCAGACTGCTGTTGTTGAGCCGCTCCGGCCCGGCCGCAGCCGGCATCTCCGCGTTGGTGGCCGAGTTGTCCGCGGCTGGCACCACGGTCACCGTCGCGACGGGGGACGCTGGAGACCGTGACTCCCTCACCCGGGTGCTCGCGAGCGTACCCGAGGCACATCCGCTGGGCGCGGTCTTCCATCTGGCGGGCGCCCTCGACGACGGCACGGTCGAAGCGCTGACCGAGGACCGTCTCGACCGGGTCCTGCGACCCAAGGCCGATGCGGCGTTCCATCTGCACGAGCTCACCCGGGGTGCGGACCTCACCGCCTTTGTGGTGTTCTCCTCGGTCAGTGCACTGGCGGGTACGGCGGGGCAGGCGAACTACGCAGCCGCCAACGCCGTCCTCGATGCCCTGACACGGCATCGCAACGAGTCGGGACTACCGGGGCTCTCCCTCGCCTGGGGGCTGTGGGACACCGGAGAAGGCATGGCGGAGGGGCTCGCGGACGCGGAGCGGGCACGCTGGGCGCGTTCCGGATTCACCCCGCTGTCCGCGGCTGAGGGACTGGCCCTGTTCGATGCGGCACTCGGCGGCCACCAGGGTGCACTGGTCCCCGTACGACTGGATGTTCCGGCGCTGCGAGTGCGTGCGGGAGCCGGCCCGCTTCCTGCGCCGCTGCGCCATCTGGTCCGTGACCCGCTGCCGCGGGCCTCGGGTGCACAGGGTGCCCCGGCGGACGGAAGTTGGGCCAGCAGGACCGCCGGTCTGCCGGAGCCCGAGCGTTCGCGTGCGGTCGCCGAGTTGATGCGGACGACGGTGGCGACCGTGCTCGGACACGTCACGTCCACGTCCATCGACGCCACCCGGGCCTTTCGCGACCTGGGGTTCGATTCGCTCACGGGCATCGAACTCCGCAACAGGCTCAACACCCTCACGGGACTGCGCATCCCTGCGACGGCCGTGTTCGACCATCCGTCGCCCGAGGCCCTCACCGCCCATCTGTCGACCTTGTTGACCGGCGGTGGGACCGGTCGTGCACCCGTTGCGGCCAGCGCACCGGCCGTGCCGGGCACCGACGATCCGATCGTGATCGTGGGCATGGCCTGCCGCTATCCCGGTGGGGTGACCTCTCCGGAGGAGCTCTGGCAGTTGGTGGCATCGGGCACCGATGCGATCGGCCCCTTCCCGGAGGACCGCGGCTGGGACCTGGAGTCGCTCTACGATCCCGACCCCGATCACCTCGGTACGTCGTACACGCGTGAGGGCGGTTTCCTCTACGAGGCGGCCGACTTCGATGCGGAGTTCTTCGGGATCAGCCCGCGTGAGGCGCTCGCAGCGGACCCCCAGCAGCGGCTGCTGTTGGAGACCGCCTGGGAGACGTTCGAGCGCGCCGGAATCGACCCCGGGACGGTGCGTGGCAGCCGGACGGGGGTCTTCGCCGGGGTGATGTACCACGACTATGGTTCCCGTTTCAGCAAGGCGCCCGAGGACCTTGAGGGCTATCTCCTCACCGGGAACACCGCGAGCGTCGTTTCGGGGCGGCTGGCGTACACCTTCGGTCTGGAGGGGCCGGCGGTCACGGTGGACACCGCCTGCTCCTCGTCCCTGGTGGCGCTGCATCTGGCGGTACAGGCGCTG
>NZ_JBEXVD010000072.1:0-3468 GCF_040638655.1 Streptomyces sp. NPDC005963 | reverse complement strand
CATTCGTCAGTTCATGCCGACGCACCATGCCCGACTCATGCCCGAAACAGCGAGAGATCCACCATCCCAGGCAAGAGCCATCAGACACTGCCTAGGGGAGGGCGGGTGGGTTGGGGTGTTGTCGGAGCCAGTGTTGGAGTTCGCGGTGTCTGTATTGGTACGCGGCACCGCTGTTCCGCAGTAGTCCCGCTCCCACTGCCCAGTCGAGGAACGGGCTGAGCCGGAATGGCAGCCGGCGCCGTGAGCAGAGCAGGAACACCAGATACCTGCGGGAAGCCGTACTCAGCGCGAGCCCGAACGCGATCCCAGTCGCGAGCCCGAACGTGATCCCGGTCGCGATCCCGAACGCGATCCCGACCATGGCCCCGGTCGAGATCCCGGTCGTGAGCCCGAGGAGGGCGTCGGTTCTGATAGCGGCCCGTGTCCTGCGGCTCGTCACCGGCTCCTCCGTGATCCCGAGTACGAGCCCGAATACGATCCCGGTCGTGAGCCCGAACGTGATGCCGGTCGTGAGTCCGAACGCGATCCCGGCCCCGATCCCGGTCGCGATTGTGGTTGTGATCGCGACGGCGGCTGCACGGGGCCTGTTTGTTTGAAGTGTCCGGAGCGGGTTTGTCCAGCGTCGGGGCCGGCTTGCCGGGCCGATGAGTGCTATTGCCGGCAGGGTAGGCAGCGCTATGACCTGCGATATCTGGAGAACTCCGGGGGCGAGTGCCAGTGCGAGAACGATCAGAGTAGCCAGGGTGGTGAGGGTGGCCTCGGTCGCCCGAACACGCTGGCGTCCTGCGAGGGGCCACAGTTCGTGCAGGAGTAGATCTGTGCCCTCCGGACCTGCCGTATTGGTGGCGGCTGTTGTTCCCGCTGGGTCGAGGTGGTGGGTGAGGTGGTGGAGCCAGCGGTGGACCTGGTCTGGTGTGTACCCGTTCGGGTTCGGCGCCGTACTGACCGCGGCGGGGATGTAGCGGGCGAGGAGGTGGGCGTCCACTGCCTGCGCGTTCGGCAGGGTGAGGAGTTCGCCGGGGTTGCCGTCGTGGTGGTAGACGGTGGCTGTGAGTCCGAGGCGCCACGGCGTCGATAGCACTCCTGCCAGCATTCCGGTGGGGTCGGCGTTCAGGTGGTTGGTGAGGGGCCGCCACCGGGTTTCGTCGAGCGCCCGCCCCTCTAGGTATCCCCGGGCGTCGGTGGCGCCGACGGGTTCGACCTCGATCCGGGCCGCATCGATCACCGCTTGTGGCACCAGGGCGTCGTAGTGTGCGGTGCGGCAGGTCAGGATCAGCGGCCCGGCCTCCCGTCCTTGCTGGTAGCTGTTGAGTGCTTCCACGACGGCGGTGGCGCGGGGTGCTGCCGGGTTCGGTAGGCCGCCGGGGCCTTGCAGGTCCATCTCGTCGAGGCCGTCCAGCACCGGCAGTACGAGCCCGTGCCGGGTCAGATCGGCTGCCATGGCCTTGGGCCAGTCGTACGCCTCCACCAACCGCTCTACCAACAACTCGGGCAGGGTCTGCCGTTCGGTGTCCCACCGCGGCAGCGGTATCCGCACCGGCACGGGTTCGTCCTCCCCACGGCCCTCGATCAGTCCCAGCAGGAGCTCTAGAGCGGATACGGTCTTCCCGGCTCCGCCGGCCCCGGTGATCACTAGCCGTAACGGCTTCGTTGCCTGGTAGTAGGCCACGATGTCCGGCACCGCCGCCCCACCCGGCCCGAGCCCGTCTGCGAACAACCGTCCCGCGGCTGGCGCCGCGGCGGGCCTTACCCCGCCGGACACCAGGGTGTAGGCGAGGTTGATGCGCTCGGTGTCGTCGCCCAGCAGTTTCCGCCACACGGCGCCTTCCCCGGCCTGCACCTGACCGGCCAGTGTCGCCGCCCAGCCGCGGGCCAGCGTGGCGTCGGCGAACGCCGCCGTGTTCGCCTGGGACTGCTTCCGTAAGGCGACCACCGCGACCAGGCCGGCGGCCACCGCCAGCGCCACCGCGAACAACCCTGCGGTGTCCGATGCCTTCAGCCCGCCATGGCTCAGCTGCCGCACCACATACCCGGCACTCGCCACCGCCACCACACCGCACACCACACCCACCAGCAGCCACACACGCCGCTGACGACGCCCCCCAAGTCCCGTCATCCCCCAATCCTCCACCACCCCCCACCAACCCGCCGCCCGCTACCCCCACTTGTAACCACACCGACGAACAACCACTTCCTTCAGCGCCCCCTCTCGGTACTGCGTCGGGGACTGTCACGTCCCTCCCGAAGACGCTTACGGGCATCGTTGGAACCGAGTTGCTCCAGGATTTCGCCCTTGTCTACCGAGCAGACCGCGACCATCGTCGGGCGGTGCCCGACCTGCTGCCGGGGCTGGGTACTTTGCACGGTCGGGTCCAGCGTGGGCACCATGACCAGGATCTGCCCGCCCGGGGGAAGTGCTCCAGAGCGTACGCAGCGGTAGTGATCGTCTTCTCGGACTCGGTCGCGGACGCCTCCATCGCACGCACCCTCTCCGGAGGTACGAATGATCTTGTAGAGAATCCCATCCAGCTACGAAAGCTCAACTTCTGATCTACCTGATGTTCCCTGACCTGAATCTGACATTTCCCTTGAGGGAGCATCACCTCCTCGAACATTGAACTCTGATTACCTTGCAGACGACCGCTTGGGGAACGCGAGCCGTGCCCGTATCGCTCCCCAACGCCTTGCCCGTGAGATCCCAGCCGGCCCGGCATCCCGTCCGAGCTCCCGTATTTGAACTCCGGCATCCCGTCCGGGCAGGAAGACCCGATACCGACCTCGCACACGACACGCGGGCCTCCCCATCGCTCCGCACCGCCCGCCGGGCGCACAGACCACCAGCCTCCACCAGTACCCCAGCACCCGCCCGTGCCCTGAGGTACGGAGAGGTACACGGGCAGGACGCTCTCCCGCACAACTCGACCACCCCCCGGCGACCACTCCCGCCTCCAGCACAGCCACCAAGCATCCAACCCTTCCCGGGGGCGCACCTCGCACCCCCAAGAGCACGAACAGCCCCAACCAGACATTGACTCCCACCACCTGACACCTACTCACCCAGTGCACAGAGCTACTCAACACGGGACCGGCAGATTCGCAGTGACCGGCCATCTTCGCTCGTTCCTCTCGAAAACCCGAGAAGACTCCAGGACGATCGGGGTATCCTCTATTTTCGCCAAAGCTACGTGGTGCATCACCATGATGCACCACCACACTAAAGCCCGAAACGAACCACACACCCCCACCCTCTCGTAGCCAGCCAGGCCCGCGTCAGCGGGCCCCAACAGTCCTGGAGGCGCAGCCGGAAGGACTATTGGGCGGGGGAGCGCAGCGGACCCGCCCCAACCTGGCCGAAGCGAAGCGAAGGCCCCAAAAAGTGGGTTCAGCCCACACCCCGGTCCGGGGAGCGCAGCGAACGGACCGTCACCCCCCAAGCGCAGCTTGGGGGGTGCGTGACCCGCGCAGCGG
>NZ_JBEXVD010000071.1:0-3646 GCF_040638655.1 Streptomyces sp. NPDC005963 | reverse complement strand
CGGGGTGAAGCTGACCACGCTCCGTCCCGAGCAGGCGTCCTACATCGGCGTCCAGGTCGAAGGCCCCTACAAGCCGGACCACTACCGCTACTGAGCATCACGGCGGTCGGTCGCGAGATCCCTCGGTCGCTCGCCACGGGGCGACCACCGATCGCCAGCCCGTTCGTTGATGGTGACCAGTGCCACCGACGAACGGGCCCCGCGGAGCGGATGCCCGGTGCCTGATCGTCAGTCGAGCCGGCTCGACTGACGATCACGCCGGAGTACTCCAGCTACCTGGGGCCCACAACCCAGCCGGCAACCCATGACACCAGCGGTATGAAGTAGGCCCCCGCACCCCCGTGTCGGGGGCCTACCCATACCGTTCCGGACGGTTCCGACTCCTGGTCGGAGCCGTCACCGCACCAGAGCTTCACCGCGCCAAGAGCTCACCTGCACAAGGACGTCCACGCCCCATGCCTCGCGGTCGATATTCGCTCCATGATCCGCACGATCACTCCCCCCTCGGCGAAGAACACTTCCAGTGCGCGCCAGGACCCTCCGGTTGGCGCTATGTCTCCCAGACGACCACTCCTTCCGGCGATCACGCCGGCTCGGTGGATCTCGCCCTCGATGAACTCGGTCGCCCCATTCGTCTCGAACTCCACGCCGCGAGCTGGCAGGTCCGCGGTGCAGCGCTCGAAGGTGTCACCTGGGTCCGCTCGGACCCCACCGGCGCTCACGCCACCGAAGGCAATGTCCGTGCCCATGCCTTCACCGGTACGTCGCCTGCGTTCCTCGTCGCCACTGCCCGTCTCCTGCGACTCACCCCCCACTCACCCCTCACGCGCGTGCGCCTCGTTGCGTTCACCGACCCCGTGCTTGCCCCCCGTACCCTCGACCAGTCCTGGGCACTGGTGAACAGTGAAGCGCACGCCACTGACAACGGCCCCCTGACAGTGGACGAATACCAGGTCAGCGCCCTGGACACGGGTGAGCAGCACACGATCCACCTGGCCGGGGACGTGGTTCTGTCCGCACCGGGAATCGAGCTGGAGAGTCTGGAAACACCCCCCTCGTCCTTCCCGGACCCGTCGTCCCTCTGACCTGACCTGACCGGGACAGCCACCGGCCTTGAGAGCCATCGGACAGCAATCCGCGGCAGTCCGTGGGCGCACCGAAACGTCGAGGGACTCAGTTCCCTACGGGCAGCACGGGCAGCACGGGCAGCACGGGCAGCACGGGCAGCCGTTCCGCCGCCGCTACCCGGGTGGGAGGAACCCGGTCGCACCCGGCGTTCCATGTCCGGGGCCCGTCGGCTGCGCCCCCGTCGGCTGCGTCTTCGTCGAGGAGGGCGTTGCCACCTCCGGACTCCCGGGCACGGCCTGGTCGCCCCCAGAACCGCCCCCGTGTCCGGACCTCCTTCCGCCCTGGTGCGCGTCACTCTGGACCGCCGTCGCCTGCGCCGACCCGGTCCCCGGACCGACGATCCTCCGCGCGTCCCGGGACTGGCGTTCGTTCACCACGGCGGCCAGATACGCCGCGGGCGGCACACCCTCGGGAGGCGGAGCTCCGGTACACGCCACCAGATCGTTCGCCAGCCGCTCGGCCATCGACCAGCTCACCGCAGGGTCCAGCTGTCCCATGCGGATCAGGTACTGACGCACCGCGAGCCAGAGGCCGTCCGGCACCCCTGACAGGTCCACGTCGGCGAATCGTCCCGCCAACCACGGTGGAGGTGGCGGCACTCCCACCCCGCGCCCCGTCGGCACCCGCTCGCGTATCACCAGGGTCCCCGCGAACACATCGCCGATCCGTCGGCCGCGTGCCGATACGAGCGAGGCGATGCAGGCCACGACACCGAGCGTCATCAGGATCTCCACCACACCCATGGCCCCGCGCACCAGCGCATGCCGGAAGCGGATCGGCCCTCCGTCGTCCCGCACCACCCGCAGCCCGCACGCGAGCTTGCCCAACGAGCGCCCATGGCTCAGTGTCTCCACCGCTATGGGCCCGCCCACCAGGACGAGGACGAACGAGCCCACGGCGACGGCCATGGCGGCGGCATCGTCCAGCGAAGCGGTGGCAAGGGCGAGCCCGACGGTGACAGCGAGGTAGCAGGCCCACACCACCACCATGTCGATGGCCAACGCGAGCGCGCGACTCGGCAGTTTCGCGGGCTGGAGCCCGAGCACGACCGCGTCCCCCGTCACCAGTGCGCTCACCGGCAGCCGCCCTCCACCCTCGGTCCATCTCGTCCACGTCTCCATCAGTCTGCCAAGCTGATCGACACAGCGCCCCAGTAGTACGTATGTATTGCCCCCGTTCCCGGAGCAGGTGCCGACCATGGACCTCGATGTCTTCGTGACCACCCATCGCGCCGAGTGGGAGCGCCTGGACCTCCTCATCAGGCGCGGTCGCCGTCTGACGGGAGCGGAGGCCGACGAACTCGTCGCTCTCTACCAATCGACCGCGACCCATCTCTCCCTGATCCAGTCCACGACCCCCGACCCCCAGCTCGTCGGTCGGCTCACCCAGCTCGTGGCCAGGGCCCGTGCAGCGGTCACCGGTGCCCGCCGGGCAACGTGGCGGGACGCGGTCTCCTTCCTCGTCGCCGGGTTTCCGGCGGCCGTCTACCACTCGCGCCACTGGTGGATCCCGACCGCGGTCCTCTCCACTCTGCTCGCGGCGCTCATCGGTTGGTGGGTCGGTGTCCACCCGGACGTCCAGTCCTCGATCGCGGCCCCTGACGAGCTGCGGGCGATGACCCGCCCAGGGGGTGAGTACGAGACGTACTACTCAAGCCATCCCGCCACCTCTTTCGCCGCGCAGGTCTGGACGAACAACGCCAGAGCCGCTGCTCTGTGCCTGACCCTGGGCGCCTTCCTCTGTCTGCCGGTGGTCTGGATCCTGTTCCTGAACATGCTCAATCTGGGGGTGGGGTTGGGACTGATGACCTCCGCCGGCAGGCTGGACGTCTTCCTCGGCCTGGTTCTCCCGCACGGCTTGCTCGAACTCACGGCTGTCTTCATCGCCGCGGGCGCGGGAATGCGTCTCGGCTGGACGGTGATCGACCCGGGTCCGCTCTCTCGACGAACGGCGCTGGCCAGGCAAGGCAGAGCAGCCCTGGGCATGGCGATCGGCCTTGCGCTCGTCCTGCTCGTCTCGGGTGTCATCGAAGGCTTCGTCACCCCCTCCGACCTGCCCACATGGGCCCGTATCGGCATCGGCATCGCGGCGGAGGCACTTTTCCTCACCTACGTGTACGTCCTCGGCGGACGAGCAGCCCGAGCCGGAGACCATGGGGACCTCGATGCCACCGACCGCAGCGCCGAACTGCCCGCTGCTGCCTGATGTGCGTCCACCCCTTCTGACCTGCTAGTGTCCTCCTCGCCCGCAAAAACCATTGACAGTGGTCTTGCAGGGAGGTAGATTCAAACGGTTGCCTCGAACTGGACATGATCGAGGCTCATCGCTAGTATCTAGCTCGCTCTGAGTGGAAAGCGAAATTTCCGCAGAGCCAACCGACTTTCCCATTTAGATCGCGAAGGCTGATTCGCTCAGTCAAATCGCTTCTGATAAAGTCGGCTCAGCCGAAAGGCGAAAAGCCCTTCCAATCGGGTGCTGGATCGAATTCGAAGTCCGGAAACGGAGTGAGAAAAAGGTC
>NZ_JBEXVD010000070.1:0-4218 GCF_040638655.1 Streptomyces sp. NPDC005963 | reverse complement strand
CAAACGCGACTACATCTTCAACGGCACCCTGGCCACAGCAGCCATCGTGATCTGGCTACGCGACCTCATCAAAGAGCCATCAGACACTGCCTAGCGCCGGCCCGCGGAGCACCCGGCCCGGATGGGGCACCGCCGCCCGGATCCCACTCCGCTGAGCAGCACGCAGAACGATGGGATATGAGGTACGTCACAACACCCGGGCGGTACGACACCGCCCACCCCGGCAGGGTGCCCGCAATTCCCGGCCCTACCGAGTCACTTCACCAGCCACCCAACGGAACGTGCCCGGTCGATGACCCCTGGCAACTTAGGGCACCCTTTCTTGAGGTGGCGTCCCTCTGGTAGAGGTAGATGTGCCCCGCTCACACATCGGAAGCGCAGTGATGAACCAGGACAGAACCAACGACCTCATCCCGTTCTCCCTCGACCTCTCGATCGACGAGTCCCGGCGACGCGCCGAGGTCGTCGCCGCGCTCGGGGCGGACTGGGACCCCGTGGCCGTGCTCCAGGGCGAGGACGAGGCGTACGCACTGCTCTACTCCGGCCTCGACGGCGAGCAGCAGCGCACCTACGACCTGCTCGTCGCGGCGGGGGTCCTTCCGGGAGAGGAGCCGGGCCATGCGCCTTCCCATTGACCCGCAGGCCGACATGGCACGCCGGGCCTGGGTGGACTGCCCCTCCTGTGACGACGCCCGTACCTGCGCGATCTGCGCCGACGGACGGAACTGCTCCCGGCACTGGCGCTATCTGATCTCCAACAGGGGGCCGGTCGTCCATCTGCAATGCCCCGGCTGCACCCATATGTGGTCGCTGAACACCAGGCCCGGTGTCACTCCTCGTCCCGCGGACGATCCGGTCTGCTGATCGCCGGCGGCACGAATCCACACGTTCAGTCCGGGTGGGCGTGTCGATGGCCGTGGCGGGCCGCGCGCAGGACCCTGCGCCACGAGATGACGTCCGGCCTACGGCGCAAGAGGGCCCTGCGCTCCCTCTCGGTCATGCCGCCCCACACGCCGAACTCCACGCGGTTGTCGAGGGCTTCGCTGAGGCACTCGGTGCGTACGGGGCAGGGTGTGCAGACGGTTTTGGCCCGATTCTGCTGCGCGGCTTCGGCGAACAGCGTCTCCGGGTCCGTCGTCCGGCAGGCCGCCTGCTCGCCCCAGTGGAGTAACGCATTCATCAGGTCTTCCCTTCTCTCCCGCAACACGGCTGACCTCGAGCCTATGCCGCCGCCGAACATGTGAACGCCCAGGGGGCCCCTGAAGTGCCCTTCTACCGGCCCGAGATGGACCGGGGAAGTAGGGGAACGGACAGATTCGGCCGGTGGGACGCGAACCGGTGAAAGGGAGAGGTTCGGCCGGTCCGACGCACCGAAGGAGAGCGGGGCCTCAGCTTCCTGGAGCCGCCCCCTTGGACTCGGGGCAGGCTCCCGTACCGCAACGGCAGTCCGATGTGGCGCTGTTCACCACTCGAGTCGACCGCCGTCGGCGGCAACCGCAGCATGCAGGGCGTCGCGTAGTCGCCCGTACCCGGGCGCGAGGCCGCGCAGTCGCCCGGACAGGGTTTCGTCGTCCCGGCTGACCAGCGGTTCTTGCAACGCCCCGACTTGGCGTGAGAGTTCTGCCGCGATGGACGCGGGTCCAGACAGGTGCAACTGGGCGAGACAGCCGGAGGCGTCGGAAAGACGGCGTGCGCCCACCCGGATGGCGAAGGAACCCAGCAGGTCCCTGGTGTCCTGGTCGAGTCCGCGCTCCACCAGGTCGGCGAAGGCAGTGACCCCGTCGGCTTCCCCGAGCGTGCCGGAGGGGACCGGGAGGTCGGTTCGCCCCGAGAGCCAGCCGATCGCTCGGGGGAGGGATCGCCACAGGGCCTCCGGGGCAGTGACTTCCCGTTCGCGTACGAAGTCGTGCCGCATCACGAAGGGCGCCTCGCCGTAGGGAACAGTGTCCGCCCGCCAGGCGTCGAGGAACGCGGACGTGCGCAGGGTCGCGTAGGGATGGCCCTGTGGGTCGTGCAGGAGCACGACGTCGTCATCGGCCGCGATCACCACGACGTAGTGGTCGCCGAAGCCCGGTGCGGGGGTTCCCGGCCGGTAGAGCAGCAGCCCCATGTCCACCGGTCCCGCGAGCACCGGCCCCCGGGCCGCGGCACGTTGCAACCGGGCGTTCGCCTCGGGCCCACTGCCTCCCACCGTACGGACACAACGCAGTCCGAGCAGGTCGACGGCGGCATCGAGGCCGAGTTCCGGATCCCAGCCGTAGGGGTCGAACAGCGGCGTCGTGCCCCCGATCAGCTGGAAGCCGAAGGGCGAACCGGTCAGCGTCTCGATCACGCCCGACGGTGGCAGCAGGGGATCGTCCGCAGCCATGGCGAGTGAGTGCGTGTAGCAGTAAGGACCGGAGCCTTGGTAGGGCGGCATTCGGGGCCTCCTTCGATCTGACGACCGGACCAGCCCAGCCTTTGACACGGGGAGAAGGTCAAGCCGGGAACGCCCCGGAGACTCCGATGTGCGCCGACGAGTCACCCCGGGCACAACGGTCCAACTACCCTCCAGCGCCCTTGAGTACGATCATGGCCCGGCATTCGATCACGGTCGATTGCCGCGTCAGTCTCAACCGTTCAGGAGAGGCAGCGTCATGCGAAGAACCCCCCACCGTCGGCTTCGTACCACCGCCACCACCGCGCTCGCCATGGCCCTCGGCACGATCGGCCTCGCGGCGCTCCCCACCACCGCGAACGCCGCCGACAACACACTCGCCGTCCAGTACCGAACGAGCGCGTCCGGCGCCCAGGTCTCGCAGTCCGCACCGTGGTTCAAGGTGCGCAACACCAGCAGTGCTCCCGTGGCGCTCGCGGGGGTCAAGGTGCGCTACTACTTCAAGGCCGAATCGGCCGGCGCCACCTATCGGTTCGCGTGTGACTGGGCGGTGAGGGGCTGCGCCAACATCACCGGTTCGTTCGGCACGCTGACCCACCCCACGGCGACCGCGGACCGCTATCTGGAGATCGGCTTCACCGCCGCTGCCGGATCCCTCGCACCGGGCACCGACACCGGGGACATACGCCTGCGCTTCCACCGGTCCGACTGGCAGCAGATCGTCCAGAGCGACGACCACTCCTTCGGGGGCGCCCAGGGCACCTGGGCCGACTGGCCCAAGGTCACCGCGCAACTCGCCGGAACGACGGTGTGGGGCACCGAACCGGGCGGCACGGTGCAACCGCCGCCCGCCCCAACCCTGTTCGACGACTTCAACTACGGCTCGCACACCGATCCGCAGCTCTCCGCCCACGGCTGGAGCCTGCGCTCCTGGTCCGGTGGCCCGGGGGTTCCCGGTGCGACCTGGTCGCCGGGCAACGTGAGCTTCTCCACCGTCGACGGCAACTCCGTGATGCAGCTGGAGACCGCCACATCGGGCACCGCGGCCAGCACCCGCCAGGCCGAGATCTCGACCTCGGCGATGAAGTTCAAGAACGGCACCTACGCGGCACGGGTCAAGTTCAGCGATGCACCCGCGTACGGCCCTGACGGGGATCACGTGGTCCAAACGTTCTTCACCATCAACGACCTCAAGGCCCCGATGGCCGATGACTACGCCGAGTACGACTTCGAATACCCGCCCAACGGCGGTTGGGGCGAGACCTCGAACATCTTCTTCACCACGTCATGGGAGACATACGACCCCAACACCGGGCAGAGCGTCAATCAGCACACGGTGGCGCGCAGCAGCCACGCCGGCTGGCGCGACCTGGTCGTCACCATCGACGGCAACGACATCCGGTACTACATCGACGGGCAGTTGTTCAGCACCCACGGTGCCGGCTATCTGCCTGAGCGCGGGATGGTGATCGCCTTCAACCAGTGGCTGACGGATCTCACCGGCCAGACCTCCACCGAGGCACGGGCTTACGAGCAGCAGATCGACTACGTCCTGCACGTCAAGGACCAGGTCCTCACCCCCGGCGAGGTCGCCGCCAAGGTCGGCGCGTACCGCGCGACGGGCAAGACCTTCGAGGACACGGTGACAGCAGGTTGATCCCGGTCGAAGGGTGAGCCGGCTCCCGTGTGTGGTGGTTTCGGACGCGGCCGACTCCCGCTCGGCGGGCCTTGTCCCCGGGTCCGGCGATGACCGTGCACAACGCGGGACGGCCGGTGTCGGCGGGGAATCCCAATTGATCGCGTTTGAAGGCGAGGGCTCCTCCGAGCAGGTCCCGGGAACC
>NZ_JBEXVD010000069.1:0-4495 GCF_040638655.1 Streptomyces sp. NPDC005963 | reverse complement strand
GGCTCCACCCCACCAACCCCACCACCACACCCCCCGGACACACACCCACCCACCACCCACTCCTCACCACCACACTCCAACTCGCCGAAACTGACGAAGTCCTGTTCACCGGACACATCGACGCGGGTAAGGATCCATGGCTGGGCGACCATGTCGTCATGCAGTCGGCCATCATGCCGGGTACGGCATTCATCGAGCTGGCCTCTTATGCGGGAGAGCAGGTCGGATGCCACTGGTTGGAGGAGTTGACTTTCGAGGCTCCCCTGTTCGTACCGGAGCGGGAGACGGTCCGACTCCAGGTCCGGCTCGGCGCCGCTGACGAGGGGGGGCGTCGTACGGTCGCTATCCATTCCAGCGCTGACGACGGTCCCTGGGTGCGCCATGCCAGCGGATTCCTCGGCGCTGACGCCCCCTCGGCCGACTTCTCCGTGGAGAGCTGGCCGCCCGCCGGATCGGAACCGATCGACACCGACGGCTTCTACGACCATCTGCTCTCGCGAGGATTCGGCTACGGCCCCGCCTTCCAGGGGCTGATGGCAGCCTGGCGACTGGGGGACGACGTCTATGCCGAGGTCCAACTCCAGGACGATGAGGCAGAGAAGTCGGAAGAGTATGCGGTGCATCCGGCGCTACTCGATGCGGCGTTGCACGGTATGGCATTTCTGCCGGGGGGCGGCGATCCAGAGTCGCACGGCACAGGACGTCTGGCCTTCTCTTGGAACGACGTACGGTACGACGGCGTCGGAGCAGCCGCGCTGCGTGTGAGGCTGCGGAGCAACGGAACGGACTCGATCTCTCTGGAGGCGGCCGACGAAACGGGTAGGCCGGTTGTCTCCGCACGTTCCATCACCGTACGCCCCGCCACTCCCGAACAGCTCGGAGTCGGGCAAACCACGTCCTCGGACTCGCTGTTCCAAGTGGTGTGGCGGTCGTTGCCTTCGGTGCCCTCGCTACCGGACAGCACCGCGCCCACGAACTGGGCCGTCCTGGGCGACGACCCCATGGGTGTCGCGGAGCACCTGCGGGCCTCCGCGTACCCGGACTTCGCCTCGCTCGCGACGGGTGTCGCAACCGACGAAACGGTCCCCGACGCGATCCTCCTCACTTCCGCCGCCAGGTCAGGTGCGGACCTCAGCGGTGAACTCCGGTCGACGCTGGCCCGGACGCTGACCGAGGTACAGGGGTGGCTCACGGATGAGCGCTTCGCCTCGACGCGTCTGGTCCTTCTGACACAAGGGGCCGTCAGGACCGGGTCCGACGATCCCGCTCCGGCACTGGTCGGCGCCTCATCACTCGGGCTGCTGCGGTCGGCACAGTCCGAGCACCCTGGACGCATCGTGCTGGTCGACACCGACGACGATCCGGCGTCCCTCGACCTCGTGGGTACGGTGCTCCTGGCGGACGAACCACAACTGGCGGTGCGGACGGGGGGCCTGCTAGCAGCCAGGCTGGACCGTGTGGCCCTGCCTACGGATCAGCCTGATTCGCCTCTTGACCCCGACGGGACCGTCCTCATCACCGGTGGCACCGGCGGGCTGGGTGCGCTCGTCGCCCGACACCTCGTTGCCCAGCACGGCATTCGCCACCTCCACCTCCTCAGCAGAAGCGGACCCAACGCCCCCGGAGCCACTGAGCTCCACGATGAACTGACCGCCCAAGGCGTCACCGTTCACATCACCGCCTGCGACACCACCAACCGCACCGAACTCGAACACAGCCTCAACGCCGTCGACCCCGACCACCCCCTCACCGCCGTCATCCACACCGCCGGCACCCTCCACGACAGCACCATCGAAACCCTCACCCCCCACCACATCGACACCGTCCTCCGTCCCAAAGCAGACGCGGCACTCCACCTCCACCACCTCACCCGCGATCACGACCTCGCTGCCCTCGTGCTCTTCTCGTCGGCCGCCACCACCTTCGGTGCCCCTGGCCAGGCGAACTACGCCGCCGCCAACGCCTTCCTCGACGCCTTCGCCCAACACCACACCGACATCACAGCTCTCGCCTGGGGTCTCTGGGCAGAGGAGCGAGGCATGGGTGGCCGGCTCACCGATGCGGATCTGCGCAGGATGGCGAAGAGTGGAACGGCGGCACTCTCTGCCGAGGAAGGGCTGGGCCTGCTGGACGCGGCGTTGACCTCGGCCGAGTCCGCACTCGTACCCGTACGTCTGACCCTCGCGGGTGTGCGCACCGGCGACGAGCCCGTGCCCGCTCTGCTGCGCGACCTCGTGCCGACGACAGCGCGCCGTCCACGCAGCCGCTCAGCCGGCACGGCCCGGTCCGGAGGCGCCGACCGGCTCTCTGCTCTGCCCGATGACAAGCTGGCGGAAGCTCTGCTTCAGATGGTTCGGGTCAGCACCGCGACGGTACTGGGTCATGAGAGCCCGGACGCAGTGGAGACCGAACTCCCCTTCAAGGAGCTGGGCTTCGACTCCTTGATGGCGGTGGAGTTGCGGAACCGGCTCAACAAGGCCACCGGGCTTCGGCTGCCGCCCACGCTGATCTTCAACCACCCGACGGTCGCGGCGCTCGCCGCCCATCTCCAGTCCGAGATTCGTGGTGCGTCGACCACCCGCTCACGGCAGGAGTCTGCGAATCCCGCCGGTTCGTCCCTCGTCACCGAGGCGGACCCCATCGCGATCGTGTCGATGAGCTGCCGCTTCCCGGGAGACATCAGAACGCCGGAGGAGCTCTGGGAGTTTGTCGCAGAGGGTCGGGACGCGGTTTCCGGGTTCCCCACTGACCGCGGGTGGGATCTCGATGCGCTCTACGACCCGGACCCGGAGGAGACGGGCAAGAGTTACGTCCGTAGCGGCGGCTTTCTGTCGGACGCGGGCGGCTTCGACGCGGGGTTCTTCGGGATCTCACCGCGTGAGGCTCTGGCGATGGATCCGCAGCAGCGACTGCTGCTGGAGACCTCCTGGGAGGCCATCGAGCGCGCAGGCATCGAGCCCGGGACCCTGCGGGGTGGTCGCGTCGGCGTGTTCGCCGGCACCCACGGTCAGGACTACGGCGAACTGCTCTCCCCGACACCAGAGGGGCTGGAGGGCTATTTGATCACCGGCAGCGCGGCCAGCGTCTTCTCAGGTCGTGTGTCGTACACGTTCGGGCTTGAGGGTCCTGCGGTGACGGTGGACACTGCCTGCTCGTCCTCGCTGGTGGCGCTGCATCTCGCCGCACAATCCCTTCGCCAGGGCGAATGCGACCTGGCACTCGCCGGGGCCGCGTCCATCATGTCTACGCCGAGTGGTCTGGTCGCGTTCTCGCGGCAGCGTGGTCTGGCGGCGGATGGTCGGTGCAAGGCGTTCGCGGATGCCGCTGATGGGTTCGGCATGGCGGAGGGCGTGGGGATGCTGCTGTTGGAGCGGCTCTCCGACGCCCAACGCAACGGCCACCGCGTCCTCGCGGTCGTACGAGGCTCCGCGGTCAACCAGGACGGTGCGTCCAATGGACTCACCGCACCCAACGGGCCATCACAAGAACGCGTCATCCGCCAAGCCCTCGCCAATGCCCGCCTCACACCGCAGGACATCGACACCGTCGAAGCCCATGGCACCGGCACGCGACTCGGCGACCCGATCGAGGCGCAGGCGCTGCTCAACACCTACGGGCAGGACCGCCCCGGTGACCGGCCGCTCCACCTCGGGTCGGTCAAATCAAACATCGGCCACACCCAGGCCGCTGCCGGAGTCGCCGGGATCATCAAGATGGTGAAGGCCCTGGAGCACGAGCAGCTTCCGCGGACGCTTCATGTGGACGCTCCGTCGACGCAGGTCGACTGGACCACCGGAGCGGTGGAACTCCTCACCGAACCGCAGGACTGGCCGTATGACACCGATCGACCACGGCGTGCGGGGGTCTCCTCCTTCGGTGTGTCAGGCACCAACGCCCACGTCATCCTCGAACAAGCACCCAACACCACAGAAGCAGTCACGGACACCGCGGATGCTGTCGGTGATATTCCGTTGCTGTTGTCGGGGAAGTCAGAGGATGCGTTGCGGGCCCAAGCCCGGCAGCTCGCCACCCATCTCAACGGTGAAGACGGGCCAGCGCTGGTCGACGTCGCCCACGCCCTCGCCACCACCCGTACACAGTTCGACCATCGGGCTGTGATCCTCACCCGTGACGAAGACCGGAACACCGTCCTCGCCCGGTTGAATGCGCTGGCCGGCGGGACCGAAACCCCCGGACTCATCCAAGGCACCGTTCCCTCCGCTCCGGGGAAGTTGTTGTGGGTTTTCCCTGGTCAGGGGTCTCAATGGCCGGGAATGGGACTCCACCTCGCCACCGAGTCCCCCGCCTTCGCCCAACGCCTCGATGAGTGTGCACAAGCCTTGGAACCCCACACCGGGTGGCGTCTGCACGACATCCTCGACGATGAGAAGCTCTTGCAGCGGGTCGATGTCATCCAACCCGCGCTCTGGGCCCTCATGGTCTCCCTCGCCCACCTCTGGACCACCCACGGCATCACCCCCCACGCCGTCACCGG
>NZ_JBEXVD010000068.1:0-4723 GCF_040638655.1 Streptomyces sp. NPDC005963 | reverse complement strand
AGCCTGGGAGAGCGGTCTCGCAGTCGACTGGTCCCAGGCGTTCGCCGACACCGGCGCCCGACAGGTCGAACTCCCCACCTACCCCTTCCAACACCAACGCTATTGGCCGGAGTCGGCGAACACCACATCCGCCGATGTGGGGTCCGCCGGCCTCGACTCCGCCGACCACCCCATCCTCGGCGCGGCGATCGAGGTGGCGGAGACGGGCGAGCTGCTGCTCACCGGCCGGTTGTCCCTGCACACCCACCCCTGGCTCGCCGACCACGCCGTGGCCGGCACGGTCCTGCTCCCCGGCGCGGCCTTCGTGGAACTGGCCGTACGTGCCGCGGACGAGGCCGGCCACCACGCGGTGGAGGAGTTGACGCTCCAAGCACCGCTGCTGATTCCTGCGGACGGGGCCGTCCGTCTGCAAGTGCGCGTCGGTGGGGTCGACGAACAAGGCAGGCGATCTCTGGGACTGTTCTCCTGTCGCGAGGACGCGGCGACACCGCTCTGGACCGCCCATGCGACCGGCGGACTCGCCCCCGCCCCCGCCCTCGAAACGGAGAAGCGACCGTCCGCACCGGGCGAGGTCAGTTCCTGGCCCCCACCCGGAGCCGTCCCCATCGCCGTCGATGATCTGTACGAGCGGTTCCAAGCCGCCGGCTACGGCTACGGACCCGCCTTCCGGGGGCTCACCGGTGCCTGGCGCCGCGGCGACGAGGTGTTCACCGAGGTCCGACTGCCCCAGGAACTACAGCGGTCCGCCTCCGCCTTCGGCCTGCATCCCGCCCTCCTCGACGCAGCCCTCCAGGGACTCTTCCTGGGTACGGGCGCCGGAACCGATCCACCACAGGGCCAGACCTC
The DNA here is from genome assembly GCF_040638655.1 of Streptomyces sp. NPDC005963. Classification (NCBI taxonomy): domain Bacteria; kingdom Bacillati; phylum Actinomycetota; class Actinomycetes; order Kitasatosporales; family Streptomycetaceae; genus Streptomyces; species Streptomyces sp. NPDC005963. The sequence goes on along the minus strand of NZ_JBEXVD010000068.1, from coordinate 3,877 downwards.
TGCCGGACTGCCCTTCTCCTGGAGCGGTGTCGGGCTCCACGCCTCCGGTGCCACCGCACTGCGGGTCCGGCTCGCCTTCCGGCCGGACGGGTCGGTGTCGATCGACGCGACCGATCCTGGCGGCCTCCCGGTCGCGTCGGTCGAAGCGGTCGTCGTCCGCCCGATCGAGCTCGATGCCCTCCGCGCCGGGGCCGGCCCCGAGTCCCTCCACCGCTTGGAATGGTCCGCAGCGCCGGTCGGTGCGCCGGCCGATCCCCTCGTACACCGGGCGGTCATCGGCGACCCGGAGCTGTTCTCCGACAGCCACCCGGACCTCTCCGCGCTCCGCACGGCAGTGGACCGGGGAATGCCACTGCCCACCGCCGTACTCGTATGGTGTGACCACGCCTCGCCACTTGCTCCCCCTCTCGAAGCCGCATCCGTTCACACCGCCCTGGACGACGCCCTGGGACTCGTCCAGGACTGGCTGGCCGACTCCCGTTGGGACGACTCCCGTCTCGTCCTCCTCACCCGTGGGGCGGTCTCGACACACGTCGACGAGGGCGTCGCCGACCTCACGGGGGCTGCGGTCCGCGGCCTCTTCCGCTCGGCCCAGTCCGAGCATCCGGGCCGCTTCCTGTTGATCGACACCGATGATCCGGCCACGGTGGCCGATCTGCTGCCGGATGCATGGGCCGGATCGGAACCTCAACTGGCGATACGCCAGGGAAGGCTCCTCGCCGCTCGGCTCACCCGGGTGGCCGTCTCCGCGGAGACGGCCCCGGCGCTGCCGGACATCGCCGCAACCGGGGGAACCGTCCTGATCACCGGGGCCGGTGGGACGATCGGTGGCCTGGTGGCACGTCATCTCGTCACCGTCCACGGGGTACGGAGCCTCCTGTTGGTCGGCAGGCGCGGGAACCAGACTCCCGGCCTCCCGGACCTGGCCGCCGAACTCCGAGAGCTCGGCGCGCTGGTGACCGTCGCGGCCTGCGACACCGCGGACCGGGAAGCCCTCGCAGCCCTGCTCGACGACATCCCGGACGACCGTCCGCTCAGCGCGGTCATCCACGCGGCCGGTGTCCTGGACGACGGAATCGTTCAGTCGCTGACCCCTGAGCAGATGCACCGCGTGCTCCGCCCCAAGGTCGATGCGGCCCTGAATCTCCACGCCCTCACCCGCGACCTGCCGTTGTCGCACTTCGTCCTCTTCTCCTCCGCGTCCGCCACGGTCGGCAACGCCGGACAGGGCAACTACGCGGCGGCCAACGCCTTCCTCGACGCGCTCGCCCAGCAGCGCCGCGCACACCACCTCCCCGCGCAGTCGCTCGCCTGGGGGCTGTGGGCCCAACGCAGCACCATGACCGAGGCCCTCGCCGACACCGACCTGCGGCGGATGGTGGGGGGAGGCACCGGAGCGCTCAGCGACGACGAAGGCCTCGCGCACTTCGACGCGGCGCTCGCCCTGGACGAACCGCTGCTGATTCCGGTCAGGATCGACCTCGGCCGCCTACGGGCCGCAGCGCGGACCGCACCCGTCCCGGCCCTGCTCTCCCATCTGGTCCCCCGCAGCGCACGCCGGCCGGCCTCGGGAGCAGATGCCGCCGAGGCGGGCTCGCTGCGCCGTCGCCTGGCCGAACTCGGACCGGAGGAACGAGCGGACGCCGTCCTCGACCTGGTACGGAGCCGTGTCGCGGACGTCCTCGGCCACGGCAGCGTCGAAACCGTCGACCCGCACCAGGCATTCAAGAACCTCGGTTTCGACTCGCTCACATCGGTCGAACTCCGCAACCGGCTCAACGCGGCGACCGGCCAACGGCTCCCCGCGACTCTGGTCTTCGACCATCCCACCCCGGTCGCCGTCGCCACCTACCTGACCGGGCGACTCGTACCGGACGGGCCCGGCGCCACGGGAAGTCCCCACTCCGCACACCGGGCGGACCGGCGGGATCCGGAGGACCGGGAGATACGTTCCCTGCTCGCCACGATCCCACCGGCCGAGTTGCGACGGGCCGGGCTGCTCGACGCGCTCATGCGGCTCGTCGACCGGCCGGAGGCGCCGCCGCTCCCCGCCGAGGACATCGCCGGCATGGACGTCGGCGACCTCGTCCGCATGGCCCTCGGCGGCGAACGTGACTGACCAACCGGGACAGAGGGAGAAGCCGAACAACATGCCCACGGACACGGATCAGGTGGTCGCGGCCCTGCGCGCCTCGCTGCTGGACAACCAGCGGCTGCGGCTGGAGAACCGACGGCTCCTCGACGACTCCACCGAGCCCGTCGCGATCGTGGCCATGAGCTGCCGCTTCCCCGGCGGCGTGCGCACCCCGGAGGACCTGTGGGAGCTGTTGGCCAAGGAACGTGACGCGGTCTCCCCGTTCCCCACCGACCGCGGCTGGGACATCGAGGGGCAGTTCGACGCCGACCCCGACGCCCCGGGGACCTTCTACGTCCGCGAGGGAGGCTTCCTGCACGACGCGACCGAGTTCGACCCGGGCTTCTTCGGCATCTCGCCGCGTGAGGCGCTGGCGATGGATCCGCAACAGCGGCTGCTGATGGAGGCGTCCTGGGAGGTGGTGGAGCGCGCGGGCATCGACCCGCTGACGCTGCGGGGCAGCCGCACCGGCGTCTACACCGGAGTGATCTACAACGACTACGGATCCAGACTCGGCCGGGTTCCCGACGAACTGGAGGGTTTCCTCGGCACCGGCACCATCCCCAGCGTGGCCTCGGGCCGTGTCGCCTACACCCTGGGCCTGGAGGGCCCGGCGGTGACCCTGGACACCGCCTGCTCGTCCTCGCTGGTCGCCATCCACCTCGCCTGTCAGGGACTGCGCTCCGGCGATGCCACGCTGGCCCTGGCCGGCGGGGTGACCGTGATGTCCACCCCGGGCCCCTACGTCGGCTTCAGCCGCCAACGCGGCCTGGCCCCCGACGGCCGCAGCAAGTCCTTCTCGTCCACCGCGGACGGGGCGGGATTCGGCGAGGGGCTCGGCCTGCTCCTGCTGGAGCGGCTCTCGGACGCACTGCGCGAGGGACATCCCGTCCTCGCCGTCATCCGCGGTTCGGCCGTCAACCAGGACGGGGCGAGCAACGGGTTGACCGCCCCGAACGGCCCGGCCCAGCAGCGCGTCATCAGCAGAGCACTCGGCCGTGCCGGACTCTCCCCGCACGAAGTGGACATGGTGGAGGCGCACGGCACGGGTACGACGCTGGGCGACCCGATCGAGGCACAGGCACTGATGGCGACGTACGGCCAGGACCGGCCCACCGACCGACCCTTGTGGCTGGGGTCGTTGAAGTCCAACCTGTCCCACACCCAGGCCGCCGCCGGCGTCGGCGGTGTGATCAAGTCCGTACTGGCGATGCGTCACGGACTGCTGCCGCGCACCCTGCACGTCGACCGCCCCACCCACCAGGTCGACTGGACCGAGGGGGCCGTCTCGCTGCTCACCGCAGCCACCCCCTGGCCGGAGACCGGTCGTCCGCGGCGTGCGGGTGTGTCCTCCTTCGGTGTCAGTGGCACCAACGCACACGTCATCCTGGAACAGGCGCCGGCAGAACCGTCGGCCGAGGCGGCCGATGCCTCGGCGCCCGGGACGGTGGTGTGGCCGTTGTCGGCGCGGGACGGTGTGGCCTTGCGCGGACAGGCGGCGGCCTTGCACGCATGGGTGGCGGCGGAGCCCGGGTTGAGCGCGCTGGACATCGGCCACTCATTGGCCGTGGGGCGCTCGACCTTCGCCGAGCGGGCGGTGGTGGTGGGGTCTGATCGTGATGAATTGTTGGCGGGTGTTGCGGCGCTCTCGCGGGGTGTGGAGTCTCCGTATGTGGTGTGTGGTGGTGGGGTGGTGTCGGGTCGTTCGGTGTTGGTGTTTCCGGGGCAGGGGTCGCAGTGGGT
>NZ_JBEXVD010000067.1:0-4843 GCF_040638655.1 Streptomyces sp. NPDC005963 | reverse complement strand
CCCACTCCTCACCACCACACTCCAACTCGCCAACACCGACACCACCATCGCCAACGGCCGCCTCTCCACCCGCGACCACCCCTGGCTCAACGACCACACCGTCCACGGCACACCCCTCCTCCCCGGCACCGCCTTCATCGAACTCGCACTCCACGCCGCCGAACACACCAACTGCGAACACCTCGAAGAACTCATCCTCGAAACACCCCTCACCCTCCCCGAACACGACACCACCCACATCCAGGCAGCCATCAGCCAACCCGACAACGCCGGCCGCCGAACCTTCACCATCCACTCCACACCCACCACCAACCACCCCCACTGGACCCGCCACGCCACCGGCACCCTCAGCCCCACAGCCCCAGCCGCGTCACCGCAGGCTCCCGAGGTCTGGCCGCCGTCAGGTGCAGAAGGCATGGACATCGACGGTCTGTACGAGCGGCTCTCCGAGGGCGGTTTCCTGTACGGTCCGGTCTTCCAGGGGCTCCGCAGGGCATGGCGCCTCGGCGACGACGTGTACGCAGAAGTCGCCCTCCCCGAAGACCAACACGAGGAGGCACACCGGTACGGCATCCACCCCGCACTCCTCGACGCGGCCCTCCACGCCGGTGCACTCGCGGCGGTAGAAGCAGGTGAAGGCCGGCTTCCGTTCTCCTGGACGGGAGTGACCCTGCGAGCGACTGGCGCGACCAGCCTGCGAGTACGGCTGAGTCCTGATGGCTCGGGCGGGGTGTCACTGGCTGTCTGGGACGGCGCGAACACTCCTGTCGCCACCGTGGCCTCGCTGGTCTCCCGCCCCGTGGTGGCCGAGCAGATCCAGACCTTGCGCCGGGACACGCACCATTCCCTCTTCCGGCTCAACTGGGTCCCCGCTCCCCTCGACGCGCTGGCGCCCGTCGGCCGTCTGGCCCTGGTGGGCGAGGACCACTTCGAGCTGGCGACAGGGACCGGTGCGGGCATAGACCGGTATCCCGGACTGGCCGAGCTGGCCGAAGCGGCTGCCGGCTCCGGTGAAGTCCCGGACCTCGTGGTGGTGTCCTGCTCCGCCGAGGTAGCTCTACTGAACTCCGCCTCCGCAGCGGAAGGCGTGCGCGGTGCCGTCGCCCGCGCACTGGAAGTGGCCCAGCAGTGGCTGGCCGACGACCGGTTCGCGGCCTCACGGCTGGTGCTGCTGACACGCGGTGCCGTCGCCGTACTGCCCGACGAGGACATTACGGACCTGTTGCAGGCCCCTGTCTGGGGACTAGTCCGCTCTGCCCAGGCCGAGAACCCGGACCGGTTCGTGCTGGTGGACATCGATGGGCTGCCCAACGGGTCTGTGGCCGAGGCACTGAACCGGGCGTTGGCCTGCGGAGAACCTCAGATCGCCCTCCGCTCGGGTGCCGCGTACACACCGCGCCTGACTCGGGAGACCCCCGGGGCGACTGAATCCGGGCCAGTAGAGCCGGAGCTCCTGGATCCGGAGGGCACGGTCCTGATCACCGGTGGCACCAGTGGTCTCGGCGCGCTGTTCGCCCGACATCTCGTATCAGAACGCGGTGTACGTCATCTCTTGCTGGTCAGTCGTCGCGGCGGGGCGACACCCGGTGCGGCCGAACTCATCAAGGAACTGAGCGAGCTCGGCGCCACAGTGACGATGGCACCCTGCGATGTCTCTGATCGTGAGCAACTCCGCGACGTCGTCTCGGCGATCCCGGCGGCGCATCCGCTGACCGGAGTGGTGCACGCAGCCGGAGTCCTCGACGACGGGCTCTTCTCGTCGCTGACCCCGGAGCGCCTGGACCGGGTGCTGCGTCCGAAGATCGATGCCGCACTCCATCTTCACGAGCTGACCGCGCTCGGCAACCTGGAACTCTTCGTTCTGTTCTCATCGGCGGCCGGTGTACTGGGCGGCTCGGGCCAGGCGAACTACGCCGCGGCCAATGTCTTCCTCGACGCGCTGGCCACTCACCGGGTAGCCAGGGGAATGAAGGCGAATTCGCTGGCGTGGGGTCTCTGGGAGACGTCCAGTTCCATGACCGGTGACCTGGACGAGACCGATCGGCGCCGGATGGCGCGCGGCGGGCTGGTGGCCATTCCGCCGGAGGACGGCACAGCACTGTTCGAGCAGGCGCTACGGCTCGGGAGTGCCACGGCTGTGCCGGTACGGCTCAACCTGGCCGCGCTCCGTACCCAACAGGCCAACGGTGGATCGATCTCTCCGGTACTGCGCGGGCTGGTACGGGTTCCAGTGCGCCGGGAGGCAGCGGCCGGCGGTGCGCCGACGGACGATCGTACGTCGTTCATGGCACGGCTGGCCGGAATGTCGGACTCGGAGCGGGCGAGCACCGTGTTGCGGCTTGTCCGCACCAGCGCAGCGACTGTACTGGGACATGCCGGCGTGGATGCCATCGATGTGAAGCGCGGCTTTCTAGAGTCCGGCTTCGACTCGCTGACGGCGGTCGAGTTGCGCAATCGACTCACCGCCGCGACGGGGCTCCGACCCCCCGCAACGCTGATCTTCGACTATCCGACGCCCCTGGCCCTGGCCGAGCATCTGAGCGGACAGCTCGGTTCGGGCAGCCCCGACAACTCTCCCGAGCTGCTGCTCACGGAGTTTGATCGGCTGGTGGCCGCCCTGTCGGAGAGCGCGCTGGACAACGACGTCCGTTCGAGCGTCGGGCGTCGCCTCCAGGAGTTGGCGTCCCAGTGGTCCAGCCGTGGGGACGTGCCGGGTGAGGTCCCGGCCGCCCAGAAGATCGAAGAGGCCTCGGCCGACGAGATCTTCGACTTCATCAAGCAAGAGTTCGGCAAGTCCTGACTTCTCAGCCAACGACGGTTTAGTGGGTGACCTGTACGTGTCGAATGAAGAAAAGCTGCTCGAACACCTTCGGTGGGTAACGACCGAACTCCACGAGACGCGCGGCCAGCTGAAGAAGGTTCTGGACGATGCCCAGGAGCCGATCGCGATCGTCGGTATGAGCTGCCGCTATCCGGGTGATGTGAACTCACCGGACGACCTGTGGGATGTCGTCGCCAAGGGTACGGACGCCATTGCGGACTTCCCGACGGGCCGCGGCTGGCCGACAGATGATCTGTATGACTCCGATCCTGACCAGGCAGGCAAGAGTTACGTTCGGCAGGGCGGCTTTCTCTCCGGTGCGGAGTGTTTCGACGCGGAGCTCTTCGGGATCTCGCCCCGTGAGGCACTGGCGATGGATCCGCAGCAGCGGCTGCTGCTGGAAGCCTCCTGGGAGGCTTTCGAACGAGCGGGAGTCGCACCCGATTCGTTGCGCGGCACCAAGACGGGTGTCTTCGCGGGTGTGATGTACCACGACTACGCGGCCCGGCTGCCCGAGGTGCCCGAGGAGCTTGAGGGCTACATCGGGAATGGCAGTGCGGGCAGTGTGGCATCGGGTCGGGTGTCGTACACGTTCGGGCTTGAGGGTCCTGCGGTGACGGTGGACACTGCCTGCTCGTCCTCGCTGGTGGCACTGCACCTCGCCGCACAATCCCTTCGCCAGGGCGAATGCGACCTGGCACTCGCCGGCGGTGTCACCGTGATGTTCACCCCGGCCGTCTTCGTCGCGTTCTCGCGCCAGCGCGGACTGGCCAAGGATGGTCGGTGCAAGCCATTCGCCGACGCCGCTGACGGCACCGGCTGGGGCGAGGGCGTGGGGATGCTGCTCCTGGAGCGGCTCTCCGACGCCCAACGCAACGGCCACCGAGTCCTTGCGGTGGTACGGGGATCGGCGGTCAACCAGGACGGCGCGAGCAGTGGGCTCACCGCGCCGAACGGGCCGTCGCAGGAGCGGGTCATTCGCCAGGCCCTCGCCAATGCCCGCCTCACGCCGCAGGACATCGACACTGTCGAGGCCCATGGCACCGGCACCCGACTCGGCGACCCCATCGAGGCGCAGGCGCTGCTCAACACCTACGGGCAGGACCGACCCGGCGACCGACCGCTCCACCTCGGATCGGTCAAATCAAACATCGGCCACACCCAGGCCGCCGCCGGAGCCGCCGGCGTCATCAAGATGGTCAAGGCCCTGGAGCACGAGCAGCTTCCGCGGACGCTTCATGTGGACGCTCCATCGACGCAGGTCGACTGGACCACCGGAGCGGTGGAACTCCTCACCGAGTCCCGCGAGTGGCCGCGCGATGCCGATCGGCCGCGCCGTGCTGGCGTCTCTTCGTTCGGTGTGTCAGGCACCAACGCCCACGTCATCCTCGAACAAGCACCCGAAACGTCAAGCACCGTCCCGGACACCACGAACACTCCGGACAGCACCGAGGCCGCACCGGACGCCCCTTACCTGCCCCTCCTCCTGTCGGGCAAGACCGAGAACGCATTGCGGGCGCAGGCCCGGCAACTCGTCGAGCACCTTGATACCGAACACACGCCGCCGCTGGACGACGTCGCACGTTCTCTCAGGAGCACACGGGCAATGTTGGAAGAGCGGGCGGTCGTGCTCGCGGACGATGCGGAAGAAGCGCGGTCCGCACTGACGGCGCTTGCCGAGGGCAGGGAGGCTCCGAACCTCGTCACGGGTAGGGCGGACGGTTCGGCCTCGCAACTGTTGTGGGTTTTCCCTGGTCAGGGGTCTCAATGGCCGGGAATGGGACTCCACCTCGCCACCGAATCCCCCGCCTTCGCCCAACGCCTCGATGAGTGTGCACAAGCCCTCGAACCGCATACCGGGTGGCGTCTGCACGACATCCTCGACGATGAAGAACTCCTACAACGGGTCGATGTCATCCAACCCGCGCTCTGGGCCCTCATGGTCTCCCTCGCCCACCTCTGGACCACCCACGGCATCACCCCCCACGCCGTCACCGGACACAGCCAAGGCGAAATAGCCGC
>NZ_JBEXVD010000066.1:0-4889 GCF_040638655.1 Streptomyces sp. NPDC005963 | reverse complement strand
GAGCCGACGTGCTGTTCGCAATGCTCCGCGACGGCACCTTCTACGACCCCCAACCCACCCCCACAGGTTGACGAAACCCATAGGGGCACCCCCCGGGAATGCCAGAGGACCCGTCAGGCGTGGACGACGAGGCTGCGGCTGGCCCGTTCGTGGAGGAAGCGGTGTCGGGAGCGGTTGCGGGCGAGGAACAGCAGATCGATCACCAACACGATGGTGAACCATCCCCAGCCCGCGATGAGCGCCCAGAACACGAACCCGCGCCCGAGGGCTCCCCAGCCCGGTTTGCCGTGGGTGGTGCGGTTGACCACCCGAAGTCCCTGGGCGCGCTTGCCGATCGTCGTGCCGAAGACCATGACGGCGAAGAACTCGTAGAGGAAGGCGGTGGCGAAGGAGAGCTGGATCGCCACCACCGTTCCGGTCGGGCCGACGTCGCTCCCGAGTCCGTAGATGAGCGACATCATCAGGGCGAACGCCGGGGGGAGGATCAGTGCATCGAGGCACCGCGCTCGGAAGCGCAGCCCCAACCCGGCCGGTAGCCCTTCGGTCGATCGCGCTTCGGCCGGTCGTGTTTGTGGTGGTGTTGTCGTGCCCGGTGCGGACGTTGCGGACGGTGCAACGGGGGATTGGGTGCGGGACCGAGGCGCGGACACGACTGTCGCCGGAGCGGTGGGCGCGATGTCCACCGGGCTGGCGGCAACGGGGGAGCGGGCGTGGTCCACCACCGTCGCCGGGTGCGTCAGGGACAAGGCCGCACCGGACGTAGTGGGATCGGGTGCCAATCGGGCCAGCGCGTCGGACAGTGCGGTGTGCATGGCCGTCGCGTTCGCGAAGCGCTCCGCGGGCTTCTTCGCGAGGGCACCGAGCACGACCGCATCGATTTCGGCGGGGAGGTCGGGGCGGAGCTCGATCGGTGGTGTCGGCGGCTTCTGGATATGGGCGAGCAACACCACGAAGGGAGAGTCCCCACGAAACGGTGGGCTCCCCGTCAGCAGTTCGTAGAGCAGACAGCCCACGGAGTACAGATCGGAACGGCCGTCCGTGGCATCGCCTTCTGCCTGTTCCGGCGAAAGGTAGGAAGGCGTCCCCACCGAAACCCCCGTCGCCGTCAACCGGGTCGAGGTGTCCGCCAACAGTTTGGCAATGCCGAAGTCCAGCACTTTCGCCCGGTTCCTGCTGCCCGTGCCCCCTGCCAGTGGGCCGACGACCATCACATTGGACGGTTTGATGTCCCGGTGGACGACGCCTTCGGCATGGCTGTGCTCCAGTGCCTCCAGGATCTCCAGCGTGATCCCCACCGCCTGCTCTACCGTCAACCGCCCTGCGGCGGCGATCTCGGCGAGGGTCCTGCCCTTGACCAACTCCATCACCAGGTAGGGCATCGGCGGGTCCTGGGTCGTGTCCTCGCCGATGTCGTGCAGCACCGCGACGCCCGGATGGTTCAACCGGGCGACCGTGCGGGCCTCCCGGTGGAACCTGGTCCGGAAGTCCGGCTCCCGAAGGAATTCGGTGGGAAGGACCTTCACCGCCACTTCACGGCCGAGTTCGCGATCGACGGCCGCGTAGACCACGCCCATGCCGCCGCGTCCGAGGATTCCCGTGACGTCGTATCTGTTCGCAATGGTTTCCATGCGCACCCCCCAGTGCATCCCGCGTCCCGCGCCTCACCACCCGCGCAGGACGCTCAGTATGACGGCTGTCCGCCTTCGGCACCCGGGAAATCCCCACGTTGGAAAGGGCCTTCAACAGACCCAATGCCCCCGTGTGCGCCAGGGGTTCGCCGCCACTGTTGTGGGGGAACCGGTTCCCATCGCCGGTCCTCCCGGACGGCTGTCGGCAACGCATCCGAAGGGCCCTGTCGGGTCCCGGGACCGTCCGCGGAGGGTGCCGGGCGCGTGGGGAACACCCTTGGGCCGGAGTGGGGTGCTCGGGTTTGACTTTTATCAGGTCTTTACGATTATGTGCGGATTCACATATCAAGATCCAGGGGTCGTACATGCACCGTTCCATTCGTTCCGCCGCCGTGGCCTCCGTGGTTGCCGCCGGCCTCGTGTTCGGCCTCGGCGCCTGCTCCGAGATCAGCGATGCCGCGAAGGATGAGGCTGTCGACCAGGTCGACAAGGCGGTGAACGAGGAGTACGACGTCACCTACGAGGTCACGGGCAAGAGCGTCGACTCCATCCAGTTCTCGTCCGGTGGCGGAAGCGCAACGGCACCCAAGATGGAGACGGTGGAGAAGCCGACGCTGCCGTGGACGAAGACCGTGACGCTCCGCGGGATCATGCCCCCGTCGGTCCTCCCCGTCGCGCTCGATGCCGGGGCCGACGCGAAGGTCACCTGCAAGATCATTTACAAGGGGAAGGCGATCGCGGAGGAGTCCGGAGGCGGCCTCGCCGCCGCCGGGGGCTGTGTCGCGGTCTCGCCGCTCGCTCAGTAACCGACGCGGCTCGAACCATCCGTCCATGCGGCAGGAACCTCTCCTGTCCCGCCGGTCGAGGTGGTGAAGGATCCAGGGTGCGCACGACGGGGAGTCGTGCGCACCCTTTTGCGTGGTGGGGGTAGGGGGCGGCTGTCCCGTCCGGGTGAGGGCGCGTCAAGGCGGGCGCGGATACACCGGGGGTGTGTAAGGAAAGGGTGGGGCGGGAGGGTTGGACGCCGCCACGGACGCTGAATGCCGGCTGAGACGGTCCTGTTGGGTGCACTGCTCGCTGACTGGTTTAAGTCGAAGGGTGAGCGATGGTGACAATTTAGGTAAGGCTCACCTAATATGATCAGTGTCGACTTCGGGTCCCCCACTCCGAGTGGCCTCTCCCTGTCTTTGTCCAAGCCCGGGGCGCAGATACGCACTTACACGTGTCGGTAGCCCTATCTCTCCGAAGGAGACATGCAACGCATGTCCATGCCTCGCAACAGCCGTCTGGCTGCCCTCGCCGCATTGACCGTCGTATCCGTGGGCGCGGGCGTCCTCGCCGTCCCCGCGGTTGCGGCCCCCGCCGCACAGACGTCTGCGGCTCTTGCCGCGACGGCCGCGGCACCCAAGAGCGGCGAAGCCACCGCCGCATCCCCGATCCTGGCCTCCGGCCAGGTCGGCTGGGGCTTCAAAGCATCCTGGGTCGGCTATGTGACGGGCCTCGGGGGCTCGGTGACCGAGGGCGGGGGCGCGACCAAGGGCGCGGGCGGGGTCATCTCGTACCCCGTGAAGCACGGCTCGGTGAATCCCGTCGGTCGTGACGCCGACGTGCGCTTCTCCGGCTCCGTGACCTACGCGGTTCCCGAACACGGGATCAAGGCGATCACCCTCGCCAACCCACGGGTCGTGCTGACGGACGGCGTGGGCACCCTTCACGTCGACGTGTCCACGGATCTGGAGGGCAGCACCCCGACGCCCGCCGTCACCGTGCCGTTCGCCTCCTTGAAGGCGTCCGCGAGCGCCCTGAACGGTTCCACGATCAACTGGTCGGGAATCACGGCGACGCTGACGGACAAGGGCGCGGAGATCTTCTCCTTCCAGGGGCGGCCCATGTACCCGGTCGGCACCGTGCTGGACACCCTCGCCATCGGCGGCAAGGTCACCGTGCCCAAGCTGACGGTCAGCCAGGTGGCCGGCCTCGGCGCGGAGAACGAGGTGACGGTGACCGGAAGCGGCTACCTCCCCGGCCGCGGTGTGTACCTCGCCCAGACCGTTGCACTGCCCGGCACCACCTACCCGAGCGTCTTCGGCAACGCCGCCTGGATCCGTGAGGTCGGCGCCGACGGCACCTTCACCACCAAGCTGAAGCTCGGCGAGACCTTCACCCCCAACGGCGCTCCCGCCGTGAACTGCCTCACCACCGCCTGCTTCGTCGTGAGCTTCAACTCCCACGACGGCACCGACAGGACCTGGATGTCCTCGCGCGCCCAGGACGTCGCCCGGTCCATCAGCTTCGGCGCCGTGGCGGTGACCACCCAGCCGAAGTCCCGCACCGTGCGATCGGGCGCCACCGCGACCTTCACCGCAGCAGCCACCGGCGCGGACTCGGTCCGTTGGGAGCGCAGCACCGACCGCGGGGCCACGTGGACCACCGTAGCCGGTGCCACCTCGAACACCCTGTCGGTGAAGGCGAGTGGCGCCCTCAACTCCAACCGCTACCGGGCCGTGTACACCAATGCGATCGGTGAGGTGGCCACGTCCTCGGCGACGCTGACCGTCTCCGCCGTGCCCACCCGCGTGACCTCCTTCAACGCCTCCCCGGAGCCGGTGGCGAAGGGCGGCAAGCTGGCCATCACCGGCACGCTCCAGACGATGGGGTCGACCAACGACACCTGGCGTCCGCTGGCCAAGACCTCCCTCGTGATCGAATCACGAGCCAAGGGCGCCACCGCCTGGACCAAGGCGACGAGCGTCACATCCGGTACGAACGGCACCTTCTCCGCCTCCGTCACCGCGACCAAGGACAGCGACTGGCGCGCCCGCTCCGTCGGCACCACCGACCGTGCCGCCGCGGTGAGCTCCAGCGATTACGTGGACGTCCGTCTGAAGACGGCGATCTCCAGCTTCAACGCCGGCCCGGAGCCGGTCCGCAAGGGTCGCACGATCACCGTGACGGGCACCCTGCGCAGCCTGGACGGGACCTGGAAGAACACCGCCGGCCAGTCGGTGACGATCTGGTTCAAGACCGACGGCGCCAAGACCTGGTCCAAGCAGAGCACGGTCCGCACCAACAGCAAGGGCGCGTTCACCAAGGCGTTCACGGCGAACAAGGACGGCAGCTGGAAGGCCGTGTTCACGGCCACCACCTCCCGCCTGGGCACCAGCAGCGGCGCCGACAGGGTCGACGTGCGCTGACGCATCGGCAGGGAGACGCACGGCGCGGTGGACGGCCGGTGTCGGCGGGGCTTTCGGCCCCGCCGAC
>NZ_JBEXVD010000065.1:0-5041 GCF_040638655.1 Streptomyces sp. NPDC005963 | reverse complement strand
ACCCACGGCACCCCCACCCACTGGCACACCACCCCCACCACACCACCCCCCAACCTCCCCACCTACCCCTTCCAACACCACCGCTACTGGCTGGAAGACGCAGCCACCGACGGTGATCCGGAGAGCCTCGGCCTGCGCACCACGGACCATCCGCTGCTCAGCGCCGCAACCACCCTCGCCCACGGCGACACCCTGCTCCTCACGGGCCGGATCGCCGCGCGAGCACACCCCTGGCTCACTCATCGCGCTCTGCACGGAACCGTCCCGCTCGAACTCGCACTCCAGTCGGGGCGTCTCCTCGGCGGGCTCGCGGTCGCCCGACTCACCCCGGGAGAACCCCTGGCGCTGCCGCCCGCGGGCGGCCTGGACGTTCAGTTCACGGTGTCCGCTCCCGAAGCGGACGGCGAACGTGCCTTCCAACTCTTCGCCCGTCCCTACCAAGACGCAGCAGACGCCGCAGACACCAGCGAGGACGGCTCCCTGCACCGCCCATGGACCGCGCTCGCCTCCGGACGGCTCACGACCGCCCCCACTGCGCCCCTCCCCCGTATTCCAGATGCGCAACCGCACGCCACGGTCGCCCTGCCCGAGGAGATCACGGAGGAAGCGGGCCGCTACGGTCTCCATCCGGCGCTGCTCGACCTCGCCCTCGAAGCCGCCATCGGTGCCATCGACGAGGACATGGCGCCTGCGGTCTGGGGCGGTGTGATGCTGCATGCGGTGGGCGCCCAGGCGCTGAGGGTCTTCGTCACGCAAGAGGCCACCGGCTACTCCCTCCGCCTCACGGACGGCACCGGTGCCCTCGTGGCCAGCGTCGACTCGCTCGAACTGCGGCCCCTGGAACGTGCCACCGCTGGGGCTCGCCATGACTGGCTGCTGAGCCTCCACTGGCCGACGCTCGACACCGACACATCCACATCGGTCGACCCCCTCCCGCCCTGGGCCCTGATCGAAGGAACCGCGGCGACTGAGGCAACCGCGGGGATCGAGGGAACCGCAGGGGTCGAGGGAGTTGACGCACCGGGCCTCACCTCCGTCTTGGGTTCCGCGCCCGTGGCCCCGGCGGAGTCACCCTCTCTCGTGATCCTCGCGGCCGACCACGCGGAAGGGCTCCTGGTGGAGCTCCAACAGCAACTGTCCGCGGCGGTGGCCGATCGGCTCGTCGTGCTGACCCGGCACGCGGTGGTGACCGAGGCCGATGACCCGACCAGAGCACCCGAGCCCGGCCCGGCCTCCGTTTGGGGGCTGGTACGGGCCGCGCAGGCGGAGAACCCGGGCCACATCACCCTCGTGGACCTGGACGAGGAGCCGGCCTCGCTGCCGAATCTGCCCCGTGCGCTCGCCTCCGGCGAGCCCGAGTTGGCCATCCGCGGCGGAGTCCTGCACGTGCCCCGGCTGAAGCGTTCCAGTCCCGAGGCGCTCACCGAAACCGAGCGGTCGACACCGGTGGCCCAGGGCACCGTCGTCATCTCAGGCGACGGCGATCTCGCGGAGGCCGCAGCCCGTCACTTCATCGATGCCGCCGGGGCCAAGGCCCTCCTGGTCATCGGAGAGGACACGGCCTGGACGGGGCCGTACCTCGATCGGGGCGTTCAGGTGGACGTGTACCCGGGCACGGCGTCCGACCGGGAGGCTCTGGCTGCGGCCCTGACCCGGCTACCGGCCGACCTGCCACCGACGGACATCGTCCATGTCCCGGGGCCGTCCGCCGAAGCGGTACTCCTGTCCACGGATCCGGAGGCGTTCGCCGACGCGCTCCGCACTGAGACCCGGGCGGCCTGGAACCTGCACGAGCTCACCCTCGATCAGGACCTCGCTTCGTTCACCCTGCTCGCGCGGAGCCCTTCCGGCGTTCTCGGTGGTACGGGTCATGCCGCCGAGGCCTCGCTCGGCGCACGGCTCGATGCGCTCGCCCACCACCGGCGGACGCTCGGGCTGCACGGCACCTCGATCGCATGGGGCCCGCGCGAGGCCGTCACCGATCCGGCGTCCCATGGACTCGCGCCCTTCCGCGCGGACCAGATCGACGCTCTGCTCACCCTCGCCCTCGACCGGCCCCCCGGCCAGCATCCCGCCCGCATTGCGGCCCGTCTGGACCGGGTTGCGCTACGGGAACGGGCTGGAGCCGGGCTGGTGCCTGCGGTGCTCCGCGACCTCGTCAGGATCGAACGCAACGCTTCCGTCGGGCCCTCGGCAGCAGCCGGATCGTTCGCTTCGACGGTCGCCGAGCTGACGGAGTCCGAGCAGTTGCGCACCCTGCTCGACCTGGTGACACGTCAGATCGCAGGAGTGCTGGGCCACCACCCCGGCAGTACGGTGGACGCCTCCCGCGCCTTCAAGGACTTGGGCTTCGACTCCCTCACCGCGGTCGAACTGCGCAATCGACTCGCCACGGCGACCGGACTACGGCTTCCCAGCACCCTGATCTTCGACCATCCCTCGCCCGGTGTCCTGGCTTCCTGGTTGCGTACGGAGCTACTCGGCTCGACTGCCGAGGCGCGCGATCCGGGAGCCGCCAGCGGTGACGACGGCGAACCCATCGCCATCGTGTCGATGGCCTGCCGCTTCCCGGGCGGGGTGCGCTCCCCCGAGGACCTGTGGCGGATCGTTGAATCCGAAGGAGACGCCATCTCCCCGTTCCCCACCAACCGGGGCTGGGATCTGGAGCAACTCTTCAACGACGATCCGGACCATGCGGGGACCTCATACGCCCGTGAGGGCGGCTTCCTCCATGACGCGGACCAGTTCGACCCCGCGTTCTTCGGGATCAGCCCGCGCGAGGCGACGAGCATGGACCCCCAGCACCGGCTGCTGTTGGAGACGGCGTGGGAGGCGTTCGAGCGGGCCGGGATCGACCCCACCTCCTTGCAGGGGTCCCGCACCGGTGTGTTCGCGGGCGTCGTCTACACCGACTACGGGGCCCGCGTGAAGCTACCGGCTGATATGGAGGGCTATCTGGGCATCGGCAGTGCGGGGTCGATCGCGTCGGGACGGATCGCGTACACCCTCGGTCTGGAGGGGCCGGCCGTGACGGTGGACACAGCGTGCTCCTCGTCGCTCGTCGCCCTGCATCTCGCGGTGCGCTCGCTCAGGAGCGGCGAATGCGATCTCGCGCTCGCGGGCGGTGCCACCGTGCTCGCGAACCCGGACATCTTCGTCGGTTTCAGTCGTCAGCGCGGCCTGGCCGAGAACGCCCGGTGCAAGGCGTTCGCAGCAGGCGCCGACGGCACGGCGTTCGGCGAGGGGGTCGGCCTGCTGTTGGTGGAGAGGCTGTCGGACGCTCGCCGCCACGGTCATCAGGTGTTGGCCCTGGTCCGCGGCACCGCGACCAACCAGGACGGGGCGAGCAACGGCATCACCGCTCCGAACGGGCCTTCGCAGCAGCGGGTGATCCGGCAGGCGCTGGCTGATGCGGGCCTGGAGACCGTCGACGTGGATGCGATGGAGGCGCACGGTACGGGGACCACATTGGGCGACCCGATCGAGGCCCAGGCCATCGTGGCGACGTACGGGCAGGACCGGCCGGTGGACCGGCCGCTGTACCTCGGTTCGTTGAAGTCGAACATCGGCCACACACAGGCCGCGGCCGGTGTGGGCGGGATCATCAAGATGGTGGAGGCCATGCGCCACGGAGTGCTTCCCCGCACCCTCCACATCGACGAGCCCTCACCGCACGTCGACTGGTCGGCAGGCGCGGTGGAGCTCTTGACCGAGGCCCGTGCATGGCAGCGGAACGGCCGTCCGCGCCGGGCGGGAGTCTCCGGGTTCGGCATGAGCGGCACCAATGCCCATGTGGTGTTGGAGGAGGCCCCCGTAGCAGAGTCCGGGCCCGAGGAGCCGGTGGGGGTGGTGGGGGGTGAGTCGTTGGACCCCTGGCTCCTCTCAGCCCACTCCGACACCGCACTCAAGGACCAAGCCACACAACTCGCCACCTACCTCAACACCCACCCCCACACCCACCCCAACACCATCGCCCACACCCTCGCCACCGGACGCTCCCACCAACACCACCGAGCCGTCATCACCCACACCAACACCACCACACTCAACCAAGCACTCACCGCCCTCACCCAACAAACCGAACACCCCAACCTCACCCAAGCAACCACCACCACCCCCGGAAAAACCGTCTTCGTCTTCCCCGGCCAAGGCTCCCAATGGGACGGCATGGCCCGCGACCTCCTCAACACCTCACCCACCTTCACCCAACACCTCACCGAAGTCTCCAACGCCATCGAAACCCACACCGGCTGGAACCTCCTCACCCTCCTCACTCAACCCCACCCCAACCACCCACCGCTCGACCGCGTCGACATCATCCAACCCGCCCTCTTCGCCGTCATGACCAGCCTCGCCAAACTCTGGCAACACCACGGCATCCACCCCGACGCCGTCATCGGACACTCCCAAGGCGAAATCGCCGCCGCCTACATCGCCGGCGCCCTCACCCTCCAAGACGCCACCCAAATCATCACCCTCCGCTCCCAAACCATCCACAACCACACCAAAAACGGCGCCATGGCCCACATCCCCCTCGACCCCACCACCACAACCACCCACCTCACCCCCTACAACGACCTCCACATCGCCGCCCACAACGGACCCCACTCCACCATCATCGCCGGCAACCCCCAACAACTCCACCAACTCACCACCCACCTCAACCAAAACAACATCCAAACCCGCACCATCAACGTCAACTACGCCTCCCACACCCCCCACGTCCACACCCTCAAACAACAACTCCACCAACAACTCCACAACATCAAACCCCACCCCACCCCCATCACCTTCTACTCAACCCTCACCACCAACCCCATCGACACCACCACCCTCACCGCCGACTACTGGTACCAAAACCTCGCCAACCCCGTCCTCTTCCACCCCACCATCCAAAAACTCCACCAAACCGGCCACACCACCTACATCGAAACCAGCCCCCACCCCACCCTCACCACCGCCATCCACGACACCCTCACCACCACAGACACCAAAACAGACACCGACACCGACACAGGCACAGGCACAGGCACAGGCACAG
>NZ_JBEXVD010000064.1:0-5136 GCF_040638655.1 Streptomyces sp. NPDC005963 | reverse complement strand
TGGCGAAGACCAGGGCGTCGACGGCGAGTTCCTCCGTCCGGTTGTCGCGCAGCGAGCGCAGCACCACCTGCGTACCGTCCCCGGCGCGTTTGACCTCGTCGACCCGGGTGAGGTTGCGGAAGTGCAGCCGCCGGCTGCCGTCCACCTGTTCGTCGTAGACGCGCTGGTGCAGGGCCCGGATGACATCGGCGTCGACGACCCCGTAGTTGGTGTTGCGGTGATAGCGCCAGAACGCTTCCTGCGCCCGCTCGGCGCCGAAGTAGTAGTCGTCGACCGCGTCGGGGTCGAACACCTGGTTGGCGAAAGGGGTGTCGTCGGCGACCGAATAGCCGTAGGAAGGAAGGACCGCGGAGACCTGGGCGTGCGGCAGAGAGTCGTAGAAGAACCGGGTGATCTCGGCCGCGCTCTGGCCGGCACCGACCACTGCCACGCACTTGAGGTCCTGCGAGGCCAGCGAGTTGAACTTGCTCAGGAACTCCGAACTGTGCCAGACCCGTTCGTCGGACGTCACGCCGTCCGGCAGTCGCGGCACCAGGCCCGTCGAGATGACCACATTGCGGGTGGTGACCACGTGGATGGTGCCGTCGCTGTCACGCACCTCGATCTCGATCAGATCGGGCGTTGGGATGCCGTCCCGGGTGCCGGGGCGGATCGAGGTGACTTCGGTGCCGTAGGTGACCCGGTCGCGCAAGCCGTCGGCCGCCCACTGCAAGTACTGGTGAAACTCCTTTCGGGTCGGGTAGAAGTCCTGGTTGTTCACGAACTGCACCAGCCGGTTCGATGCGTGCAGATACGAGATGAAGCTGAACCGGGACATCGGATCCCGATAGGTCGCCAGATCCTTGAGGAACGAGATCTGCATGGTCGTCGACGGCAGCAGCATGTTCCGGTGCCAGCCGAACGTCGGCTGGCGCTCGAAGAAGTGGGCCTTGATCGGATGCTGAGGCGTGCTCGCCTCGTGCTCCTCCAAGGCGATGGCGAGCGACAGGTTGGACGGACCGAAACCGATACCGACCACGTCGTAGATCTCTTGGCTACGCCTGCCCGATATACCCATGGAAATCTCTCCCGGTTGCGTCTGGAAACCTCGGCCGATGGCCCGGAGCCTGTCCTACAGCGTTGATCCTGAGTCTCTCCAAGACCACTCAATGGCAACTTGAACGCCGCCTGAGTTCCGTTTGAGACTCTCTCAAGGTCCCCTCCAGGGAATCAGAAGTACGGTCGGTGCGGTTTTTCAGAGTTCTCAGCGTGGTGCGGCCGAGGGCGAATGCGTCCGGTGCGACGGAATCATCGGTCACCCCTGAGCCAGAGCCACGCCCTGAGTCAATTTCCGAAAGGGTGAACCTGGATGTACGTGCCCAATTTCTACCGCGAATCGGACACCAGCTCGCGGATGGCCGACCTGATCCGTGACAACCCACTGGCGCTCGCGGTGGCCAACGGCAGCCCCGAGAAGGCCCCGTTCGCCACGCATCTGCCGGCCATATTCGACCCCGAGACGTCTGACGACTGGTCCGGCGAACTTCCGGGGGCCACGCTGCTCGGGCACATGAACCGGGCGAATCCGCACTGGGCGGCGTTGGAGACGGGCGGTGTCCTGCTGTTGACGTTCACCGGGCCGCACTCCTATGTGTCGCCCACGGTGTACGGGGTGACCCCGGCCGCCCCGACGTGGAACTTCACCGCGGTGCACGTCCGGGGTGTGGTGGAGAAGATCGACTCGATGGAGGAGACGCTGAACGTCGTGCAGGCCACCGTGAGTGCCTTCGAGGGAGCGTTCGGCGACGGCTGGGACATGACCGAGTCGCTCGACTACTTCCGGAAGATCGCGCCCGCCGTGGGGGCCTTCCGTCTCAAGGTGACCGGCGCCGAGGGCATGTTCAAACTTAGCCAAGAGCAACCGAGCGAGGTGCGCGAACGGGTGCGGGAGTCGTTCGGGCAGAGCGCGTGCACGTACAAGCGGGCGACCGCCGGGCTGATGGGCTGACGGGGGGCTCGAAGCCCGGGCCGGCCCGGAACCCGGCCGGCTCCTATTCGCCGCCGACCGTTCCGACCGGCAGCTGCGGATCCGTCGTG
Source organism: Streptomyces sp. NPDC005963 (assembly GCF_040638655.1). Taxonomy (NCBI): domain Bacteria; kingdom Bacillati; phylum Actinomycetota; class Actinomycetes; order Kitasatosporales; family Streptomycetaceae; genus Streptomyces; species Streptomyces sp. NPDC005963. The sequence continues at coordinate 3,060 of NZ_JBEXVD010000064.1, read as the reverse complement.
GTCATCGGCAGCCGTAGGCGCGGCCCCGCAGTGTGCGGCAGCAGTTGCGGAAGCGGTGTGGTCGCCCTGCGCCGATCCCGTGGTGGAGGACGTCCGCCTATCCGCTGGCGTCCCGTACGGCGAGGGCGCCCCCGCAGCTACGAGGCGTACTCACCGTTCTCGTGAACGTAGTCGGCGATGAGGTCGTTGGTCCAAATGACCGTGGAGGCCGCGCCCTCCACGAGGTCCACCGTGGCGGCGACCTCGCGACCGGTCCTGTCCACCAGCGCGAAGCCGGCATGTGTGGTGCCGATGGCGGACAGGACGCGGCCCCAGTCGGAGCCCTCTCCGTGAAGGACACCTTTGAGGAGGTTGTCGCGGGCGACGGACCGGCCGACCTCGATGGCGTCCTTCACGCTCCCGGCGTTCACGACCTCGATGCGGATCTCCTTGGTGACGCCCTCGGCCAGCCGGGTGGCGGCTCCGGCAAGGCCGAACAGCAGTTTGTCGGTGAAGGCGCCGGCCGCCGCGCGGCACGGCCCGGCGTTGAGAACGAGAGCGAGGTCTCGGGTGCCGTTCTGCTCGATTCCCACGGTGATCCCCGCCGGGTCGCGTGTCCTCGACCCTAGAGCGGGAGGCGGCGAACAGGGACCGACCGCGAGAGGAGTTGTGTCACTCCTGTAGTGACTCCTGAGCGGTTTTGGTGGCGTGGGCGGACACCGTTCTCGTTGGAGATCCGATGGCGACCCGGGGGTCAGCTGCGGGCCGAGGCCGTGAGGCCGGTACGGAGGACATGAAGGTGCTCGTCGTGGAACTGCTCGTCTCCGAACCGCTTGGCCATCGGCACGGTGCCTTCGAGTTCGAAGCCGGCCTTCTGGGCCACTCGGCACGAAGCGATGTTCTCCAAACCGTGGGTCAGTACGAGGCGCGTGAGCCCGAGACCAACCTGGGCCCAGCCGACGACACTGCGCACGGCAGCCGTGGCCACTCCCTGCCTGCGTGTCCACGGGGCGATGCGGTAACCAACTTTGGCTTGTGAGTTCGCGCGGTCGATGCTGTGTAGGGCGATGTTGCCGGCGTAGCGCCCACTGCCACCGTGGATGATGGAGAAGGTGGCGTGAGTGCCGTCCGACCAGTCCGCTCCGGCGAGGCAGTCTCTGATGGCCGAAGCCTCGTCGGTGATCTGGCAGCGAGGAGTCCACAGCCGGACGTCCGGATCGAGGCCGAGGGCGAGGGCCTCCATGTGCTCGGCCACGCTCGGGCGTCGGAGCAGGAACTCGCCAGCAGTCAGCGTCAGAGGCTCCAGCGGATCTGCGGGCACCTGCTGGTCACACGGCACAGCCGCAGACCCGATGCCGCTGCCCTGGGCAGGGCGGGGACGTCGAACGAGCAGCTCCGTCCCGTCTCCTCCGCGCGCGGGGCGCGGACCTTCGGGCGACGTCGTGACGATGGCGACAGCAGTGTCGTCGGTCCCGACGAGTTGCGGTGGCGGGGCGCCGCGCTCCATGAGGCTGATGTGGCTCTGCGCGCGCTGGTCGCGCCCCTGAGAGTCGACGTTCACCGATTCGTCCCTTCGCCGGACTTCGCTGTACGGGCGCAGATCTGCCGGTCGCATCCACGCCGTGGCAGGGCACTTGAGCTTCGCCCAAAGGTTCAACGCCCCTACTTGATTGTGTTTTTGATGTCAGTGCGATGGTCAGCCGGTCCCTGGGCGCGTGTTGTGGTGCCCGAGGGCGCGTGATGTGTACTCCTGCTGCTCTCTGCTCTCTGCTCTCTGCTCTCTGCTCCCTGCTCCCTGCGCACCAGTTCAGGTACTTCGCGAGCTCACGAGAGTCCGGTGAACGCAGCGAATACGTCGTCGAGTTCGTGCGTGTGCACGGTGAGCGAGTCGGTCGTGACCGCTGCCGCATCGAGGACCGCCAGCACGGCCCGCAGGGTCTCGGTCCCGGCCTCGCCGGGAATCTGGAGAGTGAGCGTCGTGGGATCGCTCCATGCCTCGCCGAAGCCTGGCCCCGACGCGGAGCCGAAGGCGTCGACGGCCCCTTCGAGCGCGCGCGTGTCGGCGAACCGCATGCGGATGAGAGCGGTGGGCTGAACGCTGCGAGGCAGCGGCCGGCGCTCGGGGCTGGCCCCGACCAGGGCGTCCAGCAGGAGGAGCCTGGCCCTGGGGGAGAGGGAGACGGCGAGACAGCGGGCCAGTTCGCGGGCGGTCTCCCTGTCTGTTTCGGCGGCGACGGCCAGCTGGTGGCCCAGGGCCGCCAACCGGGAGGCGATGCCCCACGCACCAGCGGCCTGGGGAAGAGTTTGCGGCGTGTGTGTCACGAGCACCGCCCAGGCCTGCGCTCCAGCGTCGTCGTCCGGGTGCCGGCGAGCCGGGTCGCGATGTACCGGGTGGCGATGAGCCGCGACGTCTTGAGAAGGGACCGGTCGGTGGAGTGCGATGCCGAACTGGTGGTCGGCTGCTCTCCTTTCTGCTGTTGTTCCTGCTGCTCGTTCACGGCATGACCTCTGTCTCGTTGGGTCCGGCACGATCACCGTGCCGACCTCGTCGGGGGTGGGCATCTAGAGGAGGACCGGGTGTGGCGTCCGTCGATCACCGGGGCCGAGCCCACTGCGTCGAGTGCGGAGTCCAGACAGTCGGTCATAGAAACCCTGCACTGCGGCGCACGTGTCCGTTGACTGGGGAATGCGTGCTCATGAGTACGAATCCACTCTTGGAGAATTCGGCTACCGGTAGGGTTCCGATGACCGGTAGACAAGCACTTGAGTACGGCACGAGATCCCTTGGCTGTGATGCGAAGTCTTGGGAAAGTGAACATTGGCGGAACACGCTCGATCTCGGTGATTTAGTCCGATCACGGTGTATCAGCCCCCTTGTGTGCGGACCTGGGGAAGTGAATTCCCGTAAGTCCGTCTGAAAGGCCGACTGCTTGTTCTGTCTGCATGACGATGCGTCTTCTCCTGTCGTCGTGAGACCTTGAGGGCGCCTCAGGCGGCGGATGCGGTGACCTTTGCGAGTGGGGTGCTGTCCAGCTCTCGTGCGGTGCGTCCCATTGCGATCGAATCGGCGATTTCGCCGCC
>NZ_JBEXVD010000063.1:0-5565 GCF_040638655.1 Streptomyces sp. NPDC005963 | reverse complement strand
ATGCCCTCCAACGTGCCCTTGAGCATCTCCGTCTCCAACCTGGCCATACGACACCTCCTTCCCGAGCTAGTCAGCGCCAGCGAGTACCGGTACAACGTAACACTGACTACCAGTACCTAGCAAGACCGAATAGCGAAGGTGTGAGCCGTGCTGGAAGACGTTCGTTTCACCCGTTCACAACACCGCCGACCACAACTCAGCGAGCCGTGTGGGTGGTTCTATCCACGGGTCGATCAGGGTCCGCGGGCGGACCGCCGTGCCGCTGGTTCGCTGAGTCCCCAGGCACCACGAGCCGCCGGCCGAAACCGACGAGACCGCTCACCAGAGGAAGGTCTCCCCTTCGGCCCGCTTCTCGATGCAGTACGTGCCGAAAGCTCGGGCTTTCGCAGCCATTTCTGTATGCCCGGCGAGCCGCGCCGCCTCTTCGTACCAGTCGTACGTCGTGGCCGCATGCGAGCGTCGCTCGAAGTGGAACTCGGCGAATCGACGGAACTCTGACCGCATGGACTCCGGGGAGAAATGGCTACCGACCCCCAGGAGTTTCTCGAGTTCCGCTTCGCTCGCCTCGGGCCGTTCGATGATTCGGATCGGCTCGGTCGCTGGGATTCCCTTGCGAATGGCGATGGGATCGTCCGATCCCGAAAAGTCGAGGCAGAGGGAAAGACGGGCCGCCTCGGCGGAGCTGCGTGTCGAATGCGGATCGGTCGTGTGGATCTTCCAGACCTCACCACGGCGGAGATGATAGACGATGTCGTTCTCCGAGTGGAGGTTTTCCTCACTGGTGCGCAGCGGAATCTGCAGCCTGGCGCCTGGTTCGGCCCATTCGAGAAAGTCCACGTGCGGAGCGAGGATTGCGTCATGGGCCCGGAAGATGCGGACCCACTGCAACCGGTCTAGGGGAAAGTGCTCGGTGACCAGGGACATGATGCCCGGCAACTGCTTGCCCAGTTCGGTGAGAGCCATACGGCCGTCATGAGGGCGGAAGGAGGTGTCAGAGTCCGCGCCGCTGCCGTTGGCCAGCACGTGAGCCGACCATGAGCCGAAGGTGAAGGCATCGTACTCACCTCCGTACTCATGACCGTCAACGACGGAGAGTTCGGAATCCAGGTCGTATAAGTCGATGGGCAGCACCGCGAGTCTTTGTGACTTGAGCAAGGAAGCCCCTCCCCTTCAACAATCCAATTTACCGTCATGCCGAGTAAGCTGTTTCCGTACGTCACCGTATCTCTTCGGAGCCTCTTCGGCTTCGTCGCAGACACTGGCCACTAGTCGGCATTGAGTACTTCTTGAGCAATCCTTGAGCGGATGACCCGATTCGGGCCAATCCGCACGTGCCACAGGCACGACACGGCGGGCGGATCCCCCCTCAACCGGGCCAGCGGAAAGGGACGAGTTCCTGTCCTGTTGGCGGGACACCGGCACTCCGCGGGGCATTCGGACTGCGAACTCTTGTGCGGGGCTTCCCGGCCAAATACCTTGGCTCGCAATGGCCCCCGGGTGTGGAGAACTCCCCAGAAGAATCCCCCGGACTCCTTTCAGCAATTCAAGGATCTATCTCGCCGACCAGGCAACGGGAAGGTCCCTCAGTGGCCGTGATGACGTGGGCAGGCACTCCCGTTCGGTGGAGAGAAGGAAAGGCTGGCTATGGATTCGTCGCCGCAGGTACAGGAGCGAGGCGGGCAGGACGAGGCTGCGGAGGGAAGAGGTGTGCCTTCCGGCACGCCGGAGTCACTCGTGCAGGAGGTCTCGACGTTGTGGGGGGAGTACCTGGCCCCCCATGAAGTCGGGGCGCACGACGACTTCTTCGCGATCGGAGGCAACTCACTGATCGGAATCAAGATCATCAGCCGAGTGGCCCAGGACTACGGCGTCGAGTTGTCCGTACGCGACTTCTACCTGGCACAGACTCCGGCGCGCGTCGCAGAGTTGATAGAGCAGGGGCGGGTGAGGTCGTGAGGTTGACGCCGGGTCCCGCGCGCGACATCGACCTCGATCGCATCGACCTGTTCGACCTGGACCTCTACACATCGGGCGATCCGCACCCCATCTGGGACGCCATGCGGGAGAAGGCCCCGCTGCACCACCAAGTCCTGGCGGACGGACGGGAGTTCTGGTCCGTCACCCGCTACGAGGACGTCTGCCGCGTGCTCGGCGACCATCGCGAGTTCACCTCGGAGCGCGGCACCGTCGTCACCCACCTCGGAGTGGACGACGTCGCCGCTGGCACACTGATGACGTCCACCGACCCGCCCCGGCACACCGAGGTCCGCAGACCGCTCGGCACCAAGCTCACCGCGCGGGCGGTGAAGTCCTGGGAGGACAAGGTCCGCGGGACGATCGTGCGCTTCCTCGAACCGGCGCTCCACGGGGCGACCTTCGACCTAGCCGAGCGGGCGCTGCTCCTTCCCGCCTTGGTCACGGGCCCACTCCTCGGGATACCGGAAAAGGACTGGGAAGAACTCGTCCAGCTGACCGCCATGGTGACCGCACCCTCGGACCCGCACTTCACGCAGGGCAGCGAGGCCGCGACCCTGGCCATCTCCCACCACGAACTGCTCGCCTACGTCAAGGAATGGGTCAAGACGCAGCGGGCGGACGAACACCAGGACGACAGCCTGCTCCATCACCTCATGAGCGTCCGTCCAGGGGGCGCGCCGCTGAGCGACGAGGAGATCGCCCTCGACGGCTACAGCATTCTGCTGGGCGCCAACGTGACGACGCCGCACACCGTATCGGGCACGGTGCAGGCACTCATCGAACGGCCCGAGCAGTTCGAGAAGGCACAGGCCGATCCGTCGCTGATCCCGAACCTGGTCGAGGAAGGGTTGCGCTGGACCTCTGCCGCCTGCAATTTCATGCGGTACTCGGTGGACGACGTGCAGATCGCCGGAGGCACCGTTCCGGCCCGGGGAGCGGTCGTCGCCTGGATCGGATCGGCCAACCGCGATGAGGTCCAGTTCCCCGACCCCCACCGGTTCGACATCACGCGCAGCGGCGCAAAACGGCAGGTGGCGTTCGGGTACGGAGCGCACTTCTGCATCGGTGCCCCACTGGCCCGGATGACCCTGCGCATCTTCTTCGAGGAGCTGACCCAGCGGTTCGGATCGGTCGACCTCGCCGGCGAACCGCAGCACCTGCGGTCGTACTTCATCGCCGGGATGACCCACCTTCCCATCGTCGCCCAGAAACGAAGGATGCCATGACATCCGGCTACGCCATCGCCACGTCGCCGTGGTTCGTCCGGCCGCGGTCCGTAGATGACCGCGCACAACTCTTCTGCTTCCCCTACTCAGGGTCCGGGGCTTCGGCCTTCAGCGCTTGGCCGGCCGCGATCGACGACGTCGAGGTCAGCCCGGTGCAGTTCCCAGGACGCGAGAACCGACTAGCCGCGCCCCACTACGGCACCTACGGCAACCTCGCGGCCAGCCTGGCCGAGCAACTGGTGCCGCGATTCGACCGACCTTTCGCGTTCTTCGGGCACTGTGCGGGTGCCCTGGCCGCGTACGAGACTGCGGTGAGGCTCGCCGAACGGGGGCTGCGCCAGCCCGACTGCCTCTTCGTATCCAGGCAGTCGGCACCGCACGACGTCTCGCGCGACCGGATGCTCACCATGACCGAGTCCGAACTGCGTGCCGAGTTGGAGTCGGTCGTCCGCGGTCGGGGGATCGAGCCGCGGCCGGACATGATCGATGTGGGCCTGGCCGTGCTGCTGCGTGACCTCGCCGCCGCGAGTGAGTACCGGCGGTCGGAGCCAATCGTGCTCGGATGCCCCATCGTCGTACTTCACTGGCGGGACGACCCAGAGATGAGTCTCGACCAGCTTGAAGGATGGCGCCAATACGCGGATTCGGTCGAGTTCCGGGTTGTCGACGGTGGACACCACGACTTCATCAAGGCGCCGGAAGAACTGCTGAAGCTGCTGGCTTCGTGGCGCTGAAGCACTGTGCGGCCTGCGGTGCCGGTGCCGCCCGTGAGGGCATGAACGAGCCCGGAAGCCACAGCGACAACCGTTCTCACAAGTCGATCGACCGCGGATGACTCGCGGCTACACCATTTCTTCTAGCCACTGTCTGGGGAGGCCCTGGTGCAGGACGCCGACGACCACCGGTCCCATTCGCCGCGCGTCGTCGGTGACGCGCAGACACCGCGCGACGGGGTGCACGAGCCGGAGGCATCCGCTCGCGAACCCATCGCCGTCGTAGGCGTGTCCTGCCGACTGCCCGGGGCTCAGAACCCCGTCGCCTTCTGGGAAATGCTGCGCGACAGAAGGAGCGGCATCACCGACGTGCCAGCCAACCGCTGGGACGCGCGCCGGCTGCTCGACCGCGACGCCACAGCCCCCGGCAAGATCACGACCACGCGTGGCGGCTTCCTGGACGACATCGCCGGCTTTGACGCCGACTTCTTCGGGATCACCCCGAACGAGGCCACGATGATGGACCCCCAGCAGCGTCTGATGCTGGAACTCGGGTGGGAGGCGTTGGAGGACGCCGGTATCGCCCCCGCAGACCTCGCGGGGACACGCGCAGGTGTGTTCGTGGGAGCCATCTGGGACGACTACGCGATCCGGCTCTACAAGCACGGCACCCAGCGCATCGACCGCCACTCTGTCACCGGACTCCACCGCAGCATCATCGCCAACCGCCTCTCCTACACGCTCGGCCTCAACGGCCCCAGCCTCGCCGTCGACGCGGCCCAGTCCTCTTCGCTGGTGGCGGTGCATCTGGCTGCGGAGAGCCTGCGCGCGGGGGACTGCACGCTCGCACTCGCGGGCGGCGTCAACCTCGCGATCGCCCCGGAGAGCACCATCGGCTCGACCAAGTTCGGAGGCTTGTCCCCGGACGGGCTGTGCAGGACCTTCGACGCCCGGGCCAACGGCTACGTGCGTGGCGAAGGCGGCGTCTACCTGACCCTGAAGACCCTGTCCCGGGCAGTGGCCGACGGAGACCGGATCTACTGCGTCATCGAGGGCAGCGCCGTCAACAACGACGGCGCCACGCCCGGCCTCACTGTGCCCAGCGCACGCGCCCAAGAAGAGGTGATCCGCCGCGCGCACGAGCGCGCCGGAACCCGTCCCGAGGACGTCCAATACGTCGAGCTCCACGGCACTGGCACGCGGGTGGGCGACCCCATCGAGGCGTCGGCCCTGGGTGCCGCACTCGGCATCCACCGGCCGTCCGACGCCCCCCTGCGCGTCGGATCGGTGAAGACCAACGTCGGCCACTTGGAGGGGGCGGCAGGCGTCGTCGGCCTCCTCAAAACGATCCTCAGCATCTGGCATCGCCAGCTACCGCCCAGCCTCAACTTCGACACCCCCAACCCCGACATCGCCTTCGCAGACTTGCGTCTGCACCTTCAGCAAGACCTCTCTCCCTGGCCCCGGCCCGACCGCCCACTGATCGCAGGTACCAGTTCTTTCGGCATGGGCGGTACCAACTGCCACGTCGTGCTGCGCGAATGGACGGAGGCTGAGGGTGTTGTCGTCGGGGGTGGGTCGGAGCCGGTGGTGGCGACCGACGGAACGCTGCCCTGGCTGGTGTCGGCGAAGTCGCACACGGCACTGCA
>NZ_JBEXVD010000062.1:0-6277 GCF_040638655.1 Streptomyces sp. NPDC005963 | reverse complement strand
CCCGACCCACCCCCCCCCCCCCATCCACCCGGACAACCCCCCCGAAGTGGAAAAAACCGCGGGCCCACCGCCATAGACACATCGGAACGGGGGGTGACTGGACAGCTGTCCAGTCACCCCCCGTTTCATGTCGCACGCCAACGGGCGCGGCCATGCCGAACCCTTGCCGAAGCGCCCCGGCAGGTCCCCGCTAGAAGAACACGGACCGACGCTGCACCAGCAGCTTGTACAAGGTGTGCTGGATCTGCTCCCGCACCTGGTCCGTGAGGTTGAACATCAGCATCGGATCCTCGGCGGCCTCGGCCGGATACCCCGAGGTCTCGATCGGCTCCCCGAACTGAATGGTCCACTTAGTCGGCAACGGCACCGCTCCCAGCGGCCCCAGCCAAGGGAACGTGGGCGTGATCGGGAAGTACGGGATGCCCAGCAACCGGGCCAACGTCTTGGAGTTGCCGATCATCGGATAGATCTCCTCGGCCCCGACGATCGAGCAGGGCACGATCGGCACGCCCGCCCTGAGCGCGGTGGAGACGAATCCGCCGCGCCCGAAGCGCTGGAGCTTGTAGCGGTCGCTGAAGGGCTTCCCGATGCCCTTGAACCCCTCGGGCATCACCCCGACGACCTCGCCGCGCTGGAGCAGCCTCTCGGCGTCCTCGGCGCAGGCCAGCGTGTGCCCGGCCTTGCGCGCCAGTTCGTTGATGACCGGCAGGACGAAGACGAGGTCGGCGGCGAGCAACCGCAGATGGCGACCGGCCGGATGGTTGTCGTGGACGGCGACCTGCATCATCAAGCCGTCCAGCGGCAGGGTGCCGGAGTGATTGGCCACGACCAGCGCACCGCCATCGGCGGGGATGTTCTCGATGCCCTTGACCTCGACCCGGAAGTACTTCTCGTACAAGGGACGCACCAGTGACATCAGTACCTGGTCGGTCAGTTCCTTGTCGTAGCCGAACTCATCGACCTCGTAGTCACCGGTGACCCTGCGCCGTAGAAAGGCCAGGCCCGACGCGAGACGTCGTTCCCAGCCGTCGTCGGCGCCGACTTCCCGTTCGCCGTCCACCGCATCTCCGCCGGCACCGGTCGCCCGGGCCACGGAGGGCTGCTCGGCGGCCCCGGGCAGGGTCCGCACGGTCTGGCGCACCACCGTCGGCTCGGTCGCCTCACCACCCGCGGCACCGCCCAGACCCCCGGTGGAGCGCCGCCGCGAGCGCTGAGAGCCACCTCGCGTACGGTCGTCGTCGAAGGGAATGACCTTGGCGTCCGCCATCGTGCCTGCGCTCCTTATCCGGCCTTATCCCGCATCGCCCCGGGCCGTCACGGCCCGTGAGCCGCCCCCGTGCGCCAGACGGGCGCTCAGGGACTCCGCCACCTGGTCCACGGCCCGTACCAGGGTGTGGGGAGGCAGCAGCCCCGCTTCCCGGCTCCGGGCGAAGTCGGCGAACGTCTCCGCGGTCGTGAACTTCGGCTCGAACCCCAGTGTCTCGCGCATCTGCACGGTGCTCACCACCCGGCCGTGCGTCAACAGCCGGATCTGTTCCGGGGAGAAGTCGGTGATGCCGACCGTGCGCAGTGCGGAGCCGATCCAGGTGACCGCCGGCAGCAGTACGGGCAGGGTCGGGCGCCCCAGCCTGCGTGAGCACTGTGAGAGCAGCAGCACCCCGTCGCCGGCGATGTTGAAGGTGCCGCTGTTGAGCGTCCCGCGCCGGGGCTCGTGGAGCGCCATTTCGAGGACGTCGATCACATCGTCCTCGTGGACGAACTGGAGCCGGGGGTCGTAGCCGAACACGGTCGGCAGTACGGGGAGCGAGAAGAACTCCGCCAAGGGGGAGTCGGCACACGGCCCGAGGACGTTCGCGAAGCGCAGTACGCACACGGCCACATCCGGCCGCCTCCTGGCGAAGCCCCGGACGTAACCCTCGACCTCGACCGAGTCCTTGGCGAATCCGCCGCTCGGCAGGGATTTGGGCGGGGTGGTCTCGGTGAAGACCGCCGGATCACGCGAAGCCGAGCCGTAGACGCTCGTCGTCGACTTGATCACCAGCCGTCTGACGTCGGGCGACTTCTGGCATGCACCGAGCAGTTGCATGGTCCCGATGACGTTGGTCTCCTTGACCGCGGCCCGGCCACCCGCGCCCAGCGGCGTACCAGTGACGTCGAGATGGACGACCGTGTCGACGCGGTGCTCCGCGAGGACCCGTCCGATCGTCGGCTGCCGGATGTCGGCCTGGATGAAGTCGGCGTCGCCCAGCTCGTGCTCGGGCCGCACGACATCGACACCGATCACGCGCTGGACCTCGGGGTCCTGCTGGATCCGTCGTACGAGACGTCCTCCGAGTTGCCGGGCCACGCCGGTGACGAGCACGACCTTTCCCAAGATCTGCTCCTTCCTTCGGATTCCGCGGTCCCCTCTTCAGCGTCACCGTAGCGCCTCCGCATGGCGATGTGATGACACGTGACGCTCCCGACGGCCGGGGCCAAAGCAGAGCACCACGGGAAAAGGCGCCAGGAAACCGTCCGTACCCCTGCTCACCCCCGCACGAAGACGGGAGGCACCGGGATGACGACTCAACGCACTGTGGCCCTCCCACCGGCTGGTGAGAGGGCCACAGTGTTACGTACAGCTGTCGCTTACTTCTTGTTGCGACGCTGAACGCGGGTGCGCTTGAGCAGCTTGCGGTGCTTCTTCTTAGCCATCCGCTTGCGCCGCTTCTTAATAACAGAGCCCACGACTACCCTCGCTCACTTCTCTTCACTCGGTGCGGGGCGTCTGGGCCCACACGACCTACGTCGGTCCAGCCTACCCGGCAGAGCATCGAGGTTGTAATCCGAGGGCAATCGCTCTACTCCCGCTATGCGGATTCCACCCCCACGAAAGACTCGCGGAGGTAGTCGTGCACCGCTTGCTCCGGTACTCGGAAGGACCTCCCCACCCGAATCGCCGGCAGATGACCGCTGTGCACCAATCGGTACACCGTCATCTTCGACACCCGCATCACCGAGGCAACTTCCGCCACGGTAAGAAACTTGACCTCGTTAAGAGGCCTCTCGCTGCCAGCAGCCATGACCCACCTGTACCTTCCGCACATGACGCACACCGGCTTCCCCTCCGGTGACTCTTCGTCGCTGTGCGCTCACTCCCCAGACTAGGGGCGGGTGGTGCGAGTGGGGAAGAGGAGCAGCCATCGGCCGCCTACTGTGACAGACACGCTCGTTTGAGTACATAGCGCGTCACCGGCCGGTAGTGAGCGGACCGCCGTCCGTCGTCGAGCGGCACCACCACGGACACCCTTCCCTCGGCCTCTCCGACGAACAGCGCGGGGTCGTCGGTGTCGGCCAGCCCGATGGCCCTCATACCCAGCTGACCTGCCCCGCAGACCCATCCGTGGTCGCCGATCACCAGGTCCGGAAGGGGCCCGCCCTGCTCCGCGAGACCCTCCAACGCGGTGCGCAGAGGGAGGGGCGAATGGGTGTGCGCGCCGGTCTCACACCCTGCGCCCCGTGCGCCGGGTGCCCGCACCAGCGCGACTCCCCGTACGTACTCAAGGTTGTACGTACGTACCCCGAACCGGGTCGTTATGTCGACACATCGCCCCTGCGCAGGGGTGAGAACGAGGCATCCTGTTGCGGACAACGCGTCTGCCAGCCCGGCGTAGAACGCCAGCAGCCGATCCGGATGACCGGTTCCCAGCAGTACGGCTCCCCGCCCTGCCGCCACCTCGGCCAATTGTTCGGCGAAGGCGTCGAGCGCTGTCAACGTCCGCTCGGGGTCGATGACATCGGGCCCGGTCCGCTCGTTCGGATCGGGCGAGACCCCGCACCGGTCCGCCATGAGCGCCATGACGTCGTGTGCGCTCCACTCCCCCCGCGCCCCGAGCCCGAGGGTGACGCGCGGGTCGCGTGCGGCGAAGAGACGGTAGCTTCGCAGACTGCCCTCCCGCAGGGTGCCCACGGCACCGGCCAAACCAGTGGCCAAAAGATGCGCTCGGAGCGCTCCGGTGCTCGACACGCGTCCGATGCTCCCGGACCGCATGGGGGTCCCACGGCGAAAGCCGCCGCAGACCCCACGGTTGGAGTAACGCCGCCCGCCTCACAGCGGGCCCTGAGGACGCGCAGCGGGCGCGGCGAAGGGCTCCCCCGCCCCGGTGCGTCATGAGCGTGTCAGGGCCGCCCTGGAAGCGTTCCGCAGCAGACTCCTACGGGCAGTCCTTCGGTGGGCCCTTCGGTGTCCGCGCCCGACGGCGTCACGGCAGCAGTCCCCGCAGAGGGAAGACGGCCTTCCGAGTGGCCAACACGGCCTGGTCCAGCCGGTCCGCCGGGTCGTATCCCGCGCCCCACTCCCGCCAGACGGGAGCGCGTCCGTCCGTCATCCTGCGGGGGCCGGGCTGTCGGGTGCGCGCGTACACCTCGTCACGCCACTCGGACGGGATCAGGGACTCCGGCTCGACCGGCGCATGGGCGACGATGCCGACCAGGTGCGTCCACGACCGAGGGACGACGTCGACGACCGCGTACCCGCCGCCGCCCAGCGCGATCCAGCGCCCGCCGTCGACGTACTCGTGCGCCAGCTCGTGGCAGGACTCCTGCACGGCCCTCTGCGCGTCCAACGAGACCGCCAGATGGGCCAGCGGGTCTTCGAAGTGGGTGTCCGCTCCGTGCTGGGTCACCAGCACCTGGGGACGGAACTCGGCCAGCAACTCGGGCACCACCGCATGGAACGCCCGCAGCCAACCTTCGTCCCCGGTCCCGGCGGGCAGGGGCAGATTGACGGCCGTGCCCTCGGCCGCACCCGCGCCCCCGGTCTCGGAGGCCCATCCGGTGCCGGGGAACAGGGTCTGCGGATGTTCGTGGAGCGAGATCGTCAAGACGCGCGGATCGTCCCAGAACGCCGCCTGCACCCCGTCGCCGTGGTGGACGTCGACGTCGACATAGGCGATCCGCTGCGCCCCCAGCTCCAGCAGCCGGGCGATGGCGAGGGAAGCGTCGTTGTAGATGCAGAAACCGGCAGCGCTCCCGGGCATCGCGTGGTGAAGCCCGCCCGCGAAGTTCACCGCGTGCGCCACGTCCGAGCGCCACACGGCCTCGGCGGCCCCGACCGACTGCCCGGCAATCAGCGCGGAAGCCTCGTGCATCCCGGTGAATGCGGGATCATCCATCGTCCCGAGCCCATAGGCCTGTTCGGCAGCTCGCGGCTGTACGGACGCGGCCTTCACCGCGGCCACGTAGTCCTCGCGGTGGACGAGCCGAAGCGTGGAGTCGCCGGCGGGCTTGGCGGCCCGGACGTCCATCACCTTGTCCAGCCCGTAGGCCCGAACCAATCCCATGGTCAGTGCGAGCCGTACCGGGTCCATCGGGTGACTGTCCCCGAAGTCGTACCCGGTCAGTGCCTCGTCCCACATCAGCAATCCGCGGCCACTCATGACCGCCACCGTATCCGGCCGTCCGCACGAACGCGTAAGGGCGTACGGACTCGGCGCATCCCACCGTGGAAATGCGTCACTCAGGGCGCTTGGAACTCTCCAGCAACACGGGTAGCTCCGTCATCTTGCGGAAGTGGCCTTTCACGCCGATGAGCTTGTCGGCGGGTGTCATCGCCGTGAATCCATAGGAATCCATTCCGGCAGCGACGGCGGCGGCCACACCGAGGGCACTGTCTTCGACGACGATGCACCGTGCGGGGGCGACGCCCATCCTTTCCGCGGCATGGAGAAAGAGGTCGGGTGCGGGTTTTCCCCGACCCACGTCATCGGCGCTGAAGACGATCTCATCGGGGAACCATGCATCGAGCCCGGTCTTCCGGTGGCCCACTCTGATCCGCTCATGGCTCCCCGAGGACGCCACGCAGTACGAAACACCCTCAGCCACCAGTTGCGCCAACACCTCGGTCACGCCTTCGACCGCGGTCAACTCGCGCTCGAAGGCCGCGAAGACCCGTGCGTGCAGCGTGTCGTCGAAGCCAGCCGGGAGGCTCTGCCCGGTTCTCTCCCGAACGAGGTCGTGGACTCGGTGGACCGCGGACCCCATGTAGTCCCTCAGCGAGTCCTCGTAGGAGGTGGGATGTCCGAGCTCCGTGAGATACCCGGCAAGAATGGTGTTGGCCACAGGTTCGCTGTCGACGAGCACGCCATCGTTGTCGAAGATAACAAGGTCATAGTCCATGGACCCCAGGGTAGAAGGGGCACCGGCCCATAACGCAAAAAGGCCTTAGCCCCACACACCGAAGTGCATGAGGCTAAGGCTAAAAATTGTTCGGCGGCGTCCTACTCTCCCACAGGGTCCC
>NZ_JBEXVD010000061.1:0-7582 GCF_040638655.1 Streptomyces sp. NPDC005963 | reverse complement strand
GCAACGACTGGTGGATCGCCATCGCCTGGTGCCTCGGCCTCATCGTCCTCGGCTACCGCTGGTCAACCGCACAATTCAACCGCGACCCCAAGTGAACACCCGGGCTGTCACTCACAGCCCAACCCCCTCCAGGGCGGCATACCCCGACACCCCGTCGGGCGTACGCCGCCCGGTCGGCGTCCCCGCTCTGCCAGGCCCGGGGGTGGGGGGTACGGCAGCCGTACCCCACCTCATGCGCGCGACCGGTGAACCCCATCGCACCCCTACGGATCCCGGGCCTCTGTCACGCCGCCCGACTGTTCGGCCGATCATGGCCGTGGGTCCGCGCTGAACATGGCTGACTGTTGCTCAGGCAACAGCGGTGCCGGCGAGCAGCCCTTCCCTGATGGCCGCGGCGACCTGGCCGATCCGGTCGGTGAGATAGAAGTGGCCACCGCGAAAGACCCTCAGCTCGAAGTCGCCGCTGGTGTACTCCCCCCACGTCCGTGCTTCCTGAACCGTCACCAGCGGGTCCTGGTCTCCGATCAGCGCGGTCACCGGAACGGTGATCGGCTCTCCCCGGTCCCATCTGTAGGTGGCGACAGCCCGGTAGTCGGCGCGTAGCGCCGGTAGCACCATTTCCAGGATGTGCGGATCATCCAGCATGGCCTGATCCGTTCCGCCCAGTCGGTGTACGTCGGCCAGCACATCTGCATTGTCCCAGGGCTCGCCCTCGACGCCGGTATGACAGAGCGCCCCTCCCCGAGCGGAGAGGAACAGCCGCTGTGGTGCTGGCAGTCCGTTCTGGATCAGCAGTCGCGCCGTCTCGAAGGCGACGAGCGCACCCATGCTGTGACCGAACAGGGCGTACGGCCTCCCGCGGTCCCGGGCCACTTCGTGGGCCAACTCCGCGGCCACTGCGGCAACGAGCGGTGCCAGCGTGGTGAACGGCGACTCGGCGTAACGGTCCTGGCGCCCCGGATACTGCACGGACACCACATCGAACTCGGCGGACAGGGCACGCGCCAACGGAATGTACGCTGCCGCGGTGCCCCCCGCGTGCGGAAAGCACACGAGCAGCGGCCTGTCGCCCGTGGGAGCGGTGAAGCCTCGGAACCACGAGTTGTTCACTAGAGCGGTCCTTCCTCTGTGTGTGCCGAGCCGTCTTCGATCACTGTGGGGTCGGTTGTCTTCCGTCGGGACGATCGAGCACGCTGTACTGACCAGCCGCCGTGCGGCTGGTCGAACCCCCGCGCTAGGCCGACCTGCCCCAGTCACCTCACCGGCTGAATCGACAGCACAGCCCAGAACGGGCCCGCCGTCACCTCGGGGACGGAGGAACGCCGATGGGACGTCCGGTGACGCAAGAGGCCTTGTGGCCCCGCGTGTAGGGGCTCACCATGCGAGCATCCCGCCTCGCTCTTGATGGGTGCTCGCAGGGTGGTGGAGAGTCACCGGCCGTGCCGGTACGTTGCCCCTGTTCCACCGGGTGGTCGGTCGCTAGGGTCGACGGACGCGAGCCGAGCGTGCCGCACGAGTGCTCCTCCCCCTGGTGCCTAGCCTCCGGGGACCGTGTACGACGCCATACCGCACCGGGTGTCGCGCTTGCTCCGCGGACCAGCACCAAGGGGGAGCCAACACACACCTCCGCGGAACCACTCCCCCGGCGCACGCGAAGGGTGCCGCGAACTGTCCGTGGTGGTGCCGTAGCCGGCTGAGCGCTTTCGGCCCGGGAAGTGGGAATCGATGGACCACAGCAGAACAGACAAGCCTGGGCCGACCATCGAGCCGATGTACGGCCCATCGGCGGCTTACCAGGGGCAGGGCCGGCTGCCGGCAGGGTCGGGAGGACATCCGTTCACGCGTCGCGGCCACCCCTCCATGGACACGGCCTGTCCATGGGCGAGGCGCCAGTACACCGGGTCCGGCACGGCCGACGAGTCCAACGCTCGCTACAGACGACTGATTGCGAACGGCACGACCGACCTGTCCGTGGCATTCGACCTGCCGACCCGTAGGGGCCACGACAGCGACGCGCCGCTCGCGAGCGGTGAGGTCGGCAAGGCCGGAGTGGCGCTCGACTCGATCGACGACATGCGGGTGCTGTTCGGCGGAATCCCGCTGGACAAGGTCTCCACATCGATGACGATCAACGCGCCCGCCGCGTTGCTCCTGCTGATGTACCAGTTGGTCGCCGAGGAGCACGGGGTGTCGGCGAACCGGCTGGCAGGCACGATCGAGAACGATGTGCTGAAGGAGTACATCGCGCGGGGCACTTACATCTTCCCGCCCAAGCCTTCACTGCGGCTGACGGCGGACACCTTCCAATACTGCAGGGCCGAAACACCCAAGTGGAACACCATCTCGATCTCCGGCGATGACATGGCCAAGGCGGGTGCATCGCCGGCGCAGGAGATCCCGTTCACCCTGGCGAACGGGATCGAGTACGTACGCGCGGCGGTGGCGGCCGGTATGAGAGCGGACGATTTCGCGCCGCGCCTGTCGTTCCGCCTCATGACGCGTACGACGAACATCCCAGAAGTCGCCAAGTTCCGTGCGGCGAGACGCATCTGGACGCGGGTGATGAAGGAGGAGTTCGGTACCACCACATCGCTACTGCACCGCATTCCCCCGCGGATCGCGAGTGTGCAGCTCAGGAACCGGCAGTCCAAGGGCATGGAGAGGATGACCGACGCCCTGGAGACGGCAGCCCTCGCTTTGATGAAGAGCATCGAGACGCTGGGCGGCGCGGCCGATGCGATCGAGCACGGCTACCAGAGGTCGGAGATCGAGGGCTCCGCGTACCGCACTCCACGGGAGACCGACCCCAGGGAGCGCGTCGTAGCCGGTGCCGACTGCTGCCAACCGGACGAGGATGCGCCCTGCAAGCCGCTCCACGTCGACCCCTTCATCGAAGCCCAGCAGACCGAGCGACTGGCCAAGCTGCGAGCGTGGCGGTGCACCGATCGAGTGGTGGCCACCCTGCTGCTGGTACAGAAGGCAGCGGCGGGGACGGACAACGTCCTGTATCCGATGAAGGAGGCTCTCGCCGCTGGAGCCACCGTCGGTGAGGTGTGCGACGTGCTGCGCGAGGTGTGGGGCACGCACATCCCGAATAACGCGTTCTGACAGGTCATGGCTCAGGAGGTGGGCCGGCCAACTGGGGCCGGCATCTCGACGTACCACGGTCGTCGCCCCTCGCGACGGGCACCACGTCCCGTTTCTGGCCGTGCCCACACCGTCGGCCTACGAGTGGGGAGTCAAGCGACCATCGACACCAGGCACCGCCCCAAGATCGATGCCGCCGAAGACATGGGTGAGATCCACCTCGGACTTCAGCACCGAGGCCAGCCGGCGCACTCCCTCCCGGATGCGCTCTGGTGTCGGGTAGCAGTAGGAAAGCCGTAGGTGGCGGGTGCCTGACCCGTCCGTGCGGAACCCCGTGCCCGACGCGTAGGCGACCCCGGCGGCCACCGCACGCGGCAGTAGAGCCCTGGTGTTTACACCCTCCGGAACCGTCACCCACACATAGAACCCGCCGTCCGGCACCGTCCACGTACAGCCCGGCAGGTACCGCTCCAGTGCGCAGAGCATGGCGTCGCGGCGCTCGCGGTAGCCCTCCCGCAGGATGCCGATCTGCCCCTGCCAGTCGTGGCCGGCGAGATGACGCGAAACGATCATCTGGTTCAGCGTGGGCGGGCAGAGGGTCGCCGACTCGGTGGCGAGCACCAGCTTCTCCCTTACCGCGCGCGGCGCGAGCACCCAGCCGACCCGCAGGCCAGGGGCGAACGTCTTCGAGAAGGAGCCCAGGTACACCACGTTGTCCGGGTCCAGCGAGCGCAGCGCCGGATGGGTCCGGCCGTCAAAGCCGAGCAAGCCGTACGGGTTGTCCTCCACCACCAGGACGTCGTGCCTGCGGCAGATCTCCACGATCTCCGCCCGCCGCTCGACCGCCAGTGTCACACCGGCCGGGTTGTGGAAGTTCGGGATCGTGTACAGCAGCTTCACGCGGTGCCCGGACTCCCGGGCCTGCCGCAGCGCTGTGCGCAGCGCTTCCGGCACCAAGCCGTGCTCGTCCATCTCCACATGCACGACCTGCGCCTGGTACGCAGCGAACGAGCCCAGCGCGCCCACGTACGACGGGCCTTCGGTCACCACCACATCACCCGGGTCGCAGAACAGCCGGGCCACCAGGTCGAGGCCCATCTGCGAACCCACCGTCACCACGACGTCGTCCGGGTGCGCCGCGATCCCCTCCAAGGCCACGACCTCGCAGATCTGCTCCCGCAGCAGCGGAAGCCCATGCGCCGACGCGTACTGCAGTGCCGTCAGACCGTCCTCCGCGACGATCTGTGCGACCTGCTCAGAGAGCATCTCCAGCGGCAACGCGGTCAGGTTCGGCATGCCGCCAGCCAGGGAGACGACCTCAGGTCTGTTGGCTACCGCGAACAACGCCCTGATCTCCGAGGCCCTCAAGCCCGCAGTGCGCGCTGCGTACCGGTTGAGGTGCGGATCGAGATGTGGGTCCAGGAAGTCGCCTCGGCTGGGCCGCTTCGCGGCACTGCCCCTGCTCACCTCACCGTTCGTCATCAGCATGATGCCCCGTCCGCCCTTCGACCCGGTCGTTCCCGCAAGCTCGGTGAGCGCGACCGCCCGGATCGGTGGCCTCGGGGATGGCCTCGCCAGGCGAGCATGTGCGGCTTCGCTCGTGGACCGCTCAAGTCCACCTCGCGGCACACCGCACAACGCGCCGGGCGGATCGGGAGCCGTTTCACAAGCCGCGCGGTCAGATGCCGCGGGTGGTGATTGTCACCGTATGAGGTGATCGTGCAGATATTGCGCGGCGCCGTCAGCGTTGTTGAGCGTGTTGTGGAGCCAGCCGTAGACGGTAACAGCGTCCAAGGAGACGCAAACCCTGCAGGCGGGGCACGGCGGAGACACCGCCCGACACCCCGGAGGCGACCGCATCACGGTCACCTCCGGGCCGGCTCGACCGGGCTTCGACCGGTGCCACCCAGGCTCGACAGCCAGGGGTTCGGTGACAGCCGGGGAACGACACCCGGGCCGGCGAAGGGACAGGGACGGCGAGGTGACCATCCGTTGAGAAGCAGCAACCGGGCCGGCGGTGAGGGAACGGGCCGCGCCCCTGCGCACCCGAGGTTCGCGCACCCCTGCCGCCCGTCTTCCCCGCGCCCCGCCCGAAGCAACAGGAGGAACTTTCATGTCCCGTCGTCTGTTCACCTCGGAGTCCGTGACCGAGGGGCATCCCGACAAGATCGCCGATCAGATCAGTGATGCCGTCCTGGACGCGATGCTGCGTGTGGACCCCGCATCCCGCGTCGCAGTGGAAACGCTGATCACCACGGGTCAGGTGCATGTGGCCGGCGAGGTCACCACCACGGCGTACGTGCCCATCGCACAGTTGGTGCGCGAGAAGATCCTGGAGATCGGCTACGACTCCTCGGCGAAGGGATTCGACGGCGCCTCGTGCGGGGTGTCGGTGTCGATCGGTACCCAGTCGCCGGACATCGCACAGGGCGTGGACACCGCGTACGAGAAGCGGCTGTCCGGTACGGACGACGAACTCGACCGTCAGGGCGCGGGCGACCAGGGCCTGATGTTCGGCTATGCGACGGACGAGACGCCCACGCTGATGCCGCTGCCCATCGACCTGGCACACCACCTGTCACGGCGGCTGACCGAGGTCCGCAAGGACGGTACCGTTCCGTACCTGCGTCCCGACGGCAAGACGCAGGTCACCATCGAGTACCAGGGCAATCGTCCGGTGCGCCTGGACACGGTCGTGGTCTCCTCGCAGCATGCCGCCGACGTCGACCTGGACGGGCTGCTCGTCCCTGACGTCCGGCGCCACGTCGTGGACCCGGTGCTGGCCGAACTGGCCTCCGAGGGAAGCAGGTTGAAAACCGACGACTACCGCCTGCTGGTCAACCCCACGGGCCGGTTCGAGATCGGCGGCCCGATGGGAGATGCGGGCCTGACCGGCCGCAAGATCATCATCGACACGTACGGCGGGTACGCCCGTCACGGCGGCGGCGCCTTCTCGGGCAAGGACCCCTCCAAAGTGGACCGCAGCGCGGCGTACGCGACGCGGTGGGTGGCCAAGAACGTGGTCGCGGCGGGTCTCGCGTCGCGGTGCGAGGTGCAGGTGGCGTACGCGATCGGCAAGGCCGAGCCGGTGGGGTTGTTCGTGGAGACCTTCGGGACGAACACGGTCGCCGAGGAGAAGATCGAGGACGCGATCACCGAGGTCTTCGATCTGCGTCCGGCGGCGATCATCCGGGACCTGGACTTGCTGCGCCCCATCTACTCGCAGACGGCCGCCTACGGGCACTTCGGGCGGGAACTGCCCGACTTCACCTGGGAGCGCACTGACCGTACCGAGGCCCTGCGCAGGGCCGCGGGCATGCGCTGACCGCCGGATCACGCTGCCCCGCCCCGAGTCGAAGGAGAAGCGTTGTGCGTATCGCCGTAGCAGGGTCCATCGCCACCGACCACCTCATGGTCTTTCCCGGCCGATTCGCGGAGCAACTGATCGCCGAGGCCGTCGAGCGAGTGTCCTTGTCGTTCCTCGCCGACCGACTGGAAGTGCGAGAGGGGGGCGTCGGGGCGAACATCTGCGTCGGGCTGGGCCGCCTAGGCATCCGACCGGTCCTGGTGGGCGCTGCGGGCATCGATTTCGCCGGGTACGGGAACCGGTTGCGCAGATCCGGAGTGGACATCGAGTCCGTGCGGGTGAGCGAGACACTGCACACCGCGCGCTTCGTGTGCACTACGGACGAGGACCAGAACCAGATCGCCACCGTCTACGCCGGCGCCATGGCCGAGGCCCGCCAGATCGACCTGGCCGAGGTGCACCGGCGCGTGGGCGGGCTTGACCTGGTTGTCATCGGTGCGGACGACCCCGACGCGATGCTGCGGCACACGGCCACCGCCCACACCCTCGGGGTGCGGGTCGCTGCCGACCCCTCGCAACAACTGGCCCGCCTTGACGAGGACCAGACCAGGCAACTGATAGATGGCGCCCATCTGTTGTTCACCAACGAGTACGAGCAGGCCCTGCTGCTGGAACGGACTGGCTGGACCCGGGAAGAAGTGCTTTCCCGCGTGGGCGCCTGGCTCGTCACCCGCGGTGCCGACGGTGTATCGATCTTGGTAGCGGGCCGGGAACAGCAGGACGTTCCCGCGGTGTCGACCGACCACGCCGTCGACCCAACCGGCGTAGGCGATGCCTTCCGCGCCGGCTTCCTCGCAGGTCTTGCCTGGAAGTTGCCGTACGACCGTGCGGCGCAAATTGGCTGCGCGCTGGCCACCGTGGTCATCGAGACCGTCGGCACACAGGAGTACAAACTGCTTCCAACGGATCTGCTCACCAGGATCGACCATGCCTACGGCCATGTCGCGGCCCTCGCCATCGGGTCGCGGTTGGCTGATGCGTCATGAGTACGGCGCAGCGCGTCGGCGCCCTGCGCGAAGCGCTGGCCACGCGGGTCGTTGTTGCTGATGGTGCTATGGGCACGATGCTTCAGGCTCAGGACCCGACGTTGGCGGACTTCCAGGAT
The DNA here is from genome assembly GCF_040638655.1 of Streptomyces sp. NPDC005963. Lineage (NCBI taxonomy): Bacteria > Bacillati > Actinomycetota > Actinomycetes > Kitasatosporales > Streptomycetaceae > Streptomyces > Streptomyces sp. NPDC005963. The sequence goes on along the minus strand of NZ_JBEXVD010000061.1, from coordinate 23 downwards.
CTCGAGGGGTGCAATGAGATCTT
>NZ_JBEXVD010000060.1:0-9513 GCF_040638655.1 Streptomyces sp. NPDC005963 | reverse complement strand
CGTCAAATCCTTACCAAACCCCCGATCACCCGAAGCATCCGGCACATACTTCACACACACCACAATCCGCAAACTCACACCAAACCTCCTACTGAGTACCGACGAGTCCGGTCACTTCGTACACCGTTCTCGCGACCATATGGCACGCAGTACCCTCTGTAAAGGTACGTAGTGCCAAACGGAGGGTCGCGGTGTTACGTTCCCCGTATGACTGAAGTGCAGAGACGACGCAAGGCGGCCACCGGCCCCGCCGCCGGGACCAGCGCCGCCAAGCCGCCCATGCGCGAAGTGCTCGCAGAAGCCGCCTTCCAACTGTTCCTGGAGCGCGGATTCGAGCAGACCACGGTGGACGACATCGTGGCTCGTGCCGGTGTCGGTCGCCGTTCGTTCTTCCGCTACTTCCCGTCCAAGGAAGACGCGGTCTTCCCCGATCACGAGCGGTGTCTCGCCGAGATGACCGCCTTTTTGGAGATGCGCGGGTCCGATGCCTCGCTCGACCCGGTCAACACGGTGTGCGATGCCGCGCGGCTCGTGACGCGCATGTACGCGGCGAACCCCGAGTTCTCCGTACAGCGGTACCGCCTCACACGGGAGGTCCCAGGGCTGCGGACGTACGAGCTCTCCGTGGTGCGCAGGTACGAACGGACCCTCGCAGGTTTCCTTCGGCGTCGATACGCCGACGCCCAGGGCGGTGATGCGCCCGAAGGCGCACTGCGCGCCGAAGTGATCGCCGCCGGTGTGGTCGCCGCACACAACAACGGCCTGCGCTCCTGGCTGCGTTCGGGCGGTCACGGCGACGCGGACGCCTCCGTCGACCATGCCTTGGCTCTGGTGCGAACGGTGTGGGGGCGCGGGGGTGAGTCCGAGCGCGCCGTGACCACTGTCGACGGCGCGGAAGGCTCGTCCGCTGATGAGGTCATCGTCATGGTCGCCCCTCGGGGGGCTCCGCTGTGGAAGGTCGTCCAGCAGATCGAGTCCGCACTCGGTGAAGAAGCCTAGGCCGTCCGAAAGGAGCCTGGACCTGGCACTCAGTATCGCGGATTCCGCTTCGCACTCTTTACGGTGCTGCACTCGGTGCCATATGGTGCCGGTGCGCCAACGTGGTGGCGTGCTGTTTTCCGAGTCGAGTGCAGGGGGTCGAGTCGTGTCCCAGCCAGCAACCCGCATTGCGCAGATTCGTCATTCACCGACGTGGACCGCTGGGCCGCCGACGGAGCAGACGGCACGGCTGGCGACGCAACGACCGTCGTCGCAGGAGAGTCCGGGGTTGGTCCACCAGCGTTGTCGCTGGTGCGGCACCACATCGTTTCGACGGCTGTTGTGCCCCGTCTGCGCCGCCAGTGATCTGGAGACCGTCCGGAGCGATGGCCGGGGCGTTGTCATCGAGTCCCACGTGGTCCACCGACACCGGGGGGTTGCACACAATGAATCCCTCGTGCGCTTCGAAGAGGGCTTCGTCTTCCGTTGTCGCGTGGTCGGGGTGGAGCCGCACATGGTGTGGATCGGTGCCCCGGTCCGTCCGCTACCGGGATCTGACCCGCTGAGCGGGGAACTCGTCCTCAAGCTCTGCGACGCCGATCAGCGTACGGACTGAGTCGTGTCTGCACAGCCCCGTCTTCGGTACACGCCCGTCGTCCGGGAGGCAATCTTCCCGAGGCGTGGACGGCCGGGCGTGGTGGCCGCAGCGCCACCATCCAGGACCAGCGATCCATGGTCCTCGACGGTGGCGGGCCTGCGCAGACCGCTCAGTGATCCCCGCCCGAGGTGACGTCCAGTCGTTTGGCGAAGGTCTTGCCCCCGTTCGTGGATTCGTATACGCCGTCCTGGCTCGCGGCCACCAGATGGGTCGCGGTGACAGCCGTCAAAGCCTGGGGGCCGCCTCCGGGTACGGTGCCGACCTTCTGCCAGGTCCGTCCGCCATCCGCGCTGCGGCTGAGCTCACCGGCCGGATCGATTCCGTACAGGGCATCGGGAGTGACCCAGGACAGGAACGCCATGACGGACCTGCCCGCCTTGTTGAAGCTCCTGCCGCCGTCGGTGCTGCGGATGACCCCTGACTCGGTGGTGGCCAAGATCGTCTGAGCCTCCTGCGGGCTGACGGCGATGTCCAGTGCACTCAGCTTGCTGCGCTTGTCCCAGGTGGAGCCGTCGGCGCTCACCCTCAGCAGACCGTTGGTGCTGTCGTAGCCGTAGATCGTTCCGTGGGCGTGTTCCAGCGAGTGGAAGTCGACTTCCCCGACGAGCGATCTGTCCTTCCACGTCTTTCCCCCGTCCGTCGACTCGATGAGACCGAGGTTGTTCGGGGCGTCCCGGCCGGGGGCGGGATGGCCGCTGGCCAGGAAGGAGCCGCTGGCTGCGACGGTGAAGCCCATGAAGTCGTCCTTGCGGTCACCGACCAGTTGGGGGCGGCCCTTCGCGTCGGGCGTGTAGATGCCCTCATGGGTGGCGACGTAGAGCTTCTTGTCGGTCGGGCCGACCTCGACGCCGTGGATATGACTGATCGTGCCGGTGGACGAGTCCTTCGTACCGGCGTCGTCGGATGCGGTGCTGCCGCCCGAGCAGGCGCTGAGGGCGAGGGCCAGTACGGCCGCGGTCACGGGCGCGGCGAGATGACGCTTCTTCATGGGGTCCTGATCGTGTGGGGAGTAGTGGGGAGGCCGAAGGCCAGGGTTCAGGGTGGAACGGGCCGCCGTCCGCCCGTGGTCGCGGCAGGCGGCGGCCCGGGACATCAGAGCCGGGCGAGGATCTTGTTCAACTCGTCGATCTCGGCCGACTGGGCGGTGACCACGGCGTCGGCAAGCTCCTTCGCCGTCGCGTTCTTACCGTTGCGCTGTTCTTCTTCGGCCATCTCGACCGCGCCCCGATGGTGTTCGATCATCAGCTGGGCGAACTTCTGATCGAAGCCCTTGCCCTGCGCGGCCGTCAACTCGTCCAAGTCCTTCTCGGACATCATTCCGGCCATCCCGCCGGATGTTCCGGAACCTTCGGAGGGGCCCATGTCATGGCCGTCGTGTTCCGTTCCGGCACCTGCCGACTCGGGTTTGCCCCACGCCTTGAGCCAGGACTTCATCTTCTGGATCTCCGGGTCCTGGGCGCGGGCGATCTCCGCGGCGAGCTTCTTGACCTCCGGGTCCTCCGCACGGCCCTCGGCGAGTTGGGACATCTTCAGGGCTTGCTCGTGATGCGGGATCATCATCTGGGCGAACATCACGTCGGCGTCGTTGAAGGCACCCGGCGCGGCGTTCTGGCCGCCGGCCGGAGCACTCGCCGAACGGGAGCTCTTGCTCCCGTGGTCCATGCCGTCCATATCGTCCGCGTCACCACAGGCTGCGAGGACCAATCCCGCTGCGGCAACCGTACTGACGAGGGAGATCCGGCGGCGGACCCGAGCGCCGCGCCTGCGGTCCTTACCTGTGGAACTCTGGGCTTCCGCGGTGCCTTTGATACCGGTGTTGCACGTCATGGCCAAACCTCTTCGCTGTCTGTTTCGGGGGATCCCTACCGATGTGTGCGTGGGCGGGCAGCGCGAACCACCCGCGGTGGCATTCGGCCTAGATCCGCAGCACGGACAGATGTGTGAGGTGAGGTCGTGGCGGTGGGGCGCCGGGGCGCAGCGCGGCGAGTGCGGCTGCACGCAGCCGGGGCAGCCACTCCGACCTGCGGACGAGCGCCGCGCGCAACAGCGCGGCGAGGATCCAGCTGCCGAGGACGGCCACGCAGAGGGAGGCCATGTCCATGACCATGCCGTGGTGGTGCGCTCCGGCCTGCTCGTCATGCCCCGTGGCCGGCATCTGGTGGCCATCGACCGCCAGGAGTTCCAGCGGGACAGCCGCGGATCCGTCGACGGGTGGTGTCGCATGGCCGGTGGGACGATCCGTCGGGACCAGGTGGGCGGCGTGCCGAACCGCAGGGTCCACCGCCGTGGTGTGGTGGCCGGCGCCTCGGGTGTGACCGGGTTCCAGGGCGGCGTCGGCCGCGCCCGAGTCAGCGCCGCTCGCCACCGCCGTGAGGGGCTCCCCCGTCACCCCGATGGTTGCGGCGACCTCGACAGTCGGCCCGGAGCGTGCCGGCGAGCCACCCGCCATCGTCCCCTGTGAGCGGGCTGCGGCCATGGCGCCATGGTCACCTTCGGGGCTGCTCTCCGGATGGCCGACCGTGTGCATCGCGAAGACACCTAGCGCAAGCACGACCAGCAGAAGGTGCCCCCAGGCACCCGCCGCTCGCATCGCTCGGCTCGCACTCACGGTCGTGACCTCCACTCTGATCAGTGCGCTCGACGATACAGAAGGACCCCCGCCGGTGTCCCACCACCCGGCTTTCCACTAAGGTTCTTGGCATTGCCTGCTAGGGAGGACTGTCGGATGCGGAACTGGATGCCCCGACAGTGGGCCGTCGCGGTGCTGGTGACCCTGCTCGCCGCGATGGCGATCGGCATCCCGACGGGCGTCGTCCCCACGGACCTCTTCGCCCGGATGACCCCGGTGATCTGGTGGAACTATCCGGTCTGGGCCCTCAGCTCCCTCTTGATGGGGCTGCTCGCCGCCACCTATGCGGCCGGTCGACGGAGCGCCGAGGCTCCTCGGCCCCGTACCGCACGCGCACTCGCCGGCGGAGTTCTTTCGACGCTCGCGGTCGGCTGCCCCGTGTGCAACAAGCTCGTGGTCCTCGCCCTCGGCATGAGCGGTGCCCACACCTACTGGGCCCCTGCACAACCAGTCCTCGCCCTTGCTTCCCTGGGCCTGCTCGCCCATGCACTCCTACGGCGCCTGCGCACCGCGGACGCCTGTCCGCTCCCCGTGGCCCCAGCGGGCGAACCGAACACCACGACTACGATGAGCAACCGCTGAAGCCGGGGGCGGACGCGGGCCGAAAGGGGAGCGGCGTGAGACAGCTGGGCGGACTTGAGGCCGAGATCATGGATCGCCTCTGGGCCTGGGGGCGCGCCGCCACCGCCCGAGAAGTGCGCGACGACCTCAACAGGAAGCGCCCCATCGCCTACAGCACCGTCAAGACCGTGGCCGACATCCTCTTCGGCAAGGGGATGCTCACTCGCGAGAAGGACGGCCGCGCCTGGCTCTACCGAGCCACGTGCACCCGCCAGCAGTACACCGCCGCTCGTATGCACGACGCCCTGGAGGGCACCCCGGATCCGGCCGGTGTGCTGTTGAGCTTCGTCGAGCAGATCTCCGTCGAGGAGGTCCAGGCGCTCCGCGCCGCTCTGCGCGCCGCCAAGCGGCGGAGTGGATCATGATCATGGCCGGCGCCGCTGCGGGGTACGCCCTTCTGGCGGGCGCTGCCGTTCCGTACGCCCTGGCACGGGCGCGTTGGCCGCATCGCGCCCCCGCCCTGGGCATCCTCGCCTGGCAGGGCCTGATGCTGAGTTTCGTCGTCGCCGCAGCCCTGACCGTGTACCACTTGGTGCTCACCCATCGACACGTGCACGACGGCCTGGTCGGCCTGCTCAGCGCCTGCGACCCCGGCCAGGCCACGGACGTCCTCACGACCCCGCCGTCGATGGCCGACGCGGGACTGCTGTTGCTGCCCGCCGCGGTGGTCCTGCTGCCGCTCGGCTGGCTGGCGCGCACACTCTGGCACACCCGGCGCGAGCAGCGCCGCCATGCCGACCTGCTCAACATGATCGGCGTCGAAGCCGTCGGCTTCGACGCCACCCTCGTCGACTACACCGTCCCCGCTGTCTATTGCGTTCCCGGCCGGCGTCGCCGCATCGTGGTGACCCGAGGCGCCTTGGACGTGCTGGACGACGAACAGTTGCAGGCTGCCCTGGAGCACGAGCGCGCCCACATCATCGGTCGGCACCATCTGCTGCGCACGGCCGTCCGTGCCTTCGCCCGTTCCTTCCCGGGACTGCCGCTCGCCCGGCACGCAGAAGCGCAGACCGCGCTGTTGCTCGAAATGAGCGCCGACGACCGCGCATTGCGCTTCCACTCGCGTGAGGCGTTGGCCACCGCCCTGTGCGAGGTGGCAGCAGGTCGGATCCCCTCGGGCGCGCTGGGAGCGGGGGGCCCGGGGGCTCTGATCCGGCTGCGCCGCATTCTCTCTCCGCAGGAGCGCCCGCCGCGGGCGGCCGGCGTCGGGGTCGTGGTGGCTTCGGTCGTCGCACCCATGCTGCCGCTCCTGTTGGCCTGCGTCCCCTGAGAGTCGCTCCGCGCAGGGGCTGCACCGGTACTGCGTGGGGGCGTACGCCGGAACACCGACGGGGGAGGAACCGGGGCCCTCCTGCTTCCTGATGGCCGGGCGCGGGGGCGTGCCCGCCCAGGAGGCCCCCGGTCGGCGAGGGTGCCAACCATGACTCTACAGCTAAACCGCTTAGCTGATAGAGGGATAGTGAGATAGGAGTGAATAAAGCGACCGTGAGTCATAAATCCGCAGATCAGACCCCTTGAGGGCCGGCCAGAAAGGCATTGGAAGGTGAGTCTCAGGCTGCCGATCTCGCTCGCTCTCTAAAGCACTTAGCGGTAAGCCGAACGGTGTCGCAGCTAGTGGGAGTTGAGCCAGTCGTAGGTGGCCTGCGCCGTGAACTCGGCCTGTCCGCCCGTGTAGAGGAGATCCGCCGACCGGAACTCCGGATCCGCCGCGGTTGCCGGAACGTACGGGACGGCCACACAGCGCATTCCCGCCGCACGTGCCGCGACCACCCCCGGCGCCGCGTCCTCCACCACCACGCAGTCGGCGGGTGCGCTCCCCAGCCGGCGAGCCGCTTCCTGGAAGACATCGGGTGCCGGCTTGCCCCGAGGGACCTCCTCGGCGGACACGACGGTGGAGAAGTAGACGTCGAGGCCCGTTCCGCGCAGGATCGCTTCGATGGCCTCGCGCGATGAACCCGAGGCCACCGCCATCGGAGTTCCATCACCGTGCAGCAGTTCGACGAACTTCGCCATCTCGGGGAACACCGGAGTCGAGGCGCTGGCCAGGGCGAGGTAGTGCCTGTTCTTGGCGGCCAACAGTTCATCGACCGGGGTGTCGATCCCGTACTCCGCACGGAGCGTCGCCACCGTCTCGCGGGTGGCGATGCCGATGAAGTCGGTGTGGCGCTCCCAACTGAAATCCGTCACACCGTGTTCGGCCAGTATGTGCCGACCCGCTTCGTAGTAGTTGAGCTCGCTGTCCACCAGGGTGCCGTCGAGGTCGAAGATGACTGAGGTGCCGCGTGCGTTGCTCATGCCACCAGGATGCCAAAACGCAGGCTCTTCACTGAGCGGCTGTGCGACCGACGGATTCCACCAGGGGCAGCAGTCGATGGGGCACCCGCTCCCGCAGGGCCATCTCCGTACGGGTCCGCACCACTCCGGGCAACTGGATCAGTTGCTGTACGACGTCCTCCAGATGGCCGTTGTCCCGGGCCACCACCCTGGTCAGCAGATCCCCGCCACCCGTGATGGAGAACGCCTCGATGATCTCCGGTACTGCCGCGAGTGCTTCGCCCACCTCGTCCAGATGCCCCTGGGTGACCTCGATGTGGACGAACGCCAGTACCGGATGGCCCAATGCGGCGGGAGAGAGAGCCGGGCCGGTCCCTGTGATCACGCCGTGGCGTTCCAGTCGGTCGATCCGGGCCTGGAGGGTGCCCCGCGCGATGCCGAGGATCCGGGCGTACTCCCGCACGCTGGTACGCGGCTGCTCGATCATCAGCCGCAAGATGCGGGTGTCCAGTGCGTCCACGGCCATGGTTCTTCAGCCCTCCTCAAGGTCCTGGGTGGTCAAGGACGTGACTCTACCGATGCCCGGTGACGCGCCCGGAGTCGACCGCCCGGGGAAAGTCGTCCGCCTTGGGGGGAGGTTGAGACGGCTCCCTTCCGGGGGGAACAACTTGGGGAATGGCTGTTCGAGAGCGCGGAGTGTCCCGCAACCGCAGGACGTCCCGTGCGGCCCTGTAATCCGGACACATCGCTCGAATGGAGTAGTCGCCGCCGGCGGGTCGGCCAACGATCGTTCTCCCGCGGGCGATGTCGGACCTCCCGAGTGCCAGGGCCGCTGGTCCGTGGCGTACGGGAGGATGCGGAGGTCGCCGCCTTCCGCTCCGCCGGTTCGACCGGGGGCTCGGAGGTTCCCCGCGTGATCCCCCGTTCGGTGTGACACGGGAGGCCGGTCGGACCGCCGGCACGCCCGGGGTGATCAGCGTCCGAGCCGGGTATCGACGCCGAGGCGTCGAGGACCGAGCTGACGAGCCGTTCGGGGCCACGGCACCCTGCCTACGCCCCGATTTTGGATGCTCGTTCAACAGCTTGGCGAAGAGAGGGGTCGAGTGCTCCGGGGCGGTCGGCGAGGATGTCAGGGAGGCTTGTGGGGGAGGAAGGTCTTGACCGCCGTTCCGTCCGTCCTATGGCGACCCCGCAGGGCCGACGCTCAGTCGGGCACGTCGACCAGATTCAGCGAAGTGAGTGAGTGATGCCTGAGAAGCGCCCCGGAAGGCTCGTCGCGATCAGCGACCTCCACGTCCGGTACGACGAGAACAAGAAGATCGTCGATGAGTTGAGACCGGAGAGGGAGACCGACTGGCTGATCATCGCCGGCGACATCGGAGAGGTCGTCTCCGACATCGAATGGACGCTCAGTACGCTGCGGGACCGTTTCGCCAAGGTGATATGGACGCCGGGCAACCATGAACTGTGGACCGCGCCGGACGACCCGATACAGCTCCGTGGCGAGCAGCGCTACCGCCATCTGGTGGAACTGTGCAGAAGGCTCGATGTCCTCACCCCTGAAGACCCGTTCCCGATCTGGGAGGGCGAGGGCGGCCCTGCGGCCATCGCCCCGCTGTTCCTGCTGTACGACTACAGCTTCCGGCCCGAAGGCACCCACTCCAAGGAGTCGGCCCTGAGGGTTGCCGAAGAGGCCGGAGTGATCTGCACGGACGAGTTCATGCTCCATCCCGATCCCTACCCCAGCAGGGAAGCCTGGTGCCGAGCCAGGGTCGAACTGACCGAGGCCCGCCTCGAAGCGCTCCCCGCGGACCTGCCCACCGTCCTCGTCAATCACTTTCCGCTGGTGCGCGAACCCACCCGCGTGCTGTGGCACCCGGAGTTCGCGCTGTGGTGCGGTACGACGGCGACGGCGGACTGGCACGTGCGTTTCCGTGCCCGTGCCGTGGTGTACGGGCACCTCCACATCCCCCGGTTGATCCACTGTGACGGCGTGCCCCATCAGGAGGTCTCCCTCGGCTACCCCCGCGAGTGGCGGCGTCGGGAGACCGCTCCGGGGAAGCTGGTGCAGATCCTCCCCGCCACCGCCGAGCAACTGGGCTCGACATGACCCTTGACCGGCCGTCGCAGACCGCCGCCCCACAGAGAGTTGGTACGAGATGACGCTCCTGGACGAGCCCTCGGGCGGGCTCCCTCCGGCGGAGGACGCCCGGGGGCGCGCCGCCGAACTCCTCGTGATGCGGGCGCGGGCGGTGGCTGGGCCGAGTGATCGGGCGACCGAGGCGCAGCATGCGAAGGGGAAGTTGACGGCGCGTGAGCGGATTGCGTTGTTGCTGGATGAGGGTTCGTTCCG
>NZ_JBEXVD010000059.1:0-10820 GCF_040638655.1 Streptomyces sp. NPDC005963 | reverse complement strand
GCTCGGCGTGGTCATCGCGCTCTTCGCACTCGGCGGCATCGGACGGGGGCAGGTCGAGGGCCAGCATCGCCCCGTACACGCCGAGCATCGCGGCCCCTGTGTCAGTGCACCGGCCGCGCCGGGATCAGGACTCCACCCAGTTGTGCGTGCGGGCCAACTCCACGATCCGCCTGCGCACCTGGAGGATCTGCTCGCCGGTCAACGAAGGCGATGCTGCGAGCAACGCCTCGGTGATCTCCTGAGTGAACTCGGCGGCCGACAACAGATCGCAATCACCGTCTTCGATCTCACTCCTGTGGTGCGTCGACGGCCTCGGTGCGGCAACGGCGCCTGCGCGCGTCGGACCACCACCGGATGCGACGATGCGAACGCGCGACGCCTTGAGCCCGCGTTCCCCGTCTTCCACCTCGAACTCGACGTGCGACCCCGAACGAAACAGATACTTGTCGTCCAGCAGGTCGTTCGCGTGCATGAAGACGTCGTCCGTACCGTTGTCCGGCGCGATGAAGCCGTAGCCGCGCACGTCATCGAAACTGAGTACTTTTCCTGTCACCACTGAGAACACCCCAACCTCAACCACAACCACTGGGCACTGACCGCTTCGGGCGTCGTGTGCAACGCCACCGGCAGGCTACAGCAGCGTCCCGAGCGGCCGACGGGCGTGGTCGTAGTTTGGCTCGATCCGGCGCAACACACCGCACGGTTGGATGGGACCGTCAACGCCTGGGGTCGGTGAACAGGGCGAGCACCAGCCCGGCGAGTGCTGAGAGGGCGAGGATGAGGGCGGCGACGACCGTGCTGCGGCCGTGCTGCCGCGAAAGCAACGGACGTCGCCGCTTGACCCGACGTAGGACGCTCGGACGACTGGGGTGTCGGCCCTGGCAGCGGCCGGTGGGGGAGCGCGGGGCAGGCACCGGCGTCGACTGCGGTGGGTAAGGGATGCGGTCCCAGCGCGCCCATCGAGGATGGCGGTGCGGTGGGGTGCTGGGTTCGCCACCGGGGAGGGGATCGGCGCCCTTGAGCCGGAGGAGCCGTTCGACGATGGGTGCGGGTTGCCCGGTGAGCAGCAGGGTGACACCGGTCGCTGCGGCGTCCTGCTGCGCGGACGTGAGCGAGTCGAGTCCACTGGAGTCCAGCAGGGTCACACCCGTGATGTCGAGGTGGATCGTTGTCGGTCCGCAGGCGATGCAGAGGGAGAGCGCGGCCTTCAGCCACTCGCCCGTGTACATATCGATCTCGCCCGCCACGTGCATGACGGCGTGTTCCCCCTCGCCCTGACGATGGGTGCGGGGAATGAAGACGGTCCGATGGGTGAATGGAGGTAACGAGGGAGTGATCATGACGACTGCTCCGTGCCGAGTGGGTGAGGTGTGCGCGCCCGCCGGTCCGCCGGGGTACGGGCCGTCATGGTGATGCGTCCGCTGTCGCCCCCGGGCACGCGCGGGCCCGGGAGAAGCGAGGCTGTAGTCCTGGTCGAGGGTCGAGGGTCGAGGGTCGAGGGTGGGTCGGTGGGTGAGGGGGTGCGTGTCTGGTGGCCGCACCCGGACGGTCCGTGGTGCCGCCGCTACCTACAGTCTCGTGTGCCCCCGACTCCCGCGACCATGCGACCCCATCGGCCCGTTCTACCTGTTCGGAACCCCTGGAGGCCCAAGGTGATCCTGTGACCCGGGATGGGAAGTGGTGTTCCTGTGACAACAGGTGATGTTGTGTCAGCTCCTGCGTTCCTGGGCCGTCGTCGCGCTGCGGGTCGTTCGTGCCGTGGGCCGGCGCGCTGCGGGATGGCAGCAGACCTGCTGGTACGGGCCGAACCGGCTGAATGGGCGTGAGCGGCGTCCAGCTATGGGTCCAATACCTTTACTTCGTCTGCGAAATCATCACTTCTCCTGACGTCACACACCACGTCTGACATCATCGCGGACGTTCGTCCCACGTCAGAGAAGAGAACACCCCGTGCGCCACCTCGGACAGTCCCGCCGCCTGGTCACCGCCGTGGCCCTGGTCGTCGCTCTGGCAGCCTGCGGTTCTCCTGGAGAAGAGGGGGAGAAGGCGAAAGCACCTCATCAGGGCAAGAGCGAGGCGCGGGCCGAAGCGAACACCACGGGCTGTCCCGACCCGGAGCTCCTGAAGCCGGTTCTCGGCAGTCCTGCGTTCTCCCTCTCGGCCCACGGCGACTGGCACGACGGTGGATGGCACTGCGGCTACGAACCGGCCGCCAGAAACCCCCTCGGGCATCGCCTCGACGTCTACACCGAGCGGGACGGCTACCAGGCGGGTGCGCCCGGCGGTCCCGCCGAAGGCTACGGAGCCATGCCCGAGGTCGGCCGGCAAGCATCCTTCCGCACCAGTTGCCCGGGCGATCCGGGAACCGGTCGGCTGAGTGCCGGCTTCGCCCGCAAGGGCGGCCAGGAAGCCAACACACAGGAAATCGTCTTCATGGCTGGCGGGGACGTCATCAAGGACTGTGCAAAGCAACTGGAGCTGATGCGCTCCCTCGCCCGCGTCTTCTACGACCACCAGATCGGCAGGCCCACCGGCTGAGCGCCGACCTCTCACCGAGTGCGGCGCGAGCGAGGCCGCCGACCGACTCCACCCGGCCGGGACGGCCGTCCCTCACCTCGGCAGACCGTCCTGTTCGGACCGATCAGGGGCGTAGCGCGCTGATCGCGTGCTCGACGCTGGGCTCCAGAGTGAAGACCTGGTCCAGTCCGACGATGCGGAAGACCCTCAGTAGATCGGGGCTCAACCCGGCCAGGGACAGTGGACTACTGGTGCTCTGCGCCCGCTGATAGGCGCTGACCAACAGGGTGATGCCGGTGGAGTCGCAGTAGCTGAGATCAGACAGATCGATCACCAAGCCCGCGCCGGACTCGAAGGGGATCTCATCGAGGGCGTCGCGGAGCCGGTGCCCCGTGTGATGGTCGAGTTCACCGGCCACGGTCAGCAGATGAGGACCCACGGGGTGGGGTCGAGCGCTGACGGTCAGGGTGCGGTCGGTCACCAGGACTCCTGTACGGGTTCGGTGCGGTGGACGGGAACGGAGAGCGAGCGGTGCCGTGCCGTCGTGGACGGCCGCACCCTGATCGGTGAGGAGTTCAAGTACTCCGGCCAGCAGACCGTCCGCAGCCTGTCGCGTGGCGGTCGCCGGATGAGCTGTCGGCCCACCGCAGCCGGGCGGGGTGCGCGCGATGACGAGGGTGTTGGAGCGCGAAGTCGACGGGTTCGGTGGAGCGGACGGACCTCGTCCGGCGACGGGGGCAGCACGTTCTGGCCAGGGATACTCTCCGTCACCGCCACGCTGTCTCCGCCCGTCCCGGGGTCCCGTACCCGCGTACTCGCTGGCCGGACTGCTGCCTTATCCTACGGATCGCGTACCCGAATTCCGACAGTGGAGGCGGCGGCCGAGACGCGGTGCGAGGGATCAGGCGGTGCGGCAAGCACGCACGGCACGGGTGGAAGTCGCTGTTTCCCGTTGTGGCCGAGGAGATTTTCGGCCGATTCGGGGGTTGCCGGCAGGATCGAAGGGTTTCCCATGGCGGGTTCCGAAGGCGCTGAGGGCGGGTTGCCGGTTGCGGACGGAGCGGACGTATTCGCCGCGGACGAGGAGGTCGGCAGGCACCTCGCCCAGGTCGATTGGGACTCCACTCCGCTCGGGCCCCCCGCCCGATGGCCGCAGAGCCTTCGAACGGCCGTGAGCATCCTGCTCTCCTCACGGTTCTCGATGTGGATGGCGTGGGGGCCGGAACTCACCTTCTTCTGCAACGACTCCTACCGTCGTGACACGCTGGACCGCAAGTACCCGTGGGCGTTGGGTCGGCCCGCGAGTGAGGTGTGGGCGGAGATCTGGGAGGACATCGGCCCCCGCATCGACACCGTGCTGGCGACGGCGACGGCGACCTGGGACGAGGCTTTGTTGCTCTTCGTCGAACGGTCGGGGTTCACGGAGGAGAGCTACCACACCTTCTCCTACAGCCCCCTGCGCGATGACGCGGGCCAGGTCGTGGGCATGTTGTGCGTGGTGAGCGAGGACACCGAGCGGGTCATCGGCGAGCGTCAGATGGCGACACTGCGGGACCTCGGCTCCGACCCCACCGTCGTACGCACCGAGCAGGAGGTGTTGGCCTTCTGCGGCCAGCAACTCGGTCACAATCTGCTGGACCTGCCCTTCACACTGACGTATCTCTTCGACGGCCACGGCTCGGCACGGTTGGCCGGTGCGACCGGAATGCCGATCGGGCACGCGGCGGCGCCTGCGGTGCTGCCGCTCGATGACCCGGAAGGGGTCTGGCCCGCTGCTGACCTGGCCGAAGGCGAGCCCGTGCTGGTGGCACTCGACGGCGCTCCGTTCACCGGACTGCCCACCGGCGACCGATCGGAACCGCCCGTACAGGCGTTGGTCGTGCCGCTGTTGCAGCAGGGGGACACGCCGTACGGCTTCGTGGTGGCTGCCCTGAACCGGTATCGGCTCCTGGACGAGGGGTACCGGGGGTTCGTCGACCTGGTCGCAGGCCACATCGCGGCAGGGGTCGCGAGTGCCCGCAGCTATGAGGCCCAGCAGCGGCGGGCCGAGGAACTGGCCGAACTGGACCGGGCGAAGACGGCCTTCTTCTCCAACGTCAGCCATGAGTTCCGCACCCCGCTCACCCTGATCATGGGCCCGCTGGAGCAGTTGCGCACACGGTTGGCCGAGGCCGATCCGCAGATGCGCGAAGAGCTGGACGTGATGCACCGGAACGGGTTGCGCCTGGGCAAGCTCGTCAACACCCTGCTCGACTTCTCGCGCCTTGAGGCCGGCCGGATGCAGGCCAGGTACGAGCCCGTTGACCTGGCCGCCGTCACCACCGAACTGGCCAGCGTTTTCCGGTCCGCGATCGACCAGGCCGGGCTCGTTTTCAGGGTGGATTGCCCCCCGCTCGACCAGCCCGTCCACATCGACTCCGAGATGTGGGAGAAGGTGGTGCTCAACCTGTTGAGCAACGCGCTGAAGTTCACCTTCGACGGGTCGATCGGTGTGTCGCTGCACGCCGACGGCGGCGCAGCGGTGGTGACCGTCACGGACACGGGCATCGGCGTTCCGACCCAGGAGATCCCCCGCCTCTTCGAGCGCTTCCACCGCATCGAGAACGCCCGCTCCCGCTCCAACGAGGGCAGCGGTATCGGTCTCGCGCTGGTGCGGGAGCTCATCGGACTGCACGGCGGCAGCATCACCGCCGACAGCACCGAGGGCGAAGGCACCCGCTTCACCATCCGATTGCCGTTCGGCTCCGCACATCTGCCGGCGGACTCCGTCGCCCCCGTCAGCGAATCGACCGGTGTGTCGACCGCGGCTCACCCCTACATCCAGGAAGCTCTGCGCTGGCTCCCCGCGGCCCCAACGGACAGTGCCCCCCGGGATGTCCGGGACGCTGCTCCCGACCCGGCGGCGACCGCCTCCACCCGCATCGTCCCCGCGACCCTGCTGATCGCCGACGACAACGCCGACATGCGCGAGTACCTCGTACGACTGCTGTCAGGAGCCGGTTACGAAGTGAGCGCCGTCAACGACGGCCAGGACGCGTTGGACGCCATCCGCGTCCAGGCACCCGATCTGGTCGTCAGCGATGTGATGATGCCCAGGCTCGACGGGCTGGCCCTGGTCGCCGCATTGCGCACCGACCCCCGTACCGCTTCCGTACCCGTCCTGCTGCTCTCCGCGCGCGCCGGTCAGGAAGCCTCCATCGAGGGATTGCAGGCCGGGGCCGACGACTATCTGGTGAAGCCGTTCGCCGCCGCCGAACTCCTGGCCAGGGTCCGGGCGAACGTGGAGTTGTCGCGGCTGCGCAGCCACCATGTCCGCTGGCGGACCGCACTGGTCGACTCCCTCCAGGAAGCGTTCTTCGTCTGCGACGAGGACGGCGCCATCATCGAGATCAACACCGCCTTCGCCGACATCCTCGGCTACGGTCCGGAGGGCCTGCCCTACCCGCATGTCCATCCGTGGTGGCCGGACGCGACCCGCGATCCGGAGGCACACCGACAGGTCACCGATGCGTTCACCGGACTGCTCGGGCAGACCCACGGCAGCTACACCATCCCCGTCACCCATCGGGACGGCCACCGGCTGTGGATCAGCGCCACGTTCAACGAGGCGCAGGACCCCGACAGCGGTCGCCGCGCGACCGTCGGCACCTTCCGCGACGTCACCGCGGAGCACTACGCGATCCAGCGCGAGAGCGCCCTCGCCTCCCTGAGCACGCTCCTGTCCCGGGCCACCGATCTGTCCGATGCGCTCGACGGCGCACTCGCGGAGCTGAAGGGGCTCTGGCGCGCCCGACACGTCTCGGCGGCCGTCTTCGGCCTCGGTGACCGGCCCGCCCTCACCGCCACCGACCCGGCGATCAGCTGGCAGCAACTGTCCGACGAACGCCGCCACGACCTCCATGAGCTCAGCCAACGGCCCCTGCTCACCCTGACGGTCGACCACTCCGGGGCCAGCATCGTCCTGGAGCACCCGGAAGGCCCCCTCGTGCTCTGGGTGGACCTGGGCGACCACCGGCCGTTCACCGGCGAGGACCAGTTGCTTCTGTCGCTGCTGGCGGGGCATCTGGCGCAGGGTCTGCACCGCGCCCACCAGATCGATCAGCAGCGCGAGACGGCCCTCGCCCTCCAGCGGGCCATCCTGGGACCCTCCAGGCTTCCCGAGGGCTTCGCTGTCCGCTACGAGCCCGCGACCCGGCCCCTTGAAGTCGGCGGCGACTGGTACGACACGGTGTCGCTGCCCGACGGCCGCATCGGCATCATCGTCGGCGACTGCGTCGGACGCGGGCTGGCGGCAGCCGCGGTCATGGGGCAGTTGCGCAGCGCCTGCCGCGCCCTGCTCCTCCAGGACGCCAGTCCCGCCCGGACCCTGATGGCACTCGACCACTTCGCGGCGAGCGTCCCCGGTGCCGTGTGCACGACCGTCTTCTGCGGTGTGCTGGACCCCGGGACGGGACGGCTGACCTACTCCAGCGCCGGTCATCCGCCCGGCATCCTCGCGTACTCCGACGGCACCACGATGCTCCTGGACGGCGGTCGCTTCGCACCGCTCGCCGTCAGGCCGGGCGTCGAGCGCCCCGAGGCGGAGTGCACCGTACCGGCCCGTGCCACCCTGCTGCTCTACACGGACGGGCTGGTCGAACGACGGCGCCGACCGCTGACCGTGGGCATCGACCAAGCGGGCGAGGCGGTTCAGGACGGGCGTGACGCCGCCGTCGAGGAGCTGGCCACCCAGGTCATGGAGCGGCTCGCCCCGGCCGGTGGGTACGACGACGACGTCGCCCTCCTGCTCTACCGCCATCCCGCTCCGCTCGATATGACCTTCCCCGCCGAGTCCGCCCAACTGGCCCCCGTACGAAGTGCCCTGCGCAGTTGGTTGGACCAGTGCGACCTGCCTCCCCAGACCGTGCAGAACGTGTTGGTCGCAGCTGGTGAGGCGTGTGCCAACGCCATTGAGCACGGCCACCGCGACAGCCCGGGGGAGACGGTTCGGCTGCGGGCCGAGGCACTCGTGAACGATCTGCGTCTGTCCATCGCCGACAGCGGGCACTGGAAGACGCCCCAGCCCGAACTCAACGCCCACCGCGGTCGGGGGATGGCCCTGATGCGCGCGATGATGCAGCACGTCACCATCACGCCAGGCCCGAGCGGCACTATCGTCGACATGCATACGAGGATCACCCGATGACCACACCGCTCACCCTGACCTCCGGACACCGTCCGGACGGAACGCCCGTCCTCAAGGCCGTCGGTGAGATCGACATGAGCAACACCGACGCCTTCGCCGCCGCGCTCGGCACCATGCCGGATCGGGTGGTCGTCGACCTCACCGACGTCGAGTACCTCGACAGCGCCGGTTTGAGCGTGCTGTTCGCGCAGGCGCACCGGCTGGAACTCGTCGCGGGCGCGCTGCTGGTTCCCGTACTGACGTTCTCCGGGCTCGCCGATCTGACCGTCGTCCACGGCCCCGACCCCGATCTGCCCGACGCGCCCATCGGTTGAGCGACGCCCCGCCCCCGGTCGACCAGAACCTCAGCGGGCGAGGCGGCGCACCAGGCGTACGTACGCACTCCACCGGGCCGGGCGTGCCACCGAGCCCGTACAGGCCAGTTCGGCGCGGTCGAGAGAGTCTTCCAACAGTGCGTCGTGCAGGGGGCGCCACAGGGCCGGCCAGGTGAGGCGGGCGGTGCCATGGGTCTCCATGGCGAGCGTGTGGCGCAACAGGGCGTGTTCGTCGTCGACGGGGAGGACGGTGAACTCGTGGAAGCCGTCGAAGCCGCGCGGCCCGCTGAAGGCGAACCGCACCCAGACGGCCGGGACGTGGGCGATGACGGTGTAGCGGATCGGTCCGTGCCCGCCGACCGCTCCGGTCGTCAGCGGGCCGTCGAACTCCATGCGCGGCCACGAGCCGTGGGGCCAGAGCGGATCGCCGTCGCCCGCCAGCGCGTCGACCAGGGCTCCCACCGCGTCCTTCTCGGCGGTCAGCAGTCGTTCGTGCACGTTGTAGACGCCCATCGGTCCTCCCCAGACCTTTATAGAGACTGCTCTCTAATATGGTGGAGGGTACTCTCTCGGCCATGGCCAGGCCACCCCGCTTCGATGTCGACCAGTTGCTCGACGCCGCCGTCCGGCGAGCCGCGGCATCGGGTCCGACCGGGGTGACCATGTCCGCCGTAGCCAAGGACGTGGGTGCCCCGAGCGGCTCGGTCTACCACCGCTTTCCCGGGCGGCCCGCACTGCTCGCCGAGGTCTGGCTCCGAACGGTCGCGGGCTTCCAGGAGGGCTATCTCCAGGCCCTGGGAGCGGACGTCGATCCGCAGCGCGCGGCGCGTGCGGCGGCCCGCCACGTCATCGCCTGGAGCCGTGCCCACCCCGATGAGGCGGCGCTCCTCCTCTACGGCGCTGAGGACTTCGGGCGCACGGAGTGGTCCGAGGAGCACCGGTGCCGCGCGGACCTGGGCAACCAGCGCGTGTACGCGGCCCTCGCCGCCCTGGCCGCGGCCCTGGGCGTCAAGGGCCCCGGTGCGGCCGAGTGCATCGCACTTGCCCTGGTCGAACTCCCGCTGGCGTCGGTCCGCCGCCATCTGCGCGCCGGTCAGCCCCTGCCCGCACATGCCGAGGAACTCGCCGAACAGTGCGCTGGGGCTTTGCTCGACGGGCTGCTCGCGGGCGAGATCGCCGTCTAGGCGTCGTCTCCCAGTACCCGGCGGGCGCACAGCGAGGGCCACGGCGCTCCGCTGTGCCTGGTGACCCGGGCAGCGCCCCCGCGCTGCGTTGTTGAATTGCCCGGATGTACCCATTACGGGCCGACACTCCGCTTTGTGGTGCACCGCATCTGACGCCGTGTGCTGATCCGCCAGTTAGTACGGGACAACCCTTCGGGGCTGCGTTCGTTCCTCGGGGCGCGACCCCGCGGGTCCATTTCAGTCGCGGCCGTTGAGTGGGACGTGCGGTGGAGGCCAGTACTCCGGGTCCATCACGCAGTCGTCCTGGGTGCTCGCGGGCGTCCCAAGTGCGGGAAGGCGCAAGGAGGTGATCATTCCGCAAAGGAAGATCAGAGGGATGGATTTCAGCCAGATCTGGGAATGTCCGAGGCCGGCAGGGAGGTGCTCGACCGGGCGTGCCGGGAGATGGTTGTTTGCCCAGGTCAACCAGCCTGATTCCTTCAACCTTCTATTATCCAGGCCTCAGTTAATCCTGGGGGCTGTGGGGCTCAAGAAACGGCTTGGGGTGAAGGGGCGTCCGAGGAGAGGCCTTGACCGTGGCTCGTCAAGCGCTACGGTCTAGACCAAGCAACGGCGGGATCGAGCCTACGTCGCGAGTACGGGTGACAGACCCCCCACGGTCCGTCTCCGGCTCCGGCGGACGCGCTCCAACGCCGCTGCCCTGTCCCCTCCGTGTCCTGCACGCGTGCAGACCCCCCACAGAAGGAGCCGACATGAACGGAAAGAGGAAGATGGCCGTGGCCATCGGTGCGGGAATCGCCCCACTCCTCGCCCTCAGCCTGCCCGCCAGCAACGCGGGCGCGCACGGCTACATCAACTCACCCGCCAGCCGACAGGCACAGTGCGCGGCGAACACCGTCCCCTGCGGTGCCATCAAGTACGAGCCCCAGAGCGTGGAAGGCCCCAAGGGGCTGACCAGTTGTAGCGGTGGCAACGCGGGATTCGCCGAGCTCGACAACGACGGCAAGGGGTGGAAGGTGTCTCCCGTCAGCAAGTCGACCAGCTTCACCTGGCGACTGACGGCGCGCCACGCCACCAGCACGTGGCAGTACTACGTCGGCGGTCGGAAGATCGCCGAGTACAACGACGGTGGCGCACGGCCCGGTGCGTCCGTCACCCACCAGGTGAACTTCGGTTCGCTGAGCGGCAAGCAGAAGGTTCTCGCGGTGTGGAACATCGCCGACACCCCGATGGCCTTCTACAACTGCGTCGACGTCGACGTGCGCTGACGCACCACCCGGTGAGGCGGACTCCATGACCGCGTCACCCGCAGTCCCCGTCCCTCCAGGGAGGGCGGCGCGGTCAAACGCTCCAGAGTGACCGTTCGCCCGGTTCCCGGGCCTGGTGAGCCGCAGGTCCGGGAACCGCGTCCCTGGTCGACGTGCTCCACCGATGGCGCAGTTGGCGCATGTGGGCCACTCCTCCTGCGTGATCGGCGGTACGGCACCACCCCCGCGGGCGCTCCGGTGTTGGACCACGACAGATCCCTGTCGGTCAGGCGCCGACCGCCCCGGCAGCGAGCCACCCGAGGGGGGACGCGGTGGTGGTGCGGGGTGTGCGCGTGCTGGTCCAACAGAGAAC
>NZ_JBEXVD010000058.1:0-10864 GCF_040638655.1 Streptomyces sp. NPDC005963 | reverse complement strand
CTCACCCATCCACCACCCAAACACCACCGACTCATCCAACAACCCCACCGCCATCCCCACCCACTGCGACCCCTGCCCCGGAAACACCAACACCGTCCGGCCGTCGACCGTGCGGCCCTGGGCGTCGGTGAACTCCGCCGAGTTGTCGTCGGCCAGTCTGCGCAGCAGGGATCGCAGCTCGGTCTCGCCGCCGACCAGTGCCTTGCGGTGGTCGAAGCCGGTACGGGCGGTCAGGGAGAGTCCGATGTCGCGCGGGTCCACGCCGGATCGGCCGTCCAGGTGGCGGCTCAGCCGGTCGGCCTGGTCCCGCAGGGCCTGCGGGCTCCTCGCCGAGAGCAACCAGGGCACCGCGGCGGCAGTGTGCTCACGCTCGGACGCGGACACCTCGTTCTGCGGGGGCGCCTGCTCAAGGATCGTGTGAACGTTGGTGCCGCTCAGACCGAAGGACGACACTCCTGCCCGGAACGGACGGTCGTTGCTCGGCCAGGGCTGCAACGCGGTCGCGAGGGCGAGCGACCCGCGCGTCCAGTCGACGTGGTCGGACGGCCTGCCGACATGCAGGGTGCCGGGCACCTGCCCGTACTGCATCGCCAGCACGGTCTTGATCACACCCGCCACGCCTGACGCCGCCTGGGAGTGGCCGAGGTTGGACTTGAGCGAGCCCACCAGCAACGGTCGGTCCGCCGGGCGGTCCTGGCCGTAGGTGGCGAGCAGGGCCTGGGCTTCGATCGGGTCGCCCAGGGTGGTACCGGTGCCATGGGCCTCCACCACGTCCACATCGGACGCCGTCAGCCCCGCATCCGCCAACGCCGCCCGGATCACCCGCTGCTGCGACGGACCGTTCGGCGCGGAGAGGCCGTTGCTGGCACCGTCCTGGTTCACCGCGGAACCACGCACCACCGCAAGCACCGGATGCCCATGGCGCTGTGCGTCCGACAACCGCTCCAGCAGGACGACGCCTGCCCCCTCGCCCATGCCCATCCCGTCGGCGTCATCCGAGAACGCCTTGCAGCGCCCGTCCTCGGCGAGCCCTCGCTGACGGGAGAAGCTGATGATGGCCCCGGGGGTCGCCATCACTGCAACACCCCCGACCAGCGCCAGTGAACAGTCGCCGCCGCGCAGGGCCTGGCCTGCGAGGTGCATCGCGACCAACGAGGAGGAGCACGCCGTGTCCACGGTGACCGCAGGGCCTTCGAGGCCCAGGGTGTAGGCGACCCGACCGGACACCACACTGGGGGCGCTGCCGGTGAGCAGATGGCCGTCGCCCTCGTCCGACTGGGCGACCACGGCGGCGTAGTCGGCGTAATTGACCCCGGTGAACACCCCCGTACGGCTGCCCCGCAGTGTCACGGGATCGACGCCCGCGCGTTCGATCGCCTCCCAACTCGTCTCAAGAAGCAGACGTTGTTGGGGATCCATCGCCAACGCCTCGCGCGGGGAGATGCCGAAGAACTCCGCATCGAACTCGGCCGCGTCGTGCAGGAAACCACCATGCCGGGTGGTCGAGGTGCCGGGGCTGTCCGGATCGGGGTCGTACAGGGCCTCGATGTCCCAGCCGCGGTCCGTCGGGAACTTTGAGACGGCATCGCCGCCCTCGGCGAGCAGTCGCCACAGGTCCTCGGGGGTGCCGACCCCGCCCGGGAAGCGGCAGGCCATGGAGACGATTGCGATCGGCTCGTCGTCGGATCCGGCAGCGCGCGGGGTCTCGGCCCCGGCGGACGGTTCCACCGTCCCGGGCTGCGGGCCCAGTAGTTGCGTACTGATCTCCTCCGCGAGCGCTGTCGATGACGGGTGGTCGAAGACCAGGGTGGACGGCAGCCGGAGACCCGTGGCGGTGTTCAGTCGGTTGCGCAGTTCCACTGCGGTGAGCGAGGCGAAGCCCATGTCCTGGAACGCCTTGCCCGGCCGGATCGCGTCCGTCGTGGTGTGGCCGAGCACGGCAGCCGCATGGGTGCGGACCAGGTCGAGCAGGAGACGGCGCTGCTCGACCGCGCCCAGTGCGGCCAACCGTCCGCGCAGCGCCGCCGCAGCGGGTGCCTCGGCGCCGCTGTCGCCCGACGGGCGTTCCAGTGCGCGGCGGGCGTCGGGAACTCCGGTCAGCAGCGGGCTGGGGCGGGTGGAGGTGAAGACTGCCGCGAACTGCTCCCAGTCGACGTCGGCGACGGCGATCACGGTCTCGTCGTCGTCCAGTACCTGTTGCAGGGCGTTGACGGCGAGGTCGGGCGAGATCCGTGGCAGACCGTGCTGTTCCAGCTTGAACAGGTCGGCGTCGTCCCCGGCGATGCGGGCCTGCCACGGGTTCTCGGCCTGCCAGACGCCCCAGTCCACTGCGGTGGCGGTCAGACCACGGGCCCGACGGTGTTGGGCCAGTGCGTCCAGATAGGCATTGGCCGCCGCGTAGGCGCCGTGGTTGCCGCTGCCCCAGACGCCGGCGATCGAGGAGAACAGGACGAAGGCGTCCAGTTCTCGATCGAGCAGGGCGTCGAGGTGTTCGGCCCCAGCGGCCTTGGCTGCGACGATCTGCTCAAACGCGGACAGGGGGGTGCTGTCCAGTGGCGCGAGCGCGATGAAGGCGGCGGCGTGGACGACGGCCGTGACCGGGTCACCGGCTGCTTCCAGGCCGGTCAGGAGCGCCTCCACCGCCGCACGGTCCGCCAGGTCGCAGACCGGCAGTGACAGTCGTACGTCGAGTTCGCCCAGCTCCGCCGCGAGTTCCGCAGCTCCGGGCGCCTCGGCCCCGCGGCGGCCCGGCAGCACGAGATGCGTTGCGCCGCTCCGGGCCAGCCAGCGGGCGAGGTGCGGACCGATGGCACCGGTGCCACCGGTGAGCAGCACCGTGCCGCGGGGCTTCCAGCTCCCCGTCCGGGCGCCGGTCCTGGGTGCCGGATTGAGGCGGCGGGCGAGGAGGCCGGCGGGGCGCAGCGCGAGTTGGTCCTCACCGCCGACACCGCTTGCGCTGTCGGCGCTTCGGGAGGACTGGGAGGATGTCAGCACCGCGCCGAGCCGGGCCCTGGCGCGGGCGTCGAGGTCCGCCGGCAGGTCGATGAGTCCGCCCCAGCGCGCGGACGTCTCCAGCGCCGCCACCAGCCCGGTGCCCCAGACCATGGCCTGGGCCGGGTCGGTGACCGGATCGTCCGCGCCGGTCGACACGGCTCCGCTGGTGGCGCACCACAGCGGTGCGGAAAGTCCGAGGTCGCCCAGTGCCTGCACCAGGGCGACTGTGAGCGCCGTTCCCGTGGGCAGTCCTGGGTGGTCGGGGTGGGGCTGGCCGTCCACGGCCAGCAGCGACAGCACTCCCGCCGGAACGCGGCCGTCGAGGGCGGCCGTGAGGGTGTTCGCGAGTGCTTCGCGTCGGGCCTCGCCGGGCGTGAGTTCGACCGTTGCGACGACGGCGCCCGTCTCGGTGAGCGCCTGGACCGGGCCGCGTACCCGTGTGTCGGCCCCGTGGCCGACGGGCGACACCACCAGCCAGAACCCCGCGGAAGGAGCGGCCACCGATTCCGGCAGTCGTTGCCAGCCGATGCGGTAGCGCCAGGAGTCGATGACGGCCTCGTCCCGCTGTTGTTTCCGCCAGCCGCGGAGGGCCGGGAGCACTCGGCCGAGCGAGTCCTCATCGACGCGGAGATGGGCGGCGACCTCGGCGGGGGCATCGTGCTCGACCATGTTCCAGAAGGCCGTGTCGTGGGGATCGGTCGCACCGGTGTCCTGCGGCGTCGCGGACTCCAGCCAGTAGCGCCGCAGTTGGAAGGGGTATCCGGGCAGGTCCGTCGGGCGTGCGTCGGTGTCGGCGAACACTGCGGCCCAGTCGATGTTCACGCCCGACACCCAGAGTTCGGCTGCCGAGGTCAGCGCCCTCCGCAGGGTGCCCTCGTCCCTCCGCAGGGTGCCGACGACGACCGCCGTGTCATCGGTGCGGACGTCTTCGACGGTGTCCTGGAGGGCCATGGTCAGCACCGGGTGCGGCGACACCTCAAGGAACACCTCGTGGCCCTGCTCGACCAGGGAGCGGACGGCCGTCTCGAAGCGGACGGTCTGCCGGAGGTTGCGGTACCAGTAGTCGGCGTCCATGACCGCGGTGTCCAGCCAGTCCCCGGTGACGGTGGAGAACAACGGCACCCGGCCCGGGACAGGTCGTACGTCCGCCAGTGCGGTCAGTACGTCCGCCCTGATCCGCTCGACCTGGACCGAATGGGAGGCGTAGTCCACGGGTACGGCTCTGGCCCGCACACCGCGCGACTCGCAGCGGGCGAGCAGTTCGGCGAGGGCCTCCGCCTCTCCGGAAACCACCACGGCGGCTGGCCCGTTGACGGCGGCGATCGACAGCCGTTCCGCCCAGGGGGCGATCTCGGTCCGGGCCAGGTCCTGGGGCAGGGACACCGCGGCCATGCCGCCCAGGCCGGCCAGGGCCCGGATGGCGCGGCTGCGCAGGGCGACGACCTTGGCGCCGTCCTCCGGTGTCAGCGCGCCCGCCACCACGGCGGCGGCGATCTCTCCCTGGCTGTGGCCCACCACGGCATCCGGCCGGACGCCCCAGGACTCCCAGTGCGCGGCGAGCGACACCATCACCGCCCACAGCACCGGCTGCACCACATCCACCCGCTCCAGCGAGGGTGCGCCTGGCGCGTCCTCCAGGACGGCGATGAGCGACCAGTCGACATGGGCGGACAGAGCCGTGCCACAGACGGCGATCCGGTCCCGGAAGGCGGGACTGGCCGCGAGCAGGTCCCGCGCCATGCCGACCCACTGCGAGCCCTGTCCGGGAAACACCAGCACCGTCCGGCCCTCGACGACCCGTCCGCTGCCCGACACGACGTCAGCGGCACCGGACGCGGCGCCGAGGGAGCCGGTGAACACACCCGCGTCCCCCGTGGACACCGCGGCGAGCCCGTCCCGCAGTGCCGGGCCATCGCCGCCGATCACCACCGCGCGGTGTTCGAAGGCGGAGCGGGTGGTCGCCAGCGAGAACCCGACGTCGACCGGTCGGACGGGAGGGTCCGAGGCCAGTTGGGCGCCCAGCCGGACCGCCTGGTCCCTGAGCGCGGAGGCGGTGCGTCCGGAGACTATCCAGGGCAGTACGGACCCGGTCGACGGCTCGGCCCCGGTGCCCGGCACGACCGTCCCGTCCGGCGGTGCCTGCTCCAGGACGACGTGCGCATTGGTGCCGCTCATGCCGAACGAGGACACTCCGGCCCGGCGGGGCCTGTCGACGGCGGGCCACTCCCGGGCCTCGGTGAGCAGTTCGACGGCCCCCGATGACCAGTCCGCGTGCGGAGTCGGCTGGTCCACGTGCAGGGTGCGGGGCAGTACGCCGTGCCGTAGCGCGAGCACCGTCTTGATGACCCCGGCCACCCCGGCGGCGGCCTGGGTGTGGCCGATGTTGGACTTCAGTGACCCCAACCAGATGGGCCGGTCGGCGGGTCGGTCCTGGCCGTAGGTGGCCAGCAGCGCATCGGCCTCGATCGGGTCGCCGAGGGTGGTGCCGGTGCCGTGGGCCTCGACCGCGTCCACATCCCGGGTGGTCAGACCCGCATCGGCGAGCGCCGCTCGGATCACTCTCTGCTGGGACGGTCCGTTGGGTGCGGTCAAGCCGTTGCTCGCGCCGTCCTGGTTCGTCGCCGATCCGCGCAGTACGGCCAGCACCTGGCGGCCGTTGCGCCGGGCGTCGGAGAGCCGCTCCAGCAGCAGCATCCCCACGCCCTCGCCCCAGCCGGTGCCGTCCGCAGCCGCCGCGAAGGGCTTGCAGCGGCCGTCGGCGGACATCGCGCCCTGGCGGCTGAACTCCACGAATACGGCCGGCAGTGCCATCACGCTGACGCCCCCGGCGAGCGCGAGCGAGCACTCCCCCGCGCGCAGGGCCCGCGCCGCGAGGTGCAGCGCCACCAGCGACGCCGAGCAGGCGGTGTCCACCGTGACGGCAGGGCCTTCGAGACCGAGCGCATAGGACACGCGTCCCGACATCACGCTCATCGAGTTGCCCGTCATCAGGAAGCCCTGCACCGCTTCCGATGCGGCTGCGCCCAGGGTCGCGTACCCCTGGTCGATGGCCGCGGCGAACACTCCGGTTCGGCTGCCCCGCAGGGTGAGCGGATCGATGCCCGCCTGCTCGATCGCCTCCCAGGAGGCCATGAGCAGCAGCCGCTGCTGCGGGTCCATCGCCACGGCCTCGCGCGGCGAGATACCGAAGAACTCGGGGTCGAAGTCCCCTGCGCCGTCGATGAACGCCCCCTGGCCGGGGACATCACCGCCGGTGGGCCAAGCAGCCTTCCAGCCACGGTCGTCGGGGATGGGCGTGACCGTGTCGCGGCCCGCGACGAGCAGGTCCCACAGTTCCTCGGGCGTGCGGACGCCACCGGGAAAGCGGCAGCTCATGGACACGATCGCGATCGGCTCGTGGGTACTGGCCACGGCTTCCCTGAGTCGCTGCCGGGTGTTCTGGAGGTCGATCGTCACCCGGTTGAGGTAGTCACGCAGCCTCTGTTCGCTCATAGGACACCGCCGTTCTGGTCTTGGGATGCTCGGGCAGCGAGGAGGGTCGGTTCCGGGGTCATGTGAGTCCCAACTGCCGGTCGATGTAGTCGAAGACCTCGTCGTCGCTCGCCGACTCGATCCGATCGGGTGCGAGATCGTCCGCGCCGCCCCCGACCGTGGCGGGGAGGGCCGTTGCGTCGGGCTGCCAGCGTGCCAAGACCTCCCGCAGCCTGGTCGAGAGTTCGTCGCTGACACCGTCCGGAGGCATGGCGTCCAACAGTGCTTCCAGACTGTCGAGCCCGGCCAGGACCGCAGAGTCGGCCGCCGGACGTCCGGCGGCGGTCCGGGACGCGAGATGGCGTGCCAGTGCCTCCGGTGTGGGGTGGTCGAAGACGAGTGCGGCCGGCAGTCGCAGGCCGGTCGCGGACATCAACCGGTTGCGCAGTTCGACCCCGGTGAGGGAGTCGAAACCGATCTCTTTGAACGGACGCGCCGCCCGGATCAACTCCGGCGAACTGTGGCCGAGCACCGCAGCCGCATTGCCCCGCACCAGGTCGAGCAGGGTCCGGTGCAACTCGGCCTCCGGGAGCGCGGCGAGTTGTTGGGCCATGGTGGCTGTCGGCTGCGCGGGCGCGGCCGAGCGGGTCGGACGGACCAGGCCGCGCAGCACGGCGGGCAGCTGATCGTGGGCACGCAGTACGGACGGGGCGATCCTCGCGGCGAGTCCGTAGGCATGGGGAGAGCCCAGCGCCGCGTCGAACAGGGCGAGCCCTTCCGCCGAGGTCAGCGCGCCCGACTTCGCGCCGCGGCCTCCGGTGACAGCAGCGGTCATCGCACTGCGCTCTTCCCACAGGCCCCAGCCGATGGACAGGCCGGGCAGTCCCTGGGCCTGGCGTTCGGCGGCGACGGCGTCGAGTACTGCATTGGCAGCCGCGTAGTTCGCCTGCCCGGCGCCGCCGAACAGGGCGGCCCCTGACGAGAACAGCACGAAGGCCGCGAGGTCGGACTCCCGGGTCAGCTCGTGCAGGGCGAGTGCCGCGTCCGCCTTGGGCCGCAGGACGCGGTCGAGTTGGTCGGGCGTCAGGCCGGTGACCGTGGCGTCGTCCAGCACACCGGCCGCATGAACGACCCCGGTCAGGGGATGGGCGGCGGGTACGGCCGCGAGCAGGGCGGCGAGTGCGGTTCGGTCGGCCACGTCACAGGCGGTGACCGTCACCGTGGCCCCGAGCGCGGTCAACTCCTCCACCAGTTCCGTCATCCCGGCGGCGGATCCGCCCCGGCGTCCGACCAGCAGCAGGTGCCGCACGCCGTGCGAGACGACCAGGTGCCGGGCCAGGAGGCGTCCCAGGGTGCCGGTGGCCCCGGTGATCAGGACGGTGCCTGCCGGGTCCGGCGGGGCGGGTAGCAGCAGGACGTTCTTGCCGACCCCTCGCGCCTGGCTGAGTGACCGCAACGCCGCCGGGGCCCGCCGGACGTCCCAGCCGGTGACCGGCAGGGGGCGGAGCACACCCCGCTCGAACAGGTCCAGGACATCGGCCAGCATCTCGCCGATGCGCTGCGGCCCGGCCTCCATCAGGTCGAACGCCCGGTAGCGCACACCGGGGTACTGCTGGGCGACCTCCTTCGGGTCGCGGATGTCGGTCTTGCCGAGTTCGACGAACCGGCCGCCGTGGGGCAGCAGCCGCAGACCGGCGTCGACGAACTCGCGCGCCAGACTGTCCAGTACGACGTCCATGCCCCGACCTGCGGTGGCGGCGAGGAAGCTGTCGGCGAAGTCGACGGTACGGGTGGAGGCGATGTGCGCGTCGTCCAGTCCGTTCGCGCGCAGTACGTCCCACTTGGCGGGACTGGCCGTGCCGAAGACCCGCGCCCCGGCGTGTTCCGCGAGTTGGACCGCCGCCATGCCGACCCCGCCGGCTGCGGCGTGGACCAGCACGGACTCCCCACGCTGTAGATCGCCGAGGTCGAAGAGGCCGTAGTAGGCGGTCAGGAACACCACCGGTACGGATGCGGCACGGGCGAAGGACCAGCCGGAGGGCATACGGGCGATGGTGCGGCGGTCGGCGACGGCGACCGGGCCGAACGCGCCCTCGAAGATCCCCATGACCCGGTCCCCCGGGGCCAGATCGTCCACGCCGGGGCCGACCTCGATGACGGTTCCGGCTCCCTCACTGCCCAGGCCCTGCTGCTCGGGATCCGGGTCCAGGCCGAGGGTGGCGATGACGTCGTGGAAGTTCAGTCCGGCGGCGCGCACGGCGATCCGGACTTCGCCCTTGCCCAGAGGGGCGAGGGCGGCGGGAGCGGGAAGCAGCGCCACGTCCTCCAGGGAGCCCCGGCCTTCGGTGGAGAGCCGCCAGGCGCCCTCGGTGGGCGGCAGGGTCAGCGTTCCCTGCGGCTGTCCACCGCGCATGAGCCGCGGGAGCAGCAACCCTTCTCCGCGTGAGGCCAGTTGGGGTTCGTCCGCGGCGAGCGCGGCGGGCAGTACGTCCGCCGCGGTGTGCGTCCCGTCGAGGTCGATGAGTACGAAGCGGTCGGGATGTTCGACTTGAGCGCTCCGCACCAGGCCCCACAGGGCTGCCTGGGCGAGGTCGACGGGACGGTCAGTCGGCCCCGTACGGACCGCGTCCCTGGTGAGCAGGGCGAGTTTCGTCTCGGCGAACCGCTCGTCGTCCAGCCACTTCTGGATCAGGGCGAGACAGTTCTGGGCGGTGGCATGGACCCGGTCGGACGGGTCGGACAGATCGGTGGTCGAGACCGTCGCCACGACGACGTCGGGGAGGGGGGTGCCCGAACCCCGGGCGCTCCCCAGGGCGTCGAGGTCGTGCCAGGTGTCCGCGCCGGGGACAGCACCGTCCAGGGCGGTCCAGGCCGGTACGGGGGCGTCGACGGAAGTGGTGGCCGGCGTCCAGTCGAGGCGGAACAGCAGATCGGCGTGCGCGGCGGCGGAGATCGGCCCGCCAAGAGCGGGCGGGCGCAGGACCAGGGACTCCACGGTGAGCACCTGCTGACCGGCCAGGTCGTGGGCGGCGAGGGTCACGGTGTCCGCAGCGTCAGCACGGAGCCGTACGCGCAGGGTGGTGGCGCCGGTGATCTTGCTGGTCACACCGGTCCAACTGAACGGCAGCCGTGCCTGACCGTCCTGGTCGGGCAGCAGGGCGGCGGTCTGGAGGGAGGCGTCGAGCAGCGCCGGATGCAGGGCGCATCCTGCGGCGTCGGCGTGCTGCGGTTGCGGCAGCACCACTTCGGCGAAGACCTCGCCCCCGCGGAGCCAGGCGGCACGGATGCCACGGAATGCGGGGCCGTAGTGGTAGCCGGCTTCGGCGAAGCGCCGGTAGAGGTCGTCCGTGTCCACGGGCTCGGCACCGGCCGGTGGCCAACTGAGCAGACCGGCGGCGGATCCCACCGCGTCCGCCTCCCCTGGGGGCCTCGACACCAGGGTGCCGGTGGCGTGTTCGGTCCACGGCCGGTCGGCATCCTGCGTGGTACGGGCGAACACGCTCAGCGACCGGCGGCCGTCACCGTCCGATGGTCCGACCCGCACCTGAAGGAGAACCGCTCCCTCGTCCGGGAGGACCAGCGCCGATTTAAGGGTGAGTTCCTCCACCGCAGGGCACTGGGCCTCGGCAGCAGCGCGCAGTGCGAGTTCAAGGAAGGCCGTGCCGGGGAGCAGGACCGTGCCGGCCACGGCGTGGTCGGCGAGCCAGGGGTGGGTACGCAGGGACAACCGGCCTGTGAGCAGCAGTTCCCCGGAGTCCGCAACCTCCGTCGCCGCGCCGAGCAACGGGTGGTCGGTCGTGGCGAGCCCGGCCGATGCGACATCCCAACTCGTGGTCGGAACGTCGAGCCAGTAGCGTTGGTGTTGGAAGGGGTAGGTGGGGAGTTCGACCTGTCGGGCGCCGGTGTCGGCGAACGCCTGGGACCAGTCCACCGACAGACCCTGCACATACGCCTGCCCGAGGGAGAGCAGTAACCGTTCCCAACCACCCTCCCCACGCCGTAGCGTCCCCACCACCGCTGCCTCCACCCCGGCAGCCTCCACCGACTCCCCCACCGCAACCGCCAACACCGGATGCGCACTCGGCTCGATGAAGAACCGGAATCCCTCCTCCAACAACCCCCGCGTCGCCGCCTCGAACTCCACCGTCTCCCGCAGATTGCGGTACCAATACTCAGCATCCAGGGATGCCGTATCCAACCAACCCCCGGTGACCGTCGAATAGAACGGCACCGAACCAGTGACGGGCGCGATGTCGGCCAGGTCGCTAAGGATCTGCTCCCGCACCTCCTCCACCTGAGCCGAGTGCGACGCATAATCCACATCAATCAACCGCGCCCGCACCCCCTCCCCCACCAACAACTCAACAAACTCCACCACCGCATCCACGTCACCCGACAC
>NZ_JBEXVD010000057.1:0-11170 GCF_040638655.1 Streptomyces sp. NPDC005963 | reverse complement strand
CTCGTCCGATCCCGAGCCGGGCCCCTCCCCCCTGCGCATCGGCCGGGATCCGGGCAACGGGCTGCGGTTGAGTCATGCCCCCGTACCCGGCCGGGTACGGGGGTCTCGCACATCGTCGTCGGATCAGCGGGGCCAGACGTTCGCCAACATCGCCCGCGTGTCCGCGAGGAGTTGCGGCAGGATCTTCGTGTGGCCGACGACCGGCATGAAGTTGGTGTCCCCGCCCCAGCGCGGCACGACGTGCTGGTGGAGATGGGCTGCGATCCCCGCGCCCGCCGCCATTCCCTGGTTCATCCCGATGTTGAAGCCGTGGGCGCCGGACGCCGCCCGCAGCGCGACCATGGCGCGCTGGGTGAAGAGGGCCAGCTCAGCCGTCTCCGCCCCGTCCAACTCGGTGTAGTCGGCGACATGCCGGAACGGCACCACCATGAGATGACCGCCGTTGTACGGGTAGAGGTTCAGCACGGCGTAGACGTGTGAGCCGCGGGCGATCACCAGGCCGTCCTCGTCCGACTTCGACGGAATGTCACAGAAGGGGCAGCCATCGCCGGCTTCGGGCCCGGTGGGCTTGTTCTCACCCTGGATGTACGCCATTCGGTGCGGTGTCCACAAGCGCTGGAACGCGTCGGGCGTTCCCACTCCGATCTGCTGCTCCGGCTCACTCGTCATGTCGTGCAGCATATGGCTTCGCACGTCCTCGGCGTGTCGCCGGGGGCAAGCCCGGCGGGGTGAGGGCGATCCTGGGGCGATGAGAGACGAGATGAGGCTGGAGCGCTGGCGCGAGCGCATGGAGATCCCGCTGTTCGCGGCATCGGTCCTCTTCCTCGGCTGCTACGCGGTGCGGGTGCTCGCCGTCGATCTGCCCGAGGTCTGGCAGGACACCGTCCTCGCCTTCGTCTACGCCCTGTGGGCCCTGTTCGTCGTGGACTACGCGGTCCGCTGGCGACTCAGCGGTGACGGGCCGGTCTACATCCGCAAACACGGGCTCGACGGCATCGTGGTGCTGTTGCCGCTGCTCCGGCCCCTGCGGATGGTGCGGATCTACGAGTCGGTCCAGCGCCGGCACGCGGACACCCAGCCACGTCTGCCCCTCTACGCCCGGGTGATCGCGTACTCCGGCATGTCGGCCGTGCTGCTGGGGTTCGCCGGTGCGCTCAGCGTCTACGCACAGGAACGCGGTGCTCCGAGTGCAACGATCAAGACCTTCGGGGATTCGGTCTGGTGGACCTGCGAGACACTGACGACGGTGGGGTACGGCGATGTGGCGCCGGTGACCGCCCTGGGGCGGACGATCGCGGTGGCGATGATGATCGGCGGGTTGGCGCTCCTCGGGGCGGTGACGGGTTCGTTCTCGTCGTGGTTGATCCAGACGTTCACCCTGGAGGCCGACACGAAGCCCCCGGAGAGCGGCTCTCCGGGGGCTTCGTGATGACCTATGCCGTCCGTCGGCGGTGGGGTCAGACCTGGGCGCGGTCCTCGACGACCTTCACCAGCTTGGCGAGGGCCTCCTCGCGGGGGATGCCGTTCTCCTGGGAGCCGTCGCGGTAGCGGAAGGAGACCGTGCCCGCGTTCATGTCCTCGTCCCCGACGATGATCATGAAGGGGACCTTGAGCTTCTGCTGGGTCCTGATCTTCTTCTGCATCCGGTCGGACGAGGAGTCGACCTCGACCCGCAGGCCCTTCTTCTTCGCCTCGGCGGCGAACTCCTGGAGGTACTCGACGTGGGCGTCGCCGATGGGGATGCCCACCGCCTGCACCGGCGCCAGCCACGGCGGCATGGCTCCCGCGTAGTGCTCCAGCAGCACGGCGAAGAACCGTTCGATCGAGCCGAAGAGTGCCCGGTGGATCATCACCGGCTGCTGGCGCGAACCGTCCGGCGAGGTGTACTCCAGGTTGAACCGCTCCGGCAGGTTGAAGTCCAGCTGGACCGTGGACATCTGCCAGGTCCGGCCGATGGCGTCACGCGCCTGCACGGAGATCTTCGGACCGTAGAAGGCGGCGCCGCCCGGGTCGGGGGTGAGCGGAAGTCCCTGCTTCTCGGCGACCTGCCGCAGGACCTCCGTGGCCTCTTCCCAGGTCTCGTCCGAGCCGACGTACTTCTCCGGGTCCTTGGTGGACAGCTCCAGATAGAAGTCGGTCAGTCCGTAGTCGCGGAGCAGGTTCAGCACGAAGGTGAGCGTGCGGTCGAGTTCGTCCGCCATCTGCTCGCGGGTGCAGTAGATGTGCGCGTCGTCCTGGGTGAAGCCCCGGGCCCGGGTCAGACCGTGGACCACGCCGGACTTCTCGTGCCGGTAGACCGTGCCGAACTCGAACAGCCGCAGGGGCAGTTCGCGGTAGGACCGGCCCCGGGCGTCGAAGATCAGGTTGTGCATGGGGCAGTTCATGGGCTTGAGGTAGTAGTCCGTGCCGCCGTCGAGCTGCATGGGGGGGTACATGCCCTCGGCGTACCAGTCCAGGTGGCCGCTCTTCTCGAACAGCGCGCCCTTGGTGGCGTGGGGGGTGTAGACGAACTCGTACCCCTCCTCCTCGTGGCGCTTGCGCGAGTAGTCCTCCATGACCCGGCGCACGATGCCGCCGCGCGGGTGGAACACGGCGAGACCGGAGCCGATCTCGTCCGGGACGGAGAACAGGTCGAGCTCGCTGCCGAGCTTGCGGTGGTCGCGCTTCTCCGCCTCGACGAGGAAGTCCAGATGCGCCTTCAGCTCCTCCTTGGAGGGCCAGGCGGTGCCGTAGATCCGCTGGAGCATCGGGTTCTTCTCGCTGCCCCGCCAGTACGCGGCGGCGTTCCGCATCAGCTTGAACGCCGGGATGTTGCGCGTGGTCGGCAGGTGCGGACCGCGGCACAGGTCCTTCCAACACAGATCGCCTGTCTTGGCGTCCAGGTTGTCGTAGATGGTCAGCTCGCCGGCACCCACCTCGACGTTCGCCCCGTCGTCACTGGACGCCGAGCCCTTGAGCCCGATCAGCTCCAGCTTGTACGGCTCGTCCGCGAGCTCCGTACGGGCGTCCTCGTCGGTCACCACGCGGCGCGAGAAGCGCTGGCCCCGCTTCTGGATCTCCTGCATCTTCTTTTCGACGGCCTTGAGGTCCTCGGGCGTGAAGGGCCTCGCGACGTCGAAGTCGTAGTAGAAGCCGTCCTTGACCGGCGGGCCGATGCCGAGCTTGGCCTCCGGGAACAGCTCCTGCACGGCCTGGGCCATCACGTGCGCGGTCGAGTGGCGCAGGATGTCCAGGCCGTCCGGCGAGGAGATCTCGACGGGCTCGACCTCCTGGCCGTCCTCGATCTCGTACGCCAGGTCCTTCAGCTCACCGGCGATGCGGGCGGCGACCACGGTGCGCTCGCCGGCGAACAGGTCCGCCGCCGTCGTGCCCGTCGTCACCACGCGCTCTTCCCGCTCGGAATCGCGTTGGATGATCACACGGACGTCTGACACCGGTCTCTCCTCGTTTCAGGGGGTGCGCCCGTGGAAACGGCGCTCCTGAATCGTACCGAGCGAAAGGGGGCGCCCGCGAAACGGTTACCCCCGGCCCGCCCGGTCGTCGAGGTCGTCCTCGTCGGCCCGGAAGTCCTGGTCGTCCCCGCTCGCCTTGAGCGCCTTCATCAGCCGGTCCCGCTCGGCGTCGTCCACGGGGACGGTGACCACGTCGCAGGCGTCGGTGAGCCGCCGGAACCCCCCGCGGCTCTCCAGCCGGCCGGCCACCCTGATCGGCTGCCCCGTCAGATGCGCCTGCCCGGCCGTGCGGTACGAGTCCTCTTCGAGGGCCACCCGGACGTGCGGCACGTCGGCACCCGTCAGCACCCGCAACCTGACCGTCCCGGCACCGCGCGGGCCCGGTCGGCGCATCCGAACCACGGTGCCCGTCAGCCGTACCGGCATGGGCGGCTCGTCATGGAGGTAGCGGGCGCCCGCGGCCCGTAGCGCGGGCAGGTCCCCGGGCGAGAACTCCACCGGCTCACGGTCGGTACCGCACCCTTCGGGCACCCCGGCCGCCGGGGACCAGGACAACGCAATCCGCGCCCCCTCGGAACCCCTGACCAGCGCGATGAGCGCCTCCGTCAGCTCCCGGCTCACCCCGAGCCGCACCGCCGCGTCGAACGCCTCCAACCGCCCGGTGGCACGCTGGTAGTCCGTCGCCTCCCGGGCCGCCTGAAGCGCCTGGTGCAGCCGAACGGTCACGGCCCGCCCCTGCGCCACCGGTACGAAGGCGGTCAGCGCCCGACCGCCCGGCGCGGGACCCACCAGGACCCCGGCGAGGGAGGCCCGCGCGCCCCGGCGGTGGCGCGCCCCGTGGTAGCCGGCCCGACCCCGGGTCGCGAGGGCGCCGGCCATCATCATCTGCCGTGCGGCGGCGCGCAGTTGCTCCTGGGCTATCCACGACGCGGTGCCGGACGGACCTTCGTGCACATCGCGCCACCAGCGGATCTCGTCGCTGGGCACGGTGAGCCCGACCAGGACGTCCTGCGCCGAGGGCGCCGCGCTGCGCGCGAGTGCCGTCAACGCCTCGCCGAGCAGGTCCTCGCAGTCCGGGAAGGAGCGGTTCTCCGGTACGAGCAGACTGGTGGAGCCCGTGGGCGCACCGGGCGGGGTCCAGCGCGCGTACCTCCCCGGGGCTCCGCCGCGCCGCTGCCAGCCGTGCCGGGCCAGCAGCGCGCCGAGGACGACGGGGTCGACCTGGGACGGGTTCGGTCCGTGGGCCGAGTGCCAGTCGTCGCGGGCCTCGTGCAGGGGACGTGGTCGGACGGTCTCGTCGTGGGGCCGGTGCATCAGGGTCTCCCTCCCGCCCCCACCCTCGTCATGATCTCGCAGAGCGCCCGGTCGTCGAAGATCCGTGAGGTCGGGATGCGCACGGTGGTCTTGTGCCTACCCGTCATCGGGTGGCCGGCCAGATTGATCCAGTAACAGCAGTGCCGCAGATCGAGTCGGTCGTGGTCGGCGCGCAGCCAGTCGTCCTGGGTCCGGGGGACGATCATCACGACGAGGATCTTGTGCACGGACACGGGGGTCCGGGCGAGTTTCACCAGGTGGTCGTTGGTGAGGGTGAACGGGAAGTCGGGGCGCGGGGCGAAGCCGGGGCGCGGGGCGAGTTGGTAGGTCGACTTCAGCTGGACCTTGATGGTCACCTCGTCGTCCACGGCGTGATCCGGGGAGCTGTGGCTGACGTGCCAGTCGATCCCGTTGTCGGGGAAGGGTTGGGAGAGCGAGCAGCCGGCCGCGGCGGCGACCGCGTGGAGGTAGGCCACCTGGAGGGTCTCCATGCACGCGGTGGTGGCCAGCCCGCCGCGCACCGGCGCCGGCGGCTGGGGCAGCAGACCTCCGGCGTGGGCGCGGGAGGTTCCCCCGTATTCGGGCTGCGGGAGCGCCATGGCTCTGGGTGCCTTCCGGGATGTGCCGTCCGATCTCCGCCTGCGGGGGTCCGTACGTGGGGGCGCACGGGTGTCGGTTGCGTACGGCGTGGATGTTCGCGGGGGCTACGGATGGGGCGTCGGTCGGCTCCTGCTTCCCGGTGTCCGTTCCCCCGTCAAGTGTGTTGTCACCGCCCTGCGTACGGCGCAAACAGCCCGGGTATCACGGATTCGGCAGGGGGATTCCCTCATCTGCCAGTCATGTGCGAGGAGTTCGGGGATGACGCTCTGGTTCGACGGCCCGATGGCCGCATTTGACACGGAGACGACGGGGATCGATGTCGAGCAGGACCGCATCGTGTCGGCCGCTCTGGTGGTGCAGGACTCGGCGGGTGCCCGGCCGTGGACCACCCGCTGGTTGATCAATCCCGGTATTCCGGTGCCGCGCTCGGCGATCGACGTGCACGGGCTGACCGATGACCATCTCCAGCGCAACGGCCGTTGGCCGGCGCCGGTGATGGAGGAGATCGCCCGGGCGCTGGCGGAGCAGTGCGCCGCGGCCAGGCCCCTGGTGGTGATGAACGCGCCGTTCGACCTGACGATGCTCGACCGGGAGCTGAGGCGGCACCGGGCGGCTCCGCTCACGCGCTATCTGGAGAACGTCCCGCTGTGCGTGCTCGATCCACGGGTGCTGGACAAGCACCTCGACCGCTACCGCAAGGGCCGGCGGACGCTCACGGACCTGTGCGCGCACTACGAGGTGGAGTTGGAGGGGGCGCACGACGCGGCGGCGGACGCACTGGCGGCACTGGAGGTGACCCGGGCGGTCGGCCGCAGGTTCTGTTCACGGATGGAGCGGTTGTCGCCGCCGGAGCTGCACACGCTCCAGGCCGTGTGGCACGCGGCGCAGGCGCGCGGGTTGCAGGCGTGGTTCGCGCGCAGCGGTACGCCGGAGCCGGTGGATCCGGCCTGGCCCCTGCGCCCCCAACTATCCGCCGCCGCCTGAACCCCACCGGAGCGGGCGCTCGCGTCGGGGAACGCAAAAGCCGGTCCGTCGGGGACGGACCGGCTTTTCCCGGTGGGCGATACTGGGTTCGAACCAGTGACCTCTTCGGTGTGAACGAAGCGCTCTCCCACTGAGCTAATCGCCCGGGAACGGACTGAACCATACAGGCCCCGGCGTCCCACCTTCAAATCCCGCGGCGGTGGGTCAGCGGGTGCCGAGGCGGGCGGCGAGACCCCGGCGACCCGCTCTCATCATCGCGGCGTGGTTGGCGCGGAACAGCGGGCGGGCCACCGGCGCGAGCCACCGCATCAGGGGTTTACTCACTTCGACCTCCTGGTCGTAGACGGCCCGGGTGCCGTCGGCGGCCCTCAGCCCCCGGCCGGTGACCGTCCAGCGGGCCCATCCCTCCAGGTCGCCGTGGAGGGCAACTTCCAGTACGCCCGCGGACCGGTCAGCCCGCCGGGTGGCCGCGATGACGTGCAGTTCGTAGGGGAGGAAGGAGCGGATGCTGGCCCTCCCGGTGTCGTCGTCCAAGGGGACCGCGGCACGGACCTGGGGCCACCACTGCGGATACTCCTCGGCCCGGGAGAGCACGGCGTAGACGTCGTCCGGCGGCGCGTCGATCTCCCAGACGCTGTGGAAGCGGTACCGGAACCAGTTCACGGGACGCACGTACTCCGATGCGGTCGAACAGGGGCGTACTCATGTGCGATCTGAGTATCCGTGCCCATGCCCGGCGATGTGGCCGGCGACACACTGCGAACCATGAAGAATGCTCCGCCGACGCCGCCACCAGCCGAAGAACTCGTCCTCATCGATCGCGAACTGGTGCAACTGGACCACCGCCGTACCCAGTTGTTGGCGCGCAAGGCGTATCTGGTGTCGGTGCTCCAACCGCCCGTGCCCCGTGCCTGGGCCGCGACCGCACCCCCGATCGCCCGGAGCCCTGAGACCTCTCCCCCGGGTGTGCAGAACGTGCTGCTGACCCTGGGCGGTTTGTTGCTGACGATCGCCGCCATCGCGTTCACGGTGGTCAGCTGGGGTGACATGAGCATCGGCGGACGTTCGGCGGTGCTCGCCGTGGTGACCACGGCGGCCCTGCTGGTCCCCGCGGCCCTGCTGCGCCGCGGATTGGACTCCACGGCCGAGGCGTTGGCGGTGCTCGGTCTGGTGCTGCTGGTGCTGGACGCCTACGCCCTGTACGCGGTGGCCCTGTCAGGGGTGTCCGGCCTCGCCTACTCGGCCTGGGCCGCAGCCGTGCTGGCGGCGCTCTGGACGGGATACGGAACGGCGCTGCCGAAGCTGCACACCCCGCTGCCCGCGGCCGTGGTGGCCGCACAACTGCCGCTCCTGCTGTGGTCGGTCAACGGAGCCGCGGCGGACTCCGCACCCGCACCCTCGCTGGGCTGGGCGCTCCTGGGCACGGCTGCGCTCGATGTCGCGCTCGTGATCCTGGTGGCCCGGCCGTCCGTACGGCTGACGGCGACCGTGGGCGCGGTGCTCAGCGGCGCGCTCACGCTCCTCATCGGCGGATTCGAATCGCTGGCGGCCGAATCCGCCCTCGATGCGGTGGAACCCGCCGCACTGCTGACGCTCGCCGGCGCGGTGGCGTTCCTCGCGGGGTGGCGCGTCCGCGTGGCCGCGCTGCCGTGTGCCGTGGTGACCGGGCTCGCACTCATCGCCGCCTCCGGCGGGATGATCTCGGCGACGGTGCCCGACGGCTGGGCGATGCCCGGCTATCTGCTCTGCGCGATCGCCCTGCTCTCCGCGGTGCAGATGCCGGCCTTCGGAGCACGTACGCCGGCCGATCTGCTGCGGGGACTGAGCGCGTCGTCGGCCGCACTCATGGCCCTCGCGCTGGTGTCGACGCTGCCCCTCGTGGTGCTTCAGTACGCGGGCCCGCTCACGGTGCTCCCGGACGTCTGGGCAGGTGCTCCCGCAGATGCGCGCGCCGCGCTGGGCGAGGACCTGCCGGACGCCAACTGGGCCGCCACCGCGCTGGTGCTCGTGCTGCTCGCGGGCGCCCTGCTCGCCGTGTCTCGACGACTGCCCCTCGCCACGGGCGCTCCTACAGGCCAAGGCGTCCGGCAGGGCGACGAGGGTTCCGATACACGACCGGAAGGCAGCGAACCGAAGGGCACCGGACCGGCGGAAGGCGTGGCACCCGTCCGTACGGTATCCCCGGCCGATCTGCGCACCTGGGCGAGCGGCGGCGCCGCCGTCCTGGCCTGGGCGGCACTGACGATGGCGCCCTTCGTCCTCGACACCGGCCATCCACTGGCCGTCGGCTGGCAGACGGCACTCGTTGTGGCCCTGCTGGCGCTGGCCTCCGGCCGAGGACTACCGGCCCGTTCGCTACCGCTCGCCCCGATGATCGCCCTGGTCTGCGCACTGGTGGGTACCGCGAGTACGACGGCGCTCGCCCTCGCGACCCGGACGGCCACCTTCACGGTGCTGGGCACCCTGCTCACCGCGTTCATCGCCGCCGCCGTCCTCTCCCGGACGGGTCACGTCGTGCGGGCGGTCGCGGGCTCCATCGCCGTCGTGCTGGGCAGCGGACTGCTGGTCGCGCTGGCCGAGACCCTCGACCTGGCCCCCCACCGAACCGCGGTGGCGCTGCTGGCCGTGCCCGCCGTGGTGGCCCTGCTCACGGCCCGACTCCGCACGCACCCACTCGCCGCTCCCCTGGAGCTCACGGCGGCCTTCGTGGGCGTCGTCGCGCTGGTCCTCGCCCTGGACCACGCCCCGACCGTCGCCCTGGTGCTCGCGCTCGGCGGAGTCATCGCGGCCGGTACCGCGATACGGGCGGAGCGCCGCACGGCGGCCGGCTGGAGCGCCGCGGCACTCTTCCTCCTGGCCACCTGGGTACGGCTGGCCGCATCGGACGTCACGGTGCCGGAGGCGTACACCCTGCCGGTGACGCTGCCCGCCCTCGTGCTGGGCGTGCTGCGGCGACGGCACGTTCCCGAGACCTCCTCCTGGACCGCGTACGGGGCGGGACTGAGCGTGACGATGGTGCCGAGCCTGCTCGCGGTCTGGGGCGAAGGCGACTGGCTGCGCCCCCTGCTGCTGGGCACGGCAGCCCTGGTCGTGACCCTGGTGGGCGCCCGCCAGCGGCTCCAGGCGCCGCTGGTGCTCGGCGGGGCCGTACTGGCCCTGGTGACACTCCACGAACTCGCGCCCTATGTGGTGCAGGCCGTTGACGCACTCCCCCGCTGGCTGCCGCCGGCCCTCGCGGGCCTGCTGCTCCTGGTCGTCGGCGCCACCTACGAGCAGCGCCTGCGGGAGGCACGCAAGCTGCGCGAAAGCCTCGGCCGCATGAGCTGACGGCCCCCCGGGGGGGGAAGACGCGCGAAGGGCCCGGAGACTCTGAACGAGTCTCCGGGCCCTTCGATCCGGGTGGGCGATACTGGGTTCGAACCAGTGACCTCTTCGGTGTGAACGAAGCGCTCTCCCACTGAGCTAATCGCCCCGGCGCACCGCAAACATTACCCCATGTCAGCGGGCGCTCCCGACCGGTTTTACGGTCATTCCTCGATCTTCCACGGCATGGTCAGACCGAACTGCCAGAGGTAGGCACCGGCCGCCACGGCACAGATGACCACACCGATCGTGGTCAAGATGATGTTCCGGCGCCGCACCCGCGGATCGAGGGCGCGCTGGGCGGCCTCGCTGACCTTGCGCTTGGTCCACCGCAGGACGAGTTGGGCCCACACGAACTCGGTCGCCCAGATCGCCATGCCAGCGAAGATCACGAGCCAGCCGGGTCCGGGCAGCACGAGCATCGCCGCGCCGGCACCCACCACGGCGAGCCCCACGACGAAGACACCGACCTGCCAGCTCAGGTGCAGCGTCCTGCGCGCCTTGATGAAATCGGGCGCGCGAGAGCCGAGGGGGGACTCGGTCGTGTCCTCCGCCTCTGCGTCCTTCGCGGTCCCGCCCTCGATCTCGGCCTCCTGCGCGCCGTCAGCGGGCTTTCCCTCTTCAGCCGCCACCGCGACCTCCGTACCGTTACTCCCCGTGTTCATGGCAGCAAACTTACCGGACTCTACGGAGTCACCGGAATGGTCCCAGGGAACGAAGAATCACTCCGCCATACGAGGTACCTAAAGGTACCCAAATCGCTCAGAGGGGTTTACAACGGCACCGTAGGTGGCATGTCGATTTCGCCGACGTGCGAATCCCCGAGCGCACACTGAGCGAAAGGCCCTGGCGCTTATGAACACCACGGTCAGCTGCGAGCTGCACCTGCGCCTCGTTGTATCGAGCGAGTCTTCACTGCCTGTACCCGCGGGCCTGCGGTATGACACGGCCGATCCCTATGCCGTGCACGCCACCTTCCACACCGGAGCCGAAGAGACGGTCGAATGGGTGTTCGCCCGCGACCTCCTCGCCGAGGGGCTGCACAGGCCCACCGGCACGGGCGACGTCAGAGTCTGGCCATCGCGCAGTCACGGCCAGGGCGTCGTCTGTATCGCACTGAGCTCCCCGGAGGGCGAAGCACTGCTCGAAGCCCCGGCGCGGGCCCTGGAGTCGTTCCTGAAGCGAACGGACGCAGCGGTGCCGCCCGGCACCGAGCATCGTCACTTCGACCTCGACACGGAGCTCTCCCACATCCTGGCCGAGAGCTGAGCCAGGCCGAGAGCTGCACGGCGCCGTCCTACTCGGGGAGACGGCGCCGCGCGGACCATCCCCACGGCAATCGGATCGGCGCCGTCACCGTGCATCCCAGCACGGTCTCTATCTGCCCGACCGGGTCACCCTGGAGATCACCGACGACGGTGCCGGCGGCCAGCGCCCCCAGGGCGTGCCGGGCGGGG
>NZ_JBEXVD010000056.1:0-11767 GCF_040638655.1 Streptomyces sp. NPDC005963 | reverse complement strand
AGCCTGGGAGAGCGGTCTCGCAGTCGACTGGTCCCAGGCGTTCGCCGACACCGGCGCCCGACAGGTCGAACTCCCCACCTACCCCTTCCAACACCGGCACTACTGGCTGAAGCCCCCTGCCCCCGTCACGACTTCCCCCGCAGCCGATGACCGCTGGGAAGACCTGGAACGACAGGACCCCGCCCAGTTGGCCCGGGATCTGGGCGTCCGCCGAGAGTCGCTGGACGAAGTCCTGCCCGCCCTGGCGACCTGGCACTCGGACAGAACCCGCGAGAGGCGCGCCGACTCCTGGCGCTACCACGTCGCTTGGTCGCCGCGGTCGACCACGCCGGCTG
Organism: Streptomyces sp. NPDC005963; assembly: GCF_040638655.1. Lineage (NCBI taxonomy): Bacteria > Bacillati > Actinomycetota > Actinomycetes > Kitasatosporales > Streptomycetaceae > Streptomyces > Streptomyces sp. NPDC005963. Next base: position 11,432 of record NZ_JBEXVD010000056.1, on the reverse strand, counting down.
ACGGCCTCGGCGGTCGCTGGTTCGCCGTACATCCCGAAGGCGATGCGGCAGCGGCCGTCCTGGACGCTCTCGGCGACATCGGAGTCGACCTCCTACGGTGCTCCGTCCCCGATTCGGGCACGACCCGTGAGCAACTGGCCGAACTGCTCAAAGAGACCGCGGGGGAGCAGCCGATCGACGGGGTGCTGTCGCTGCTGTCCTGGGAGGAGCGCCCCCATCCCGAGCATTCCGACCTGCCCGGTGGCCCGGCGCTGACCCTCGCACTCGCCCAAGCGCTGGAGGACACCGGGATCGACGCCCCCCTGTGGATGCTGACGACCGGAACAGCGGTCCTCGGCGGTGCGGAGCGGCCCGGACACGTCGGTCAGGCGGCGTCCGCAGCCCTGGGCCGGACACTGGCCCTGGAGCACCCGCACCGCTGGGGCGGCCTGGTCGACGTACCCGAGATGCTGGACTCGCGTGCCGCGCGCCGTTTGTGCGCGGTACTCGCGGGTGCCGTGGCCGACGAGGAGCAGGTGGCGGTGCGGTCAACCGGGGTCCACGGGCGCCGCCTTCGGCCCGCCCCCGCCCCGTCGAATGCCCGCACGGACCGTTCGGCCGCCGGGGTGCCGTGGAGTTGGCGACGGAACGGGACGGTCCTCGTCACCGGTGGCACCGGTGGGGTCGGCTCGCACACCGCGCGTTGGCTCGCGAGCCAAGGGGCCGAACGGCTGCTGCTGGTCAGCCGTCGCGGTGCCGAGGCACCCGGCGCGGACGAGTTGCGGACGGAACTGACGGCACTCGGCGTCCACGTGGACATCGACGCGTGCGACGTCGCCGACCGGGCCGCGCTGGAGGCGCTCATCGCGGACGTCCCGCAGGAGTACCCGCTCTTCGCCGTCATCCATGCGGCGGGTGTCCTGGACGACGGTGTCCTCGACGCACTGGACCCCGAGCGGCTCGCCGTCTCGCTGCGCGCCAAGCTGACCGCCGCGCAGAACCTCCACGAGGTCACCGAGGGCCTCGACCTCTCGGCCTTCGTGGTGTTCTCGTCGGTGATGGGCGTCCTCGGCAGCGCGGGGCAGGGCAACTACGCGGCGGCCAACGCCGCCGTCGATGCCCTCGTCGCTGCGCGCCGGGCCGCAGGGCTCCCTGGTACGGCCGTGGCCTGGGGAGCCTGGGCCGGGGGCGGGATGCTCGCGGACGGTGTCGCCGAGCGGCTACGGGACTTCGGCATGCCGGTGATGGAACCCGAGTCGGCGGTCACCGCGATCGGTCGGGCGCTCGCGGCGGACGACGCACTGGTCCTGGTGGCCGATGTGGACTGGCGGCGCTTCGCCACGAGCATGGGGGTGCCGTCCGCCCTGCTGGACGGGCTGCCGGACTCGACCGCGGAGATGGCCCTCCCGACCGACGTCCCACCGCCGACGCAGCAGAGCGGCTCGACCGGAGCGCTGCGCCAACAGGTGGCCGGTCTGCCTCGTCGCGAGGACCGGGTCGGGACGCTCACCGAACTGGTGCGCACCCATGCGGCGACGGTCCTGCGCCATCCCGACGTCGAGGCGGTCCTCCCAGGAAAGGCGTTCTCCGCACTCGGCTTCGACTCGCTCACGGCGGTGGAACTGCGCAACAGGCTCGCCGCCGTGACCGGACTCAAACTTCCCGCCACCGTTCTGTTCGACCATCCCACACCGTCGGCGCTGGCCGATCGGCTGCTCACGGAGCTGGGTCTTCCCGACACCGCGTACGAGAACGCGACGCCCGCAGGGGTCGCCCGGGTGGAGGAACCCAGTGGGAACGAGCCGATCGCGATCATCGGCATGGGCTGCCGCTTCCCCGGCGGGATCGAGAAGCCCGAAGACTTCTGGCGGCTGCTGTCGGAGGGCACCGACGCCGTGGGCGACTGGCCTTCGAACCGGGGCTGGGACACCGAGGGGCTGTACGACCCCGACCCCGACCGGCCCGGCACCACGTACAGCAGACAGGGCGGATTCCTCCACGACGCGGCCGAGTTCGACGCCGAGTTCTTCGGCATCTCGCCCCGCGAGGCCCTGGCGATGGACCCGCAGCAGCGGCTGTTGTTGGAGACCGCCTGGGAAGCGGTCGAGGGCGCCGGCCAGGACCCGACCTCGCTGAAGGGCCGTCAGATAGGTGTCTACGTCGGCACCAACGGCCAGGACTACCCCGCCCTGCTGGACGGGGCGGAAGGGATCTCCGAAGGACATCTGCTCACCGGGAACACGGCCAGCGTGCTGTCCGGGCGGCTCTCCTACGTACTCGGCCTCCAAGGGCCCTCGCTCACACTGGACACCGCGTGCTCGTCCTCGCTGGTCGCCCTGCACCTGGCCGTGCAAGCGCTGCGGCGCGGGGACTGCGAGCAGGCACTCACGGGCGGGGTCACCGTGATGAGCACCCCGAAACTCTTCGTGGAGTTCAGCCGCCAGCGCGGACTCGCCGTCGACGGACGGTGCAAGGCGTTCTCGGCGGACGCGGACGGCACCGGTTGGGGCGAAGGCGCCGGTGTGCTCCTGCTGGAGCGGCATTCCGATGCCCTCCGTCACGGCCACCCCGTTCTTGCGCTGATCAGTGGCACCGCGGTCAACCAGGACGGTGCCAGCAACGGGCTCACCGCCCCCAACGGACCGTCCCAACAACTGGTCATCCGCGCCGCCCTGGCCGACGCAGCGCTGCGCGCCGACCAGATCGACGCCGTCGAGGCCCATGGCACCGGCACGAGGCTCGGTGACCCCATCGAGGCGCAGGCACTCCAAGCCGTCCACGGACCGGAGCGCCCCACGGACCGACCGCTGTGGCTCGGCTCGGTGAAGTCGAACATCGGCCACACCCAGGCAGCAGCCGGTGTGGCCGGGGTGATGAAGATGGTCCTGGCGATCCGTCACGGCGAGCTGCCGAGCAGTCTCCACGTCGGTGCGCCGAACCCGCACGTCGACTGGTCCGGCGGTGAGGTCCGTCTGCTGACCGAGCGGACCCCCTGGCCCCAGACGGACGGGCCGCGTCGGGCAGGAGTGTCGTCGTTCGGCATCAGCGGGACGAACGCGCATGTGATCGTCGAGCAGGCGTCGGCCAACGCGAACGTGTCCACCTCCCCACCCGTTGCTCCTGCCCGCCGTACCGGCACGGCTGCGCCCCTACTGCTTTCGGCCAGGACCCCGGAGTCGTTGCGGGCGCAGGCCGAACGACTGCGTGACCGGCTCGACGGCGATCCGAGCGTCGACCTCGCCGATGTCGCGTACTCACTGGCCACCGGACGGGCCTCGCTCGAACACCGCGCCGCCGTTCTGGCGCCGGACCCGGAGTCCGCCCGGCGCTCGCTCACCGCGCTGGCCCAGGGCAGTAGCTCGGGCTCGGTGCTCACCGGTGGCACCGGCCGCCCCGGCCGGACGGCCTTCCTCTTCCCTGGGCAGGGCAGCCAACGGGCGGGAACCGGTGCGGAGCTCTACCGGGACGACCCGGTGTTCGCCGACGCCCTCGACGAGGTCCTCACCGAACTGGACCCCCACCTCGACCAGCCACTGCGCGACATCCTGTTCGCAGCCGCGGACACCCCGGGGGCGGCACTGCTCGAACGCACCCGCTACACCCAGCCCGCGCTGTTCGCCCTGGAGACGGCACTGTTCCGGCTGGTCCAGCACTGGGGTGTAGAACCCGACCTGCTGATGGGGCACTCGATCGGCGAACTCTCCGCCGCCCACGCGGCCGGCGTGCTGGACCTGCACGACGCCTGTGCGCTGGTGGCCGCCCGGGGACGGCTGATGGACGCGCTGCCCGGCGGCGGGGCGATGGTGGCGGTGGAGGCCACCGAGGAGGAGGCACGGCAGGCGCTGTTCGACGACCGTGCCGAACACGTCGCCTCCGGAGCTGACGCGGACCCGAAAGCGGTGGACATCGCCGCCGTCAACGGACCGACCTCCGTCGTGCTGTCAGGCGACGCCGACGCGGTGCAACGCCTCGCCGAGGCGTTCCGCTCCCTCGGTCGACGCACCCGTGCCCTGAGCGTGAGCCATGCGTTCCACTCCGCCCGGATGGAGGGGATGCTCGACGCGTTCCGGCAGGTGGCCGAGGGACTGACCTACCACGCGCCCCGGATCGCCGTCGTCTCCAACCTGACCGGGCAGACCGCCACGGCGGAGGAACTCTGCTCGCCCGACTACTGGGTGCGCCATGTCCGGGGCACCGTGCGCTTCCTCCAGGGCACCCATCGGCTGCGGTCCGAGGGCGCGACGACGTTCCTCGAACTCGGACCGGGCGGCGTGTTGTCCGCCATGGTGCACGCATGCCTTCCGGACCCGGACGACGGCGGGACGGTGCCACTGCTGCGCGCCGATCGCCCCGAAGCGGGCTCGGTCCGCACGGCGCTCGCCTCGCTGCACCTGCGCGGTGTCCCGGTGGACTGGTCGGCGAGTTGGAGCGGCACCGCCGTCCAGCGGATCGACCTGCCCACCTATGCCTTCCAGCGCCAGCGCTTCTGGCCCGAAACCCCTCACGCCCGGGACTCCCGTCGCGAGCCCCGGACCACCACCGCCCCGCGCCGCTACCGGATCGACTGGCAACCGCTGACAGCGCCCGCGTCGGCCCGGCTCGCCGGACGGTGGCTGCTGGTCACCCCGGACGGGCCCGACGCCGAGGACACCGCACTCATCTGCGAGAGGGCTCTCGCCGGACACGGCGCCGACGTGGTGGTGACCCGGGTCCCAGCCACCATCGGACGCGGTGAACTGGCCCAGCGACTCCTGGAGTTCGGCCAGCTCACGGGTGTCCTCTCGCTGCTGGGCCTGGCCGAGGGACCGCATCCTCGCCTGGACGCGCTCGACGCCCCCCTGACCGGAACACTGCTCCTGCTCCAAGCACTGGGCGACAGCCGGATCACCGCACCGCTGTGGTGCGCCACACGCGGCGCCGTCGCGGCGGCGAGCACCGACGCCGTCCGGCCCGAGCAGGCCCAGATCTGGGGACTGGGACGGGTCGCGGCACTGGAACACCCACAGCGCTGGGGCGGCCTGGTGGACCTGCCGGACCAGCTGGACGAACCCGCGCTGGCCGGACTCTGCGCGGTGCTCGCCGGGCTGGACGGCGAAGACCAGGTGGCGGTGCGCGGGCCCGGGCTGCTGGGGCGCCGGCTTGTCCAACCGCCGGAGTCAACCGTCTCCCCGGGCACGCCCTGGACGCCGCGCGGCACCGTGCTGGTGACGGGAGGCACCGGTGGGCTCGGCGCCCATGTGGCGCGCTGGCTGGCGGAACAGGGCGCGGAGCATCTGGTCCTGCTGAGCCGGCGCGGCCCCGATGCGCCCGGAGCCGCCGAACTGGTCACAGCCCTGGCCGCGCTCGGGGCCCGGACCACACTGCTGGCCTGCGACGTCAACGACCGCACCGCACTGGAACGGGTCATGGAGCGGCTGCACGACGAACACGACACCGTACGGGCGGTGGTGCACGCCGCAGGCCTCACCTCCGACACCGCGATCGCGGACTGCACGCTGGACGAGCTCTCCGAGCGCACGGCCGCCAAGAAGCACGGCGCGGCACATCTCGACGCCCTGTTCCACGACCGCGAGCTCGACGCCTTCGTACTGTTCTCCTCGATCTCGGCCACCTGGGGCAGCGGTGGCCAGGGAGCGTACGCAGCGGCGAACGCCTACCTGGACGGCGTGGCGGCGGCCCGGCGCGGTCGGGGCCTGGCCGCGACTTCGGTGGCCTGGGGTCCCTGGTCCGGCGCGGGAATGGCGGACGGCGTGGTCGGCGACGGCCTGCGCCGCCATGGACTCGTGCCGATGGCCCCCGAGTCGGCGCTCGCCGCACTCGGCCTCGCACTGGAGGCTGACGACTGTGAGCCGGTGGTCGCCGCCATCGATTGGAGCCGCTTCGCGCCCACCTTCAGATCCGTACGGGACAGCGCCCTGCTGCGCGGCCTGCCGGAAGCCACGCCGGACGACGGCCCCGGGGCGGCTGATGCCTCCCACACCTCCACCCCCGGTACGAGCGGCGACCCGTCATGGCGGCGCAGGCTGGAGCTGCTCCCCGAAAGCGAGGGCCAGCAGCTGTTGCGGGAGTTGGTGAGGAGCGAAGCGGCCGTCGTCCTCGGCCACGAGTCGGCCGCCGGTTTCACGTCCGACCGTCCGTTCCGTGAGGCGGGCTTCGACTCGCTCACCGCCGTCGAACTGCGCAACCGGCTGGTCGCCGCCACCGGCCTGCCGCTCACGCTCACCTCGGTGTTCGACCACCCCACGGCCGCCGCACTCGGCGCGCACCTCTTCGCCGGGCTGAGCGACGCGTCCGCCGCCGTTGCGGACGGCTCGGCCGGGTCCGCCCCCGAGCCCGTGGCGTCCGATGAGCCGCTCGCGATCGTCTCGATGGCCTGCCGCTTCCCTGGCGGCGTCCGATCGCCCGAGGACCTGTGGCAACTCGTCACCGACGGAGTGGACGCGGTCGCAGCGCTGCCCACCGACCGGGGCTGGCCGATGGACACGCTGTACGACCCCGACCCCCTGCACCCGGGCACCTTCTACACCACCGGAGGCGGCTTCCTGGACGGGGCCGCCGAGTTCGACGCGGAGTTCTTCGCCATCTCGCCGCGTGAAGCCCTCGCCATGGACCCGCAGCAACGGCTGCTCCTTGAAGCCGGCTGGGAGGCGCTGGAACGGGCCGGCCTCGACCCCGCTTCGGTGCGCGGCAGTGAAGGTGGTGTCTACCTCGGCGTCGCGGGCCAGGGTTATGGCACCGGACCGCAGGACCCGTCAGCGGACGTCGAAGGACACCTGCTCAGCGGCACGGTGACCAGCGTCGCATCCGGCCGTATCGCGTACACCCTCGGCCTCGGCGGCCCCGCCGTCACCGTGGAGACGGCCTGCTCGTCCTCTCTGGTGGCACTGCACCTGGCCGGCCAGGCGCTGCGCTCGGGGGACTGCTCGTTCGCCCTGGTCGGCGGCGCCGCGGTGATGGCGAGCCCGGACGTCTTCGTCGAGTTCAGCCGACAGCAAGGACTGTCGCCCGACGGCCGCTGCCGGTCCTTCGCCGAAGCGGCGAACGGTACGGGCTGGGGCGAGGGCGTGGGCGTGCTGCTCGTCGAACGGCTCTCCGACGCCCGCCGCCTGGGGCACCCGGTGCTCGCCCTGGTGCTGGGCACGGCCGTGAACCAGGACGGGGCCAGCAACGGTCTGACCGCCCCCAGCGGGCCCGCGCAACAGCGGGTGATCAGGACCGCGCTCGCCACGGCCGGAGTGTCCGGCGCCGATATCGACCTGGTCGAGGCGCACGGCACCGGAACCGTGCTGGGCGACCCGATCGAGGCCGATGCCCTGCTGGCCACCTACGGGCAGGACCGGCCGGACGGCCGGCCGTTGTGGTTGGGGTCGTTGAAGTCCAACATCGGCCACACCCAGGCCGCCGCTGGTGTCGCCGGCGTCATCAAGACCGTGATGGCACTGCGGCACGGAGTGCTCCCCCGGACGTTGCACGCGCAGGAGGCGACGAGCCGGGTGGACTGGTCCGCGGGTGCGGTCCGACTGCTCGCCGAAGCCCGTCCCTGGGACGCCCCGGAAGGAGACCGGCCGCGGAGGGCCGGGGTCTCCGCGTTCGGGATGAGCGGCACCAACGCCCACGCGATCCTGGAGGCGGCCCCCGACGCCGGCTCCAGCGGGGTTCCCGCCAACACGGCCGACGTACCGTTCGAAGACGCAGAAGCGGCGGTTCCATGGCTGCTCTCCGCCAGAACCCCCGCGGCGCTGCGACGCCAGGCGCGACGGCTGGGCGAGCACGTGCGGGCCCACCCCGGCCAGGGGCCCGCCGAGTTGGCCCGCGCACTCGCCGTCACCCGTCCGGCCCTTCCCTGCCGGGCGGCTGCGATCGGCCGTGACCGCGACGGGCTCCTCAGCTGGCTGGACGCACTCCAGGCGGGAGAACCCGCGCCGAACGCGGTGCAGGACCGGGTACGCGGCGGCCGAACGGCCTTTGTCTTCCCCGGCCAGGGCTCGCAGTGGGACGGCATGGCCGCGGAAGCACTCGGCGCATCGGAGGCGTTCGCCGAGGCGGTCGCCGCCTGCGAGCGCGCGCTTGCACCGCACACCGACTGGTCCCTGACGGAGGTGCTGCGGGGCACCCCCGGGGCACCGTCGCTCGACCGCGTGGACGTGGTGCAGCCGGTGCTGTGGGCGGTGATGGTCGCGCTGGCCGCACACTGGCGCAGCACCGGGGTCGCGCCCGATGCGGTCGTCGGGCACAGCCAGGGCGAGATCGCCGCCGCCTGCGTGGCCGGAGCCCTTTCGCTGGACGACGCGGCACTCGTGGTGGCACTCCGCAGCCGGGCCCTGCTGCGGCTGGCCGGTAGCGGGGGCATGGTGTCGCTCGCCGCTTCCGCCGAACGGGCCGAGGCACTCTTCCCCGACGGCGGGCACCTCTGTGTGGCCGCGGTCAACGGTCCCGACGCCGTGGTCGTCGCGGGAGAGCCCGAGTACCTGTCAGCCCTGCTGGCTGCGTGCGAGCGAGAGGGATTGCGGGCCAGGACGATCCCGGTGGACTACGCGGCCCACTCGGCCCACGTCGCCGAGATCGAGGAGGAACTGCGCGGCGCGCTGACCGGGATACGTCCACGGGCCTCGGCGGTCCCGCTCTACTCCACGGTGACCGGGAAGCCCGTCGCGGGGGAGTCGCTGGACGCCGACTACTGGTACCGGAACCTGCGCGAGCCGGTCGACTTCGTGGGAGCTACCAGCGCCCTGCTGGAGACGGGCCACACCCTCTTCATCGAGGCCAGTCCGCATCCGGTGCTGATCGCCGGGATCGAGGCGGTGGCGGAGGAGGCCGGACGGGAGGTGTCGGCCGTCGGCACGCTACGGCGCGAAGACGGCGGCCGGGACCGGCTGTTGGCCTCGCTCACCGAGGCATGGGCGAGCGGAGGCGGTCCGGTGGACTGGTCGGCCTGGACGGCTGCGCCGCCCGGGCAGATCGGAGCGGAGCCGATCCTGCTGCCGACCTATCCGTTCCAGCGCGAGCGGTACTGGCTGCCCACCCCGGGCCGCACCGGTGCCCCTGCCGTCGCTGAGGAGGCACCGGCTGCGGAACCCGCCGATGCGGAGCCCGAAGACGACGCCACACCTGCTTCCCGACTGGCCGCGCGATTGGCCACGTTGGACCGACAGGGACGCCGCCAGGCCGTCCTCGACCTGGTCATCGGACATGCAGCGGCGGTCCTCGGCCACCCGGGAGCCGGCCCGGTCCGACCGGAACGCTCCTTCTCCGAGGTCGGCTTCGACTCGATGCTCGCCGTGAGGTTCAGGAACCGGCTGTGCGAGGCCACCGGCTTGCCCGTACCACCCACGGTCGTCTTCGACCATCCGACGCCCGAAGCCCTCGCCGCCCATCTGGACGCGGAGCTGTCCACCGCACCCGAGCCGCTCTCGCCGGTGCTGGCCGAACTCGACCGGCTGGCCGCGACCCTCGCGGCGGTCCCGCCCGGAACAGCGGGCGCCGACATGGTCGGCGAGCGGCTGAACGATCTCCTGCGCGGCTGGGGACTGCGCACCGTCCCGGCCAACGGCTCGGGACCCCCGTCCGAACCGGTGGACGTCGCTGCGACGGCAACGGCGGACGAACTGTTCGCCCTGCTCGACAACAACTTCGGCACGGCCTGAGAGAGAGCTGGCACAGATGTCCGACGACAAGAAGCTGCTCGACTACCTCAGGCGTGCCACCGCCGACCTCGGTGACGCCAGGAGGCAACTGAGGGAGGCCGAGCAGGCCCGGCACGAACCGATCGCGATCGTCTCCATGGCCTGCCGCTATCCCGGCGGGGCGAACTCGCCCGAATTGTTGTGGGACCTGGTCTCCGGAGGCGTTGACGCGGTCTCCGAGTGGCCGGTCAACCGTGGTTGGGACGTCGAAGCCCTCTACGACCTCGATCCCGACCGGCCCGGAACGTCCTACACCCGGCACGGTGGCTTCCTGCACGAGGCCGCCGAGTTCGATGCGGAGTTCTTCGGCATCTCGCCGCGCGAGGCCCTGGCGACTGACCCGCAGCAGCGGCTGGTGCTGGAGACCGCCTGGGAGGCGGTCGAGCGGGCGGCGATGGATCCCCGCTCCCTGCGGAGGACCAGCACCGGTGTCTTTCTCGGCGCCATCGGCAACGGATACGGCGCGGGTTCCCGTCACCTTCCCGAGGTCCAAGGTCTGCTGGACACCGGAACCGCGAGCAGCGTGGTGTCCGGACGGATCGCCTACACCCTGGGCCTGGAGGGGCCCGCGGTGACCGTCGACACGGCCTGCTCGTCCTCGCTGGTCGCGCTGCACCTGGCGATCCGTGCCCTGCGTGCCGGGGACTGCTCACTGGCGCTGGCCGGCGGGGTCTCGGTGATGGCGACCCCCGATGCGTTCGTGGCGTTCAGCCGTCAGCGCGCGTTGGCGGCTGACGGCCGCTGCAAGGCGTTCGGGGCCGATGCGGACGGCACCGGCTGGTCCGAGGGTGTCGGAGTACTGCTGCTGGAACGTCTGTCGGACGCCCGTCGCAACGGACACCGGGTGCTCGCCGTGGTGCGTGGGTCGGCCACGAACCAGGATGGTGCGAGCAACGGTCTGACGGCGCCCAGTGGTCCGTCGCAGCAGCGGGTGATCCGGGCGGCGTTGGCGGATGCGGGGCTGACGGCGTCCGATGTGGACGTGGTGGAGGCGCACGGTACGGGTACGACGCTGGGCGACCCGATCGAGGCGCAGGCGCTGTTGGCGACGTACGGCCAGGGCCGAGCGGAACGACAGCCCCTATGGCTGGGATCGTTGAAGTCGAACATCGGCCACACCTCGGCGGCTGCCGGTGTGGGCGGCGTCATCAAGATGGTGCTGGCGATCCAGCACGGCGAACTGCCCCGGACCCTGCACGCGGACGTTCCGACGCCCATGGTGGACTGGTCGACGGGGGCAGTGGAACTGCTCTCCGAAGCCCGCACCTGGCACGACACGGGCCGACCGCGCCGGGCCGCCGTGTCCTCCTTCGGCGTCAGTGGCACCAATGCACATCTGATCCTGGAGCAGGCCCCGGCCGAGGAGCCCGAGCCCACAGCAGACGAGCCCGCGGCAGAGCCCACAGTTCCCCAGGCACAACACGTACCCCTGCCGTGGGTGTTGTCGGGTCGTAGTGATGAGGCGTTGCGGGAGCAGGCTGCGCGGCTGTTGGCGCACTTGGGTGCTGGCCCTGTTCCGCAGCTGGGCGAGGTGGGTTGTGCTCTTGCTACCACTCGTACGGCTTTTGAGCGGCGGGCTGTGGTGGTGGGTGATGAGGTGGGTCGGATGCTTGATGGGGTGCGGGCGTTGGCTGAGGGTGGTTCTGTGCCGTATGTGGTGTGTGGTGGTGGGGTTGTGTCGGGTCGTTCGGTGTTGGTGTTTCCGGGGCAGGGGTCGCAGTGGGTGGGGATGGCGGTGGGTTTGTTGGATGAGTCGGTGGTGTTTGGGTG
>NZ_JBEXVD010000055.1:0-12949 GCF_040638655.1 Streptomyces sp. NPDC005963 | reverse complement strand
TCCACCTCCCCTTCACCTGGAACAACGTCACCCTCCACGCCACCGGCGCCACCACCCTCCGCATCCACCTCACCCCCACCGCCCCCAACACCATCACACTGACGATGGCGGACGGGGCCGGCAGGGCGGTGCTGACAGCGGACTCGATGGTGTCCCGCCCGCTGGCGGAAGGTCAGTTGCGGTCCGGTGGGGACAGCTCTCTGAGGGATGCGCTCTTCCTTGTGCGGTGGACGGAGTCTCCGACCGACGAAGGTGCGGTGCCATCCAGGATCGGACTGATCGGTGAGTGCGCCTTCGGTCTGGATGAGGCATTGCGCGCCCACGGCAGCGAGGTCTTGTCGTACGCGGACATCGCCGAAGTCGCCGGCGCTGAGCAGGTCCCGGAGACAGTCCTGCTGATCATCGCCCCCGGGAATGCGGAAGAGTCCGGCAACGGTGCGACGGACTCGCAGGAGTCGTCCCGGTCTCCCGTGGTCTCCGCACACCGTGCGACGCACGAGATCGCCGGGACCGTACGTGCTTGGTTGGCCGACGAGCGGCTGTCGGCCTCACGACTCGTGGTCGTCACCCGGGACGGTGTTGCCGGAGTGCCGGACGGTCGCCACGACCGCCTTGTTTCTGCAACTGCCCGCGGGTTCGTCCGTACGGCGCAGTCCGAGCACCCCGATCGGTTCGCGCTGCTCGATCTGGACCGTGATTGGTCGCCCGCCGCTGTCCGGGCCGCACTCGGCTCCGACGAGCCGGAGCTGGCGGTCAGCGGAGAGACCCTGCTCGCCCGGCGTTTGGCCCGGCCGGGCTCGTCCGACCTGGTGGTTCCCGGTGAGGGACCGTGGCGGCTGGATGTGACGGAGCGGGGCACCCTGGAGAATCTGGCGCTGGTGTCCGCGCCGGAGGCCGCGGAGCCCCTGGCCGACGGCCAGATCCGGATCTCGGTGCGCTCGGCCGGACTGAACTTCCGAGACGTTCTGATCACCCTCGGCATGTATCCAGGTGAGGCGCTGCTCGGTAGTGAGGGTGCGGGTGTGATCACGGAGGTCGGCCCCGGTGTGAGCGGGTTGGCTGTCGGTGACCGCGTCATGGGCCTGTTCTCCGGTGGGTTCGGACCGGTCACGGTGGCGGATCAGCAGGCGGTCGTGAGGATGCCGGAGGGCTGGTCCTTCACCGAGGCCGCCACGATCCCCATCGTCTTTCTGACGGCGTACTACGCGCTGGTCGACATCGCACGCGCCCAACCCGGCGAACGCGTCCTCATCCACGCAGCCGCAGGCGGCGTCGGCATGGCAGCCGTCCAACTCGCCCACCACCTCAACCTCGACATCTACGCCACCGCCCACCCCACCAAATGGCACACCCTCACCACACTCGGCATCCCCACCACCCACCTCGCCTCCTCCCGCACCCTCGACTTCGAACACCACATCCACACCGCCACCCACGGCAACGGCGTCAACATCATCATCAACTCCCTCGCCCACGAATACACCGACGCCTCCCTCCGACTCCTCCCCCACGGCGGACGCTTCGCCGACATGGGCAAAACCGACATCCGCAACCCCCACGACATCACCACCCACCACCCCAACGTCCACTACCAAGCCTTTGATCTCTATGAGGCGGGGCCCGCGCGGTTGCAGGAGATCCTGCGGGAGGTCGTGGGTCTCTTCGAGGCGGGGGTGTTGAAGCCACTGCCGGTCACGGCCTGGGACGTACGCCAGGCACCCGAAGCATTCCGCTACCTCAGCCAGGCACGCCACACCGGCAAGGTCGTCCTCACCGTCCCCACCCCCCTCAACCCCGACGGGACCGTCCTCATCACCGGTGGCACCGGCGGTCTGGGTGCACTCGTCGCCCGACACCTCGTCACCCAGCACGGCATCCGCCACCTCCACCTCCTCAGCAGAAGCGGACCCAACGCCCCCGGAGCCACCGAACTCCACAACGAACTCACCGCCCAAGGCGCCACCATCCACATCACCGCCTGCGACACCACCAACCGCACCGCACTCGAAAACACCCTCACCACCATCCACCCCGACCACCCCCTCACCGCCATCATCCACACCGCCGGCACCCTCCACGACAGCACCATCGAAACCCTCACCCCAGACCAACTCGATGCCGTCCTCCGCCCGAAGATCGACGCTTCCTGGAACCTGCACGACCTCACTCGTGGCCATGACCTCGCGGCTTTCGTCCTCTTCTCGTCGGTGGCGTCGACGTTCGGCAACCGTGGGCAAGCCAATTACGCAGCGGCGAACGCCTTCCTCGACGCCCTCGCCCAAAAGCGACACGCCCAAGGACTCCCCGCGTCCTCTCTGTCCTGGGGACTGTGGGCCGAACGCAGTGGTATGACCGGGCACTTGGACGCAGTCGATCTGCGGCGTATGGAACGCGGAGGAGTTCGGACGCTGTCCACCGAGGACGGTCTCGCCCTGTTCGATGTGGGTCTGAGCTCCGCGGAGTCGGGGCTGGTCCCAGTGCGGCTGAATCCGGCGGCTCTCGGGGAGCGGGCCCGTGCGGGAACGCTGCCCGCGCTCCTTCGTGGTCTGGTGCGGACGCCCACACGCCGTGCCGTCCGGCTCGACGGGCGCACCGAGGGTGGTGCGGGCACGCTTGCCGAGCGGCTGGCCGGGGCGATCGGGCCCGAGGCCGAGCGGATCGTCCTCGACCTGGTGCATGCCCATGTGGCCGCCGTACTGGGGCACGCTTCCACGGAGTCGGTGCAGTCCCTGAGAACGTTCAAGGAGGCCGGCTTTGACTCGCTGACGGCAGTGGAGCTGCGCAACCGGCTCAACAAGGCCACCGGGCTTCGGCTGTCCGCCACCCTCATCTTCGACCACCCGACCCCGCAGGCACTCGCCGACCACCTGATGTCCGAGGTGGCAGGGAACACCCGGCCCGGGCAGCGTCCCGCACCCGTGGCAGCGGCCGGCTCGGGTACCGACGAGCCGATCGCCATCACCGCGGTGAGCTGCCGGTTCCCTGGCGATGTCCGGTCGGCAGACGATCTGTGGACGCTCATCGCTGAGGGCCGCGACGGAACCTCCGACTTCCCCGTGGACCGGGGCTGGGACATCGAGACGATCTACGATCCGGATCCCGGGCGCCGTGGCAGGTCGTACACCCGCCGTGGTGGGTTCCTGGCCGACGCCGCGGAGTTCGACCCGGGGCTGTTCGGGATCTCGCCCCGTGAGGCGATCGCTATGGATCCGCAGCAGCGGTTGCTCCTGGAGACCTCCTGGGAGGCGATGGAGCACGCCGCCATCGACCCCGGGGCTCTGAAGGGCAGCCGGACCGGTGTGTTCATCGGGGCGAGCGGGGCCGACTACATCTCCCTGGGGTCCGGTGCCCCGGAGGAGGTGGAGGGGTACCTCGGTATCGGCAGTGCGGCAAGTGTGGCGTCGGGCCGACTGTCGTACACCTTCGGCCTTGAGGGCCCTGCGGTCACCGTCGATACTGCCTGCTCGTCCTCGCTGGTGGCACTGCACCTCGCCGCCCAATCCCTTCGCCAGGGCGAATGCGACCTGGCACTCGCCGGCGGCGCCACCATCATGGCGACACCGAATCTGTTCGTGGAGTTCTCACGGCAGCGCGGGCTTGCGGAGGACGGTCGGTGCAAGGCGTTCGCCGACGCCGCTAACGGTGCCGGGTTCGCAGAGGGGGTGGGGATGCTGCTCCTGGAGCGGCTCTCCGACGCCCAACGCAACGGCCACCGCGTCCTCGCGGTCATACGGGGCTCCGCCGTCAACCAGGACGGCGCATCCAACGGACTCACCGCACCCAACGGGCCGTCACAAGAACGCGTCATCCGCCAAGCCCTCGCCAACGCCCGCCTCACACCGCAGGACATCGACACCGTCGAAGCCCATGGCACCGGCACCCGACTCGGCGACCCGATCGAGGCGCAGGCGCTGCTGAATACCTACGGGCAGGACCGCCCCACCGACCGACCCCTCCACCTCGGATCGGTCAAATCAAACATCGGCCACACCCAAGCCGCCGCCGGAGTCGCCGGGATCATCAAGATGGTCAAAGCCCTGGAGCACGAACGGCTTCCGCGGACGCTTCATGTGGACACCCCGTCCACCCAGGTCGACTGGACCACCGGAGCGGTGGAACTCCTCACCGAGTCCCGTGAGTGGCCGCACAACACCGACCGGCCGCGCCGCGCCGGGATTTCCTCTTTCGGAATCTCCGGCACCAACGCCCACGTCATCCTCGAACAAGCCCCGGAAACCACTGAAGCGATCCCGTACACCCAGGAGACGGCCCCAGGGGCAACGGCTGCACCGCCCACCCCGGCCGCGATCCCCTGGGTGATGTCCGCCGCCACGGAGACCGGTCTGCGCTCCCAAGCGCTGCGGCTGCACGACCATGTGGCGGACCGGCCCGGACTCGCCGCGGAGGACGTCGCGTACGCCCTCGTACGGACCCGTGCCCGTCTGGACCGTACGGCGGTGCTCACCGGCGCGGACCGAGAGGAGTTGCTCGCTGCCTGTGTGCAGGTGGCGGAAGGCCGGTACAGCGGAGCGGTGACGGCCGTTCAGTCCGGTCCGTCCCAGGGGCGTACGGCTTTCCTCTTCACCGGTCAGGGCAGTCAGCGCGTGGGAATGGGCCGGGCTCTGTACGGCCGGTTCCCGGTGTTCAGCTCGGCGTTGGACGAGGTGTGCGAGCACTTCGGTGGCCATCTCGACCTGCCCCTGCGCGAGGTGCTGGGTCTCGGCGAGTCCGACCCCGACTCCGGTACGACGGGGCTGTTGGACCGGACCGTGTGGACACAGCCCGCGCTGTTCGCCATCGAGGTGGCTCTTCACCGGCAGTTGGAGGCGTGGGGTGTCCGTCCGGACTTCCTGATCGGGCACTCCGTGGGCGAGTTGGTGGCCGCGCATGTCGCCGGGGTCCTGTCGCTGGCGGACGCATGTGCACTGGTGGCTGCGCGGGGACGGCTGATGGAGGCATTGCCATCCGGTGGTGCGATGCTGTCCGTGCGGGCTGCGGAGGAGGATGTGGCCAAGCTGATCCAAACGGACGCCGTCCGCGACGTCGGCGACCACCCCGAGGCCACGGGAACCACCGGAAACAGCGGAGGTCGAGAAGCTGTCGGAGTCCCCGGGACCGTAGGGATCGCCGCGGTCAACGGCCCGGCCTCCACGGTGGTCTCCGGTGACGAGGACGCCGTCCTGCGCATCGCGGAGGCAGCCCGCGCCCAGGGTTGGAAGACCGCCCGATTGAAGGTGAGCCACGCATTCCATTCGGCGCACATGGACGGAATGCTCGATGCGTTCCGGCAGGTGGCGGAGGGGCTGACCTTCCACTCGCCGACCGTACCGATCGTGTCGAACCTGACCGGGGAGTTGGTGGGACCCGATGAGATGTGCTCCGCCGGGTACTGGGTCCGTCACGCCCGGGAGGCCGTCCGCTTCTTCGACGGTGTCCGCCGGCTGCACCGTGCAGGCGTACGCCGTTACGTGGAGGTGGGTCCCGACGCGGTCCTGACCACGATGGCGCAGGAGTGCGTCACGGGAGAGGAGGCCCGTACGGCGCGGTGCGGTTTCATTCCCGTACTGCGTCGTACGCGGGACGAAGCGTCGGCCCTGGTCTCGGCCGTGGGTCAGATCCATGCCTGGCACGGGGCGGTGGAGTGGGACGAGGTGCTGCCTTCGGCTCGGGCGGCGACACTGCCGACCTATGCGTTCGAGCGGCAGCGGTACTGGCTGGAGCCGGGCACCGGGCCCGGTTCGGGTCTGCTTCCGGGCATGGGCGGCGACAGCGGCGTACCCGTACGGGACGCCCTGGGGCCGGTGCTGCGGGATCAGGTGCGCGACCTCCCGGTTGAGGAACGGCCTGCTGCCGTGCTGGACTTCGTACGCTCCTGCGCCGCCGGAGTCCTCGGGCACACCTCTTTGGACGCCGTCGAGGAGGGCCGGGAGCTGCTGGAGTTGGGCTTCGACTCGCTCACCGCAATCGAGCTGCGCAACCATCTGTCGTCGGCCACCGGCCTCGAACTGCCCGCAACACTGCTCTATGACCACCCCACCTGCACGGGCATCGCCACCCGGCTGTTGTCGTGGCTCGACTCCGATGACACTGCGCGGGACGCAGCGCGGAACACCGGGCAGGGCGGCTCACCGAGCGGCGGAAGCATCGCCGACCTGTACTGGGCGGCCAACGACGCAGGACGGTACGAGGCGGCGACGGAGCTCCTCAAGGCGGTTGCGGCGCTGCGGCCGGCCTTCGGCACGGTGGATGCGGCGGACCATGCGCCGCGTGCTCTCCGGCTGGCGACCGGGGAGGGACAGCCGGTGCTGGTGTGTCTGCCGTCCTTCAGTCCGGCATCCGGGCCGCACGAGTACGCCCGGTTCGCGGCGGCCCTCGGCTCCACTCGGGACGTATGGGCCCTGCCCGAGCCCGGATTCTTGGACGGGGAGTCACTGCCCGGGAGCGTCGAGGCCCTGGCCGCCGCCCACGCGGAAGCGCTCACCCGCCTCTTCGCGGAGGCGCCGGACACCCCCTTCGTACTCCTGGGCAGGTCCGCCGCCGGATGGGTCGCCCACGCGCTCACGGAGCGGCTGGAGGCAGCGGGCCGGACACCGGCCGGGCTGGTGCTGGTGGACAGCTACTCCCCCGACACGCTCGTGGCGCGGGACTGGGTGCGGACGGCCATGACCAGGGCAACCTCGGGCCGGGAGAACGCACTCGTCCTCAACAACGAAACACGACTGGCCGCGACCGGCGGCTACGACATGATCTTCACCGACTGGGCACCGTCCGGAGTGAGCACCCCGACACTGCTGTTGCGGGCCGC
This sequence comes from Streptomyces sp. NPDC005963, assembly GCF_040638655.1. Classification (NCBI taxonomy): domain Bacteria; kingdom Bacillati; phylum Actinomycetota; class Actinomycetes; order Kitasatosporales; family Streptomycetaceae; genus Streptomyces; species Streptomyces sp. NPDC005963. The sequence goes on along the minus strand of NZ_JBEXVD010000055.1, from coordinate 6,144 downwards.
CGATCCGTTCTCGGAAGAGCTGGCCACACTCGCCGCCGAGCACGGGGACTGGGGCGCCAGTTGGCAGTTCTCCCACGACACCGTGGCCGTGCCCGGCAACCACTTCACCGTCCTGGAGGACCACTCACAGGACACGGCCGACGCCGTCGACAGCTGGCTGCAGGGCCGCACACCAAGGAGCGCATCATGAAGACGGTCATCATCGGCGCCGGTATCGGCGGACTCGCCGCCGCCCTGGGGCTGATCCGGGCAGGACACCAGGTCGAAGTGTACGAACGTGGCGACCGGTTGCGGACCGAGGGCAACGGTGTGATCCTCTGGCCGGGCTCCACCGGAATCCTCGCCGAACTGGGCATCGAGACCGTGGGCTTCGGTCGTGCCATGCACCGCGGTGAGCTGCTGTCGTACAACGGCTCACTGCTGGTGTGGACCGACATGAAGACGATCAGCGAGCGGTACGGGCATGAAACCCTGCTGGTCCCCCGGGGCGGTGTGGTGGAACGGCTCGCGGCCGAACTGCCCGAGGGCACCATACGGTTCGGCAGCCAGTGCATCGGGGTGCGGACCGCCGCGGGCGGGGCGGTCGCCTCCTTCTCGGACGGATCCGAGGTTCACACCGACATACTGATCGGGGCCGACGGCTACCGGTCCGCCGTCCGGGAGACGCTCCACCCCGATCTTGGGGCCGCGTTCACCGGTGTGGCCACCTGGCACGGCATCTCTTCCGTACCGTCGGACCTCACGGACGGCAACACCGTACGGACCTACTTCGGAAGCATCGGCATCTGCGCCGTGCACCCGGTCGGCGACGGCCTGCTGCACTGGGCTTTCGAGGGGCCGTGGAAGCCCAACGGCACCAACGCGGGAAACGTTGACGGACCTCAACTTCCCCAATTGCGGAAGTGGTTCTCCGGGTGGGAGCCGGCGGTTGCCGGTCTACTGGACACACTCACCGAGGATGATGTCCATGTGTTCCCGCACGCACTGCACAAGGTGCCGCGCTGGTGGGGCCGGGGCCCGATGACACTCATGGGCGACGCGGCGCACGCCATTCCGCCGAGGGCCGGAATGGGGGCGAACCAGGCGTTGGAAGACGCCTGGGTACTCACTCAGGCGATCGTGGCGGGGAAGGCCGATCCTGCGGGCGCGCTCCGCGCCTACGAGACGGCCAGGGTCGGCAGGGTGCGGCGGGTCAGCAGCAGCGCCGGCTGGATGAGCCGCAGCAACAACATGCTGCTCATGCTGCGGATCGTCCGCCGGGCCATCCCGATGAACAAGCTGACCCACGCCAACATCAAGGGCAGCAGCAACTACCTCAACAACCACCGCGCGGAGCCGGTGGCTTCCGGCGGAGCCGGACCGAGGGTCTGACATCCGGGAGGCGGGGACGCCCGGTGCACAGCGCGTACCGAAGCCGTTCCCGCCCTCCTGCACCTCCTTTCCTCTTCTCTCCCGCGACATATGCGCGTCCTGCGATCTCCCCGGCATGGGACCGCCCGATTCCACCCGCTACTTCCTGCGCTCTTGCCTTCTGCGCTCTTGCTTTCTGCTTTCTGCTTTCTGCCACACCTCGTAAACCGATGACGGACATGATGGAGACGGTGACATGTTGCGTTCCGAGCTGATCCGACCGCTGCCCGAGCTGCTGGCGGCTCAGGCCGACCGGCATGGCGCCAAGGTCGCCTTTCGGGATGCCGACCGCGCCGTTACCTACCGGGACCTCGATGCCCGCACACGGCGGCTCGCGGGCCATCTGGCCGGGGAAGCCCTCGGCGTCGGTGACCGGGCGGCGATCGTCCTCGGCAACAGTGTCGAGGTCGTGGAGAGCTATCTCGCGATCACCCGGGCCGCCGCGGTCGGCGTACCGGTCAATCCCCAGTCGTCAGACGCCGAACTGTGCCATCTGCTTCAGGACTCGGGCGCCCGGGTGGTCATCACCGACCGGGCACGTCTGGACCAGGTGCGCCGGGTGACGGCCGGGCTGGGAACCGCGGTCACCCTCGTCGTCACCGGCTCGGTCGACACCGCGGCGCCGGGCGTCGACGGCAGCGCGAACGGCCCTGTGACAACTGTGCTGTTCGAGTCCTGGGCCACCGTGGAGCCGTCCACACCCGCCCCGGACAGTCTGGGCCTCGACGACACCGCATGGCAGCTCTACACCTCCGGCACCACCGGCAGCCCCAAGGGTGTGCTCTCCACACAACGGAGCTGCCTGTGGTCGGTGGCCGCCTGCTACGCTCCCGTGCTCGGTCTGTCCGCCGATGACGAGGTGCTCTGGCCGCTGCCGCTGCACCACAGCCTTGCGCACATCCTGTGCGTCCTCGGTGTGACCGCCACGGGTGCCACCGCGCACATCATGAGCGGCTTCTCCGCAGAAGAGGTCCTAGCCGCACTCCGCGCCCGTCCGCACACCATGCTCGTCGGCGTCCCGACGATGTACCACTATCTGCTGCGCGAGGCCGGGGCGTTCGACGCCGGTTCGCTCCGCGTGGGCCTGTGCACAGGAGCGGTCGCCTCCGCCGATCTCGTCGAGGACGTGGAACGCACCTTCGATCTGCCCCTGGTCAACAGCTACGGCAGTACGGAGACGTGTGGCGCCATCACCATGGCCGCCCCGGGTGAGCCCCTTCCGGCGGGTTCGTGCGGCAAGCCGGTACCCGGCCTCTCGGTCCGGCTGATCGATCCCGAGACCGGTCAGAACGCCCCCGCCGGCGCCGAGGGTGAGGTCTGGGTGAGTGGTCCCAGCCTCATGGCGGGATACCACCGACTGCCCGAGGTGACAGCGGCTGCGGTACGGGACGGCTGGTACCGGACCGGCGACCTCGCGCGCCAGGACGACAACGGCTGCCTCACCATCACCGGCCGGTTGAAGGATCTGATCATTCGGGCCGGGGAGAACATCCACCCGGCCGAGATCGAGGACATCGTCCGCCAGGCGACGGACAACGCGGATGTCGCAGTGGCCGGTGAACCCGACGAGGTACTGGGCGAGGTGCCGGTCGCCTATGTGGTGGCAGCCGCCCCCGGCACTCCGGAAACCGCCGTAGACGCCGGTCGGATCCTCGCCGCCTGCCGCGACAAGCTGGCCCACTTCAAGGTGCCGGAGCGCGTCTACCTCGTCACGTCGATACCCCGTACCGGCTCGGGCAAGGTCATGCGCCACGCGCTGCGCGACCAGCCCGCCCGCCTGCTCGGTACCCGGGCCACACAGTACGAAGCCCTCCTGGGCGTGGGCTGGCGCGACATCCCCGGCACCGACGGCAGGTCGACCGAAACACTCGAGACCGTGCGCGCCCCGCACCTGGCGGTTCTCGGCGACGACGAGATGGGACTCGGGGCGGACGGCGTACCGCTCCACGCCGATCTCGACGCGCTGCGCGCTTCGCTCGACACGACAGCCGAGACCGCGGTACCAGACATCGTCCTTGTACCGTGCTTGTGGGACGGCATCGGCGGTGGAGACTTCGGCGGCGCGGTCGCCCAGGCTGCCGAGTGGGTCGCCGGGCTCACGGAGTCATGGCTGGCCGACCCCCGGTTCGCCTCCGGTCGCCTGGTCTTCGCCACCCGCAAGGCCGTGTTCTCCGGACCGGGCGAAGATGTGTCGGGCCTTGTCCCGGCCCTGGTCTGGGGAGTGGTAAGGGCCGCGATGGCCGATCAGCCGGAGCGGTTCGGTCTGATCGACCTCGACGAAGGCCAGCCCACTCCCGAACTGCTCGCCGCTTTCGCCGCCTCCGGGGAGTCGCAGATCGCGGTACGGGACGGAGTGTTCCGGGCTCCCCGGCTGCTGCCCGTGTCAACTGATGCAACGACAGACGGGCCGGCCGCACCGCAGGGCGGGCCGGTCGATGCACGAGCCGATGCACCGACAGGTGGGGCTGCCGAAGGTTCGGCAAGCAGCTCGGGCGGGGATCCTTCGGGTCTCCCTGCAGCACTCGCCCGGGGAACCGTGCTCATCGTGGGGCCGGCCAACGGACGGGGAGGGGCGCTCGCCCGTCATCTCGTCGGTGCGTACGGCGCCCGGCGGGTGCTGCTCGCCGACGCTGGAGCCACCGACCCAGCGGACGATTCCCTCACCGCCGAGATGGCCGTACGGGGAGCGACCGTCACCGTCTCCGCCACATCGGCCACCGACCCCGAGGCCCTGGCCGGGCTGATCGGCTCGATCCCTGACGATGCGCCACTGGCCGGTGTCTTCCATGCCGCCCACCTGATGGACGGACGCGTGGACGGCGTGCTCAACCTCCACGTCCTGACGCGGACACTACCGCTGTCCGCCTTCGTCCTCCTCTCCTCGACAGCGACCGGCGCCGACGACACCCCCGGACCCCGAAACATCGCGGCCGGCGCCTTCCTCGACGTACTCGCCCAGCACCGCCAGGCGCAGGGGATCACGGGTCTCGCCCTCACCTGGGGGGACTCCGAGGACGCCGAACTCGTCACCCGGACGAGCCTGGACCAGTTGGACACCGCGCTTCGCGGGCAGCGTCCGCTGGCCGTGGCCGTCCGCCCCGGGGAACCCACTCGTTACCTCGGTGCACCCGTGAACCCGCTCGATCTGCTCTCCGCCCCTCCGGCCAAGGGGACGGCCCAGGAGCTGTTGGCCCGTTTCGCGGATGCCGACCCGGCGGAACAGCGGGAGATGGTCAGGGAACTGGTCCGTGCCGAAACGGCAGCCGTCATCGGATGGGAGAACCCGGACTCACTCGACACCGCGCTGGCCTTCAAGGCTCTCGGTCTCGACTCCAGGACGGCGGTGGCCCTGCACGGCAGACTGACCACGGTGACCGGTGTCCGCCTGCCCGTCACGGCAGCGTTCGATCACCCGACCCCCGCCCTACTCGCGGACGAGCTAAACCGCGTACTGACGGGTGCCCCGCGCTCGGTCGAGGACACCTCGTACTCCTCACCCTCCGGTCACGCCGGGGCACACCCCGCCGACGAGCCCATCGCCGTCGTCGGAATGGCCTGCCGCTATCCGGGCGGTGTCTCCTCCCCCGACGATCTATGGCAGCTGGTCGCCGAGGGCCGTGACGTCCTGGGGGACTTCCCGACCGACCGAGGGTGGGATCTCGACGCGCTCTACGACCCCGATCCCGAGACGCCGAACACCAGCTACACCCGCCAGGGCGGATTCCTCTACGACGCCGGCGGCTTCGACGCGGGGTTCTTCGGAATCTCGCCCCGCGAGGCCATCGCAATGGACCCGCAGCAGCGACTGCTGCTGGAGACCTCCTGGGAAGCCATCGAACACGCGGGCATCGTTCCGGAGTCGGTGAAGGGAAGTCGCACCGGTGTGTTCGCGGGGGTGATGTTCCATGACTACGGCTCACGGACCGCAGAACTACCCGAAGGCGTGGAAGGCTACATCGGCACCGGCGGCGCGGGCAGTGTGGCGTCGGGTCGTGTGTCGTACACGTTCGGGCTTGAGGGTCCTGCGGTGACGGTGGACACTGCCTGCTCGTCCTCGCTGGTGGCTCTGCACCTCGCCGCACAATCCCTGCGCCAGGGCGAATGCGACCTGGCACTCGCCGGCGGTGTGGCCGTGATGGCGACACCCAGTGTGTTCGTTGAGTTCTCACGGCAGCGTGGTCTGGCCGCGGACGGCCGCTGCAAAGCGTTCGCTGACGCCGCGGACGGCACCGGCTGGGGCGAGGGCGTGGGGATGCTGCTCTTGGAGCGGCTCTCCGACGCCCAACGCAACGGCCACCGAGTCCTCGCGGTGGTGCGGGGTTCGGCCGTCAACCAGGACGGTGCGTCCAATGGGCTTACCGCGCCGAACGGGCCATCACAGGAGCGGGTGATCCGGCAGGCTCTGGCCAATGCCCGCCTCACGCCGCAGGACGTCGACACTGTCGAGGCCCATGGCACGGGCACGCGACTCGGCGATCCGATTGAGGCGCAGGCGCTGCTGAACACCTACGGGCGGGGCAAGACAGCGGACCGGCCGCTGTGGCTGGGGTCCCTGAAGTCGAACATCGGCCACACGCAGGCTGCTGCTGGAGTGGCCGGGATCATCAAGATGGTCAAGGCGTTGGAGCACGGGCGGTTGCCGCGGACGCTTCATGTGGACGCTCCGTCGACGCAGGTCGACTGGACCACCGGAGCGGTGGAACTCCTCACCGAACCGCAGGACTGGCCGTATGA
>NZ_JBEXVD010000054.1:0-13237 GCF_040638655.1 Streptomyces sp. NPDC005963 | reverse complement strand
ACAAACGCGACTACATCTTCAACGGCACCCTGGCCACAGCAGCCATCGTGATCTGGCTACGCGACCTCATCAAAGAGCCATCAGACACTGCCTAGTACTCCAGTCAGAAATCGTTGCCTGAGCTGGTCGGCCTCGTTGTCCCGGGCATGGTGGGGATGGACGAAGCGGGGCTATGGGCTGGGGAGTTGGAGTCGGCTTTCGCCCGTGTGGCGGGCCGGTTCTCGCGCGTGGATCTGCGGTGGCGGATGCGGGACTACGTGCGTGGTCTGCTGGCTCCGGTGGAACGGAAGAACGGCTGGCAGTTGGCCGAGTACGCGGGTCACCGCGGACCGGCCGGCTTCCAGCATCTACTGAATGGTGCCTCCTGGGACGCTGACGCGGTCAGGGACGACCTGCAGCAGTACGTTGCCGAGCGGCTCGGCACCCCGGACGGGGTTCTGGTCGTCGACGACACCGGCTTCCTGAAGAAGGGCACAACCTCTGCCGGCGTGCAGCGGCAATACTCGGGCACGGCCGGCCGCACCGAGAACTGCCAGATCGGGGTCTTCGTCGCGTATGCCTCCTCAAGGGGAAGGGCTCTGGCGGACCGGGAGCTCTACCTGCCCAAGTCCTGGACCGCGGAGGCGGACCGGTGCCGGGCGGCGAAAGTCCCTGACAGTCGTGGCTTCGCGACCAAGGGGGAACTAGCCCGCGCGATGATCCTGCGGGCTCTTGCTTCGCCTCTCCCGATCGCCTGGGTGACGGGCGACTGCGCCTACGGACAGGAATGGCGCATGCGCCGCACCCTGGAGGAAGCCAGTGTCGGCTACGTCCTGGCCGTGCCGAAGTCCCACAACTGCATGCTCCCTTCGGCCGTATCGACCAGGCCATCGCCGACGCTCCCGACGAGGCGTGGGAACGACGTTCCTGCGGCGACGGTGCCAAAGGCCCGCGTACTTACGACTGGGCAGCCGCCCGTCTCCCGGTGATCGATGTCTTCGACGGTGACCGGCCCACTCATCAGCGGTGGGTGCTGGCCCGCCGCAGCCCGGCCCGGCCGGATGAGATCGCCTACTACCTCGCCTATGCACCGAACGGTACCCTCGTCGCCGAACTAGTCCGGATCGCCGGGGCGCGCTGGGCGATCGAGGAAGCCTTCCAGGCAGCGAAGAACGAATGCGGCCTCGACCAGTACGAAGTCCGCCGCTATCCAGGCTGGTACCGGCACATCACCCTGGCCATGCTCGCCCACGCGTTCCTGGCCGCCGTCGCAGTCCAAACTACCGAAAGGGGGGCCGCAGAAACGACCCCACCAGCACCATCCGCTTCACCGTGGCAGAAGTCCGCCGACTCCTGAACGTTCTCCTGCCCCGCCCCACACCCCGCCTCGGACCCGTTGCACATGCCCTGAACTGGTCCCTTTGGCGCAGACGACACCAAGCCATAGCCCGCCGCTGCCACTACCGAAGAAGAACCAGCTCAGGCAACGATTTCTGACTGGAGTACTAGGCGTCGGAGTTCGGCAGGGGCGAGGACCTCACCCTCCCACTGCAACGAGGCGCGGTCGAAACCGTGACGGCGCGTGCAACGGAGCCTTCTCGGGTCACCGCTTCTCGCACTCGGTCGTGGACAGCCCGGACCGCCGGCCCTGGATGCGGTAGTACACCCCCGGCCGCCAGGCGGTACATCACCTGTGTCACCGTGCCGTCGCAACCCTCCACAACCTCCCAGGCCCGAGCCTTCAACAGCCTGCCACCGGACCCGTAACGCGTCCTAGGGGTACGTGTACCAACCCGCCACCCGGCCGTTGCCCGGGCCTACGCCCGTAAGGCGGGAGCAGACTCGTGGGTCGTGCGGGGCGGGGTGGTGTCAAGCGGTGGTCCAGTGGCGCCGCACCGGTGCGGCGCCACTCCGCCCAAGTCGAATCGTCCAGGTGCATCTCCGGGTTGGTGATGCCCGCCGCTTCCAGGAAAACCTTCAGGTCGCGATCGGAGAACGCTCCCCAGGAGCTCGTTCTGGCCATGCCGGTGAACGCTCACCCGTCAGCCGCCCGACGGCGACGGCCGGTACACAACGACGGGCGCGCTCTCCATGCCCTCCCGTATGCGCACCCGGCACCGGGCGGGTTCAGTGGTGCGTGCCGATGCCCCGACACCCAGGGCTCAAGCCCGCGCCGTCTCAGCCAGGGCCGGGACAGGGTCACGGGGCGGTCGGCTGTCCAGTACGAGGCGCGGGCCAGGCCGGTTCCCAATGAGGTCAGGGTGGTGGGGAAATTGAGATGTCGGTGCGCGGCGGTGGTGGCCACCGTCGGCGTGGTCGCATCGGCGAGATATCCCGCACACTCAACCGCCAGATCTGCCCTTTATTCAACTCCGTTCGCTGCCAGCGAAGTTACGTCCCCTACGCAGTTCGATCACGCTGGTGATGGAATCGATCGCCTCTTGCTCTCTCACATCGTCGCAGCGTTGATCTTCGCTGCCTCCGAGGACGGAAGCCGCTGTCCCGTTGGTGGTCGCCTCCTCTGTATTGCTTTTGCTTTCCCCTACCTCCCTTGCTTTTCGTCTTCACCTGTTGACCAGTTGCCGCTGTATAACCACCGCTCGGTGGCTGCCCAGGCCCGCCTTGGGGTTACCCGCCTTCAGCAGCCCATAGCGGGCGGGCCTCGCCGCTCCCGCCACAGTGTGCGCAGTGTGCGGGGCGGGCGATGTTGCAGGCGGGGCCGTGAGGACTCTGCAGGTCTCGAACGCGGCCTGAGCGCTGGGGCAGACCGGCACCTCGGTGGTCGGGGGCTGCGGAAGCCACTCGCGGATGAGCTCACGGAGAGAGAAAGCAACTCGGGTGAAACATCACGCCGTCCCCGCCGCATCTAAAGGGTGTAGGCGACGAGGCTAGAGGGAGGGCGGGGGATGAGACGGTCTCAGGAGAGCGCCTTCCGGGAGTTCGCGGCAGCCCGCATGGGGCATCTCTTTCGTTCGGCATGCTTGTTGACCAGCGGCGATACTCATCTTGCCGAGGATCTGGTGCAGGAGACGCTGGGGCGAATGTATGTGGTGTGGGGCAGGCCGTCGAAGCTCGGCAATCCGGCGGCGTACGCGCAGACCGTTCTTGTGCGCGTCTTTCTGACGCACCAGCGACGGCGTTCGTCGGGAGAGCGGCCGAGCGACGAGATTCCCGAGGTCTCGGAGACGGTCGCGCAGGGTGACGCCTCGCTGCGGCTCATGCTCCTGGACGCGTTACGGACACTGCCGCCGAAGGACCGGGCGGTGGTCGTACTGCGGTACTGGGAGGACCGGTCCGTCACTGAGACTGCGGACGTCCTCAACGTCAGCTCCGCAGCCGTACGCACCCGCAGCACCCGTGCACTCGCCCGGCTGAGAGCTCAACTGGGCGGCACTATTGCAGAGTTCGCCGCGCACTGATCAGTTCAACTGACTATGACGAGAAGAAGGGTGGTTTGGCATGTCTGGAACGCAGGAGGACCTGGACTCGTTCGAAGACGGACTCGGTAACGCGCTACGCCGCACTGGGGAGGTCTTCTCCGCCGAGGGGCGCCCGCTGGTCGATGGCGGCGTCGTACGCGGGCGGCGGGGGTTGCGGCGCAGGCGGGCCGCGGCCGTGACCGGCAGTGTCACGGCGCTCGCAGTCGTGGGGTTCGGAGCGTCATACACCACAGGGACATTCGGCGGCGGGGCGGAGCACGGCGGGGCTGGCGTGGGCGCGCAGCAGGAGGTGCAGAAGATGGGCCCTTCGACAAAGTCGTCGCCCGGCCAAGGGCCGCAGCTCTCGGCGCAGCAGGTGATCAAGAGGTTGGAGGAGCTGCTGCCGGAGGGGAAGATCAGCGGGCGGGCAGGGCGCGGTACGTCCGACCGGTCCGGGCCATCGGCGCACCTCGTCTTCGACGATGGCAAGGGCAAAGGCGCGATCAGCGTGAGCATCGGCGCCATCGACCCGGCCGGCACGATGGCGAAACAACAGCTCGAATGCCCCGACAAGACCTTCGTGCCGTACGACTCCTGCCGCAATGAGACGCTTGCCAACGGTTCGCGCCTATTGGTGTTGCGCGGGTACGAATACCCTGACAGGCGCGTGAACACCAAATGGTGGCACGCCTATCTCGTGACCTCCGACGGATACACGGTCGATGCAAGCGAGTGGAACGCGCCCGCGCAGAAAGGTGCTGCCGTGTCACGGGCCGAGCCCCCGCTCACTGTTGGACAGTTGAAAGGACTCGTCACCTCGGACACGTGGCGGCCCGTGATGAACGCCCTGGAAAAGGCAGCCTCGGAGCCGGTACCGCAACCGCCGGCGCAGGGGCAGAACGGCCAGGCGATATTGAGAAAGCTCAAGTTGCTGCTGCCCGTGTCCGCGAAGGTCGTCTCCGGGCGCGGTGACGACGGACACGCGTACGTCGTCGTGAATGACGGCAAGGGCGCGAGCCTGGTGCAGATCAACGTGCAGCCGACGATGTCGGACGTGGAAGAGGAACTGTTCGGGGCCGGGGCGGAAGTGCTGCCGGATGGGACCAAGGTCGTGACACGTCAGGGCCCGGGCGAGAAGGGCGGCGCGGGCGTGGTGATGTGGACCGCCGACACCATCCGTAAGGATGGCCTCCGGGTTGTGGTGTCCGCGTTCAACTCCGGGTCTCAAAACTCAAAGGCCACACGACAGACACCCGCGTTGACCGTGCAGCAGCTGAAGTCGATTGCCACGAGCGGGAAGTGGGCCGGAAAGTAGTACGGTCCCGATGGTGTCGGGGCGGCGGTGACGTCGATGCTGCTGTACTGGTCCAGGGCCAGTAACAGCACTTGCCAGGGGCCTGGCCGGCAGGGCTCACGCTCCCCCTTCGACAACGACAACGCCGACGTCGCACTCTGGGCCCGGGGCCAGCGAGTTCCTGGCCAAAGGACATAGCGCTGGACGACATCCTCACCGCAACCCGCGTCGTGGCCCGGCGACGCCCTCACCACACCAAGCGTCACCCGCCGCCTGATCGAAAACCTATTTGGACCGTCCCACGGTCACTGCCCCACCGCACCAACTCGACGGCACCACCGGGCCGGAACACGAGGCACTGCCACGCTTCGAGCACCGCCAGTCCAACAACGAGACCGCGGCCGAGCCGCTCATCGGCCGCACCACCGTCAAGGCCCATGTGACGCCGCTACTGTACAAACTCGGCGCCTACGGGACCGTGTCCAGCTCGTGATCACCGCTGACACGGGCGTGGTGCCGTCCACACACACCACCCGCGGGAACGCGGCCGGTGCCGTCGACTACATCAACAAACCCTTCCATCCCAAGGCCCCACGCGCCAAGGTCGCCGTGTTCACCTCCATCTACCTGGCGCCACATACCCCGTAGACGGCACACCGCCATCTCAACACACCCACACCCAAAATCCGACAGCCAGGTGGAGTCGGTCAGCCTCTCGACCAGATCGGGGTGCGCCAAGCCGCGCCCGGCGCCGATCCTTGACGGCGGCGCTGAAGCGATACGTACACCCGGTTGGCTTCGCCTCTTTTGACGTGCTGCACGCGTAGGAGCCCCATGCGGCAGCCGAGAACGAGGAGTACCAGTGCAGCCCGGAGCGCTCCTGCGGTACAACAGAGCCTCAGTTCCCCGTCTTGCCGTTGCGCACCGCTCAACCGCGAGCTCGCGGGAATCCGGCGGCGGGGTGCTTCGGCCCCTGATGGGATCGGCCGACGCGTACGAGAACGGTCGGATTCCTCGTGGATGGTGCACCGGGCCCTCCACGATACGGAAGCCCCACTGGAGTCCTGGCAAGTCCCCCTGCGGAGGACTCGCAGCCAGCCATTGCCCCGCAAAGCCCGCCCAAGCAACCCTCACCCGTTGGCCACACACCATAAGGCCGCATCACATATGAACCTCAACCCAGACCATCCCGAACTGTCACTATCGCCGGCACGAAACCCGCCCCCGCACGCCCACCCAAGGCCCACAAGGCGCATCACCAGTTGATTCGGGGCTCCTCGACACCACGTCCACCATGACGCTCACGAGCACTGATTGACACCCGCCCCCCCGTGCCTAACCCTCGTTCAGACAAAGCCAGCCGCTCTCCGACCCGAACCAGCCCACCGCGGCCGGTTCGAGAGCTCCACAACAGCCTAGTCACCCACATCGCCGATCCGAACGGAACGAGTGGCTCGACGAGGTCCAAAGACCCCACGTCAGTCTCTCCGGCGCCGGAGACTAACTGGCCCAACTCGAACCACGCTTTTCCAGCCGTAGTGCAGTCAGCCTCGGCACTCGGACGATCGTGAGTTCCGGCTCCGCGCTTCACCAAGCCTGTCCGACGAAAACCGACTGACGCCCAGACAGCGGCAGCAGGATGACTTGCCCAAGAGCTCAGACAAGCACGATGCTCCAACTCGGGCTCATGCCTCCCCAGCTGTGACGCTACTGTGAGCCGATGAGTGAGGAAGTGAATCCCCAGGTGTTCCCGAACCGCTGGGCCAACGCCACCGGGCCCAGCGGCCAGAGTTCGCCTCGCGATCTCTGCAGGTGTATCGAACACGGCACCAGGAAGCAGCTACCAACCGGCTTCCATCCAGAACGTCAGGACACCACCGCACCAGGATGGATTCGCCTTCTCGAACTGGTTGAGGAGGCGGCAGCCGACGGACGGGAAGTCTTCAAGCCGCTGGTGGAGCTCACAGCGGAACAGCGGCGCCAGGTCATCACGCTCCCGCCAACCATCACCAAACTCACCTCGGTGAAACACCTTGTGCTGTACGGCAGCAACCTGGTGCGTATCCCGCCGGAGATCGGCGCGATGAAGAGCCTTGAGGAGTTCACCCCGTACACCTCCTACCGTTTGCACTGGTTCCCGTACGAGATCACCCGGTGTCTCGACCTGCGGCGCAGTACGGTGAGCACGCGTGCTGTCTACGGCAACTACAAGCGTCGGCCCCCCTTCCCGCCACTGACGGGCGCGTCGGCCGACCTCCAAAGTGTTGACCTCGAAGACCTCGACCCTGGTGTATGGGGTGCCACGGCAATACGCACGTGCAGCGTCTGCAGCCAAGGCATCCAGGATGTGGACCTCCGACAGGTCTGGATCTCCCTGCGAACGTCGGGCGCTGACGTCCTGCCGTTGCTGGTCAACGCCTGTTCAACGGCCTGCATCGACGCACTGCCCATGTCGGCCGAAGGCTACATACAGATCCCGCACACCGGCGGGCCACGCGTACGCCAGCCGTCAGCCGGCCAGCTACCTCACTAGCGCGGAGCGGAATCCGAAGAAGCCCGTAGTCCAAAAAGCCTGCATCCACTTCTCACTTCTGAGGTCCGACCCCACCCAGCAGGCCCGGCTTGGCGATACCCGCCACAATTTCGTAGACCGCATCACCGAAACTGGTCGGGAGGGGCGGTTGGCGAATTCGCAAGACTCCGCGTCAGCATCCTGGGAGCAGAGCAGACGCTCAGCCGTACTTGCACCGAGCCTCGACAGAAAACGTCCGCCGTGGAACGTGGCGTGCTCAGCTTTGGATAGATCACCGACAGTAGGGTGGAGCCGTTGTGGCCTGAGACCGAGAAACCACATGGTTCTAGTTCCTGCTGACGGAAAGCCACCGGTACTGGATCATTCTGTCAATGGTCCACCAGGAAGGGCAGAAGCATCCGAATTCCTGTGTACAGGGCGGCGATGGCCGGGGCAGAGATACCTGATCGAGTGATTGTGGAAGAGCAGGGCGCTGCCCCACTTTGGGGAGAGCCGAACTGAGCGCGTGGACTACGTGAGCGGTCCCTACCACGGAGCTCCACTCGTCACAGACCGGCTCGGGGCGGACCGATCCACGGTATCGGTTCTGGCGGTTCGTACGGCGAGGCCCAGGAGGAGTACGGTATGGAACTTCGAAACAAGGCCGTGGCACGTCACTTCCTGGAGGAAACGGAAGACCACAATCGCGAGTATGCCTACGCCCATTTGTGCACCGCCGACTACCGTGAGCACGATCCGGCCATGCCGCAGGAGACGGTGGGGCTGGACGAAGCCGCCCAGATCTACCGCGAACTGATCGCTGCTTTCGAACTCAGGCACACAGCCCACAGCATGGTGGCCGAAGGCGGCCTGGTGGGTGCGCGGTTCACCGTGCGAGGCCGCCACATCGGCGAGTACCAGGGGTTTCCCCCGAGTGGCAGGAGCTTCGAAGTGTCTGGCCAGGTCACCCTGAGGTTCAGGGACGCGAAGATCGCCGAAGCCTGGCTCAACTGGGACACCCAGGGACTGCTGGAGCAACTCGGCGCGCCCCCTCCATCAGGTGACGCCAGACTCCAGGGTGCGGCAGCAACCCCAAGGGCCTCTTCTTTGCAGACACTTCGCCCGGACGCGGCATAGATCCACAGGCTTAGGCGGGCCGGAGTGGACGTCTGTGAGCGCCGGTTTGGCGAGTTGACCGAACCGCTCTGCGCGAACAAGCAGACCCATGTGCCACAGGTGATTGTCGTGGGCGGAGAAGTCTGTGGAGGAGCACGCGGCACGAGCGCTCACCAGCGAGATGGCTGTACCCCATTCACCAGTCCGCTCGGCGGATTGCGCCTGCTCGTGCAAATCCATGGGGAGAGTATCGCGCAGCGCTTTTCACTACTACACCGAGAAGAGAGGGCACCGGCAAAAAATTCCTCCGGGCGATCTTCGGAGTAGGCATTTGACAATATGTCAGTTACCTCGCCAGGTTGGTGAGGATTCTCGGTGAGGCAGCGAGGTTGGCGGTCGGTGGGGTTGAGGGTGGCCTATGTGGGACGGTTTCCCTTTCGGTGGGGTGTTCTGATGGGGTCGTCCGGAAGGTGTCCCTTCCACGTGGCAGTGAGATGGTTGTGATCCGGAGCAGCCCAGCAGTGTCGTGGCGCTGGTGCTGGTGCTGGTGCTGGTGCTGACGATTCGGTGAGCGAATGAAGATGGGCCGCGCCTGGCGGCCCGATTGCCGACCTTCACTCGGCGGGCGAAAGCTCATATGGCGGTCCGACCTCGACGATACGGTGTGTGTCCATATCTGTAGTAGCCACATCTGGAGACGGAAGCCAGAACGAGGACTTCAGGTACCAGGACGGTGAAGACCCCGAGTACCTCTACGTCATCGGTGACAACCGAACTCTCGCGATCTACGGAAAGGAGACGAACGGACGCCTGGAGCCGGGCCAACAGCCGGGCATCATCTACGGTCCTGCGGCATGGTTCAGTGTGTCTGGCGACACCCGAACCAGGGCAATTGAACCCGTTTCCAGATCCTACTCCGGTGAGCGGACAGAACTGGTCTGCTCCCGAGGAGACTTGCGGGGCAGACCAGTTTCGTGGACGAGTTCACGGATGCGCTGCTGGTAGCCACGTACGCGGGCCCGCTCGTCCGGACTGGCCACGGCCCGACTCGGGCCTTTCACCCGAGACCGCAACGCGAGGGACAGCACCAGCACGGCGACCGTTCCGCCGGTCGGCAGGAGTTCTTCGGCGGCCCGATGGGCAACGCTCGTCTTGTGTCCGGGGCGGAACATCTCCAAGGTGTGCACGGTGTCGCCTGGCCGTTGCGTACGTCAGCAGGTCACGGAGCATCAGGTGCTGGAACGGGTGGCGGCGACTGGAGGTACCCGGGCCTCCTCGAAGACAACCGGGTCCTCGATCCCAGCCTCGTCAAGGTTCGCCACCGAAGGGCACCTTCCGACCGAGGACCAGACCGTATCTATCGTCGAACCCTGTCAGCAATCACCATGGGACCTGACGGGATTCGAGCGACCACGAAAGGCGCGAGTTCGATCGATCCCGTCTGAAGAAGGCCCCGGGGGAGATCCGCCCGCCACGCCCCGACACCCCTTGGTACGCCAGAGAAGAGCAGCCCCGAATTCCGCACGTCTCAGGCGCGGCGGATCCGCCAGAGCCATGTTGCCGTGCCAGTCAGCAGGGCGATCGTGGCCAGGTTCGCCAGGTGGGCTGGAGTGCCACCGGAGGGGGCGCTGCTGGACAGGATCCAGATGCTGATGGCAACCGTCGGCAGGACGGCGGTGAGCAGAACGCCCGTCGCCTTCTGGACGGCGGTCCAGTGCACCGAGGTGCAGAGCAGTACCGCACCGATGATGCGGAATACGGTGCTGAAGAATTGTGCGGCGGGGGCCTGGGGCAGGATCGCTGCGACGAGGAACGGCAGGGTGAGCATCAGGAGTGGGACCAGGGGGTGCACCTTGCCGCGGCGGGCGGGCGCACCGATGCCGCGTGGTGCCCAGGCTCCGGCTGTCGTGCTGCCGGCTTCGGACAGCGCCGTCTCGGCGATCGTGCGGGGGTCACCCAGCTCCGTGAGGATGTCGCTGATCGCAGCGTCGGGGCGTTCGGCTCGTGTCACCTCGATGTGTTCGGCGAGGTCGGCGAGGAGTTCCTGGCGACGGTCGGCGGGGAGTGCGGATGCCTCGCGCTCGACGGCGGAGAGGTAGTCCTGCGCAAGGTTGGCAGAGGTCTTCATACGGGGTCTCCGGTGGAGGGGTGCGGGGTGGTCAGGAAAACGTCGACGGCATGGCGGAACCCGGGCCAGACGCGGGTGAACTCGTCGAGCGCTGCTCGGCCGCTGTCGGTCAGCGCGTAGTAGCGACGGGGCGGGCCGGAGGCGGACTCCTGCCAGGTGGTGGTGACCAGGTCGTCGCGCCGGAGCCGGGAGAGCAGCGGATAGACCGTGCCCCTGCTGGTCGCCAGGGCACCGGAGTCCTCCAGCGCATGGAGGAGTTCCACGCCGTAGCGGGGGCGGTCCCGCATCAAGGCGAGCACGCAGTACTCCAGGACACCCTTGCGCAATTGGGTGGCTGCCCGAGCCTGCTTAGTCGAATCACCAGCTTCCATGCAATGCAAGATACCTGGTAGCGCAACCTCTTGAGAACCAGGGTCGGACTCCCCCGCCGTCGACTGCTGGCGGACGCCCGTCGTGACTGCCGAGACGTTGTGGTGGGGCGGCCCGATCGGCGGGCTGCGCATTCCGCGGGGATGTCGCGTTGTCCCGGCTCGCGGCGGCCGTCCTACTTCAGCAGCCCGTTGCGGCCCCCTTCCACCACCCCGCACTGCGACACGCATCAATCAACGTTCCCCAGAAGACGACCTCACCCGGATCCCTTGTCACCGGCCCGGCCCTCACCGTGCGACGAAAGCGGTGAGGGCCGGGGCGCATCGCGCCGAGGCCCCTCCTCACGAGGGGTACGGCAGCAGATCCCCGTCGATCCGCTCCCACGCGGTTCTCAACTCCGTCAGCAGCTCGGGCCGTACGGAAGACTTGTCGGCCTGCTCGCGAATGTCCTCCGACAGGCGGTAGAGGCGGTCCCTGCCGTCCTTCCCCCGGTAGTACTTCCACTCGCCCCGCCGCAGCGCCCGCTCCCCCCGGACCCGCCAGAAGAGGTCGCGCGGGGGCACCTCGGCACCGTGCAGCAGATAGCCCACGAGGCTGACGCCGTCGAGGGGGTATGCCGGATGGGGCCGCGCCCCGCCCACGTCCAGCAGGGTCGCCGTCCAGTCGGGGGTGTACACCGGGACCCGGCTGACCTGCCCGCCCTCGATCCGCGCGGGCCAGCGCAGAATCGATGGCACCCTGATGCCGCCGTCCTGGAGCGACCCCTTGTTGCCGCTGAGTGGCCAGTTGTACGAGAAGCGTTCGCCGCCGTTGTCGCTGGCGAAGAACACCAGGGTGTCCTCCTCCTGTCCGGACCGCTTCAGCGCGGCGAGCACCTTCCCGACGGAGCGGTCGAGGTCCTCGACCATCTGCCGGTACTTCGCGAGCGAGCCCCCGTCCTGGTGCCACAGTGCTCGTCGGTCGCCTGCCTTGATCCGGCGGACGATCTCGGCACTGGTCTCCTCGTCGCCGTCGGCGATCCATGGCCAGTGCGGGGTGGTGAAGTTGAGGTTGAGGAGCCAGGGGGTTCGCCCATGGTCGCGGCTCACGTACTCGACGGCCCGTTCGGTCAGAATGCGGGTGTAGTAGCGCAGGTCACGGTACTCGGCGTCGCCTTCGAAGAGGTCGTACTCACCGCCGGAGCCCAGCTTGGAGTAGTACTCCAACGCCCCGCCGAAGTTGCCGAAGAACTCCCCCCAACCGGAGCGCGTGGGACTGTAGTCGGGCAGGTAGCCGCAGTGCCACTTGCCGATCAGTGCGGTTTGGTATCCGGCTCCACGCAGCAGCGAGGCGAGGGTGGGATGGGTGGGATCGAGACCCACCGACCGATCCGCGATCGGTTCGGCGAGCCCGCCCTTCGTACGGCCCGGGTAACGGCCGGTGTAGAGGCTGAACCGGGTCGGCGAGCAGGTTGCGGAGCCGCTGTACGCATCGGTGAACCGCACGCCTTGTCGGGCGAGCCGATCCAAGTGCGGGGTGCGGATCTCCGGAGCTCCGTAGGAGGACAGATCGGCCCAGCCCAGGTCGTCGGCCAGGATGAACAGCACGTTGGGTCGACGCGTACCCCGACCGGGCGCGCGGGCGGCGCGGAACGGGCGCTCGGCGGGGAGGCTTCCGGCACTGTCGGCAGCAGCGTCCGCGGCGGACAGCCCGAGGGCCGCCACGGCCCCGGCGGCGGTACCGCCGAAGGCACGCCGCGACAGAGAAGGGTCGAAGGAGGTCACAGGGGTGCTCCAGGGCAGGAGTGCGAGCTCCGCGAGATGCGTGACACCGCACGGAGACGGGGAACCACAACAAGGGATACCGAGGTACGGGGAGAGACGAACCGGAACGCGCTGGATCGACCGGAAGGCCGACGAAGCCTCAGGGCACTGTGGGGCGCGTCAGACGCAGCGACAGATGGCGCTCGCGACACGGACCAGGTCGACGTGGCGGCGCTCCACAAGACGGACCCGCAGGTCACCCGGTGGCTGCATGTCTCCAGACCTTTCCCGATGCCCCTCTCCCTGTCAACGCCCCGTCCGCACTTCGAACCCCCGCTGAGAACCGCTTAACGACGAGCGTCCCGCCCCGGCGCCGCAGTCGGCTCGTCAGGCACGCCAAACCGGCCGTACTCGTCCCGCGTGAACCACCACCGACCAGGGGGTGTCCGCGCGGTCTCGGCGTGGCCCTCCGAACAGATGTTGACAAAGAATCGCCTCGGATTTCGCTGAGGGAGGGTTGGCCCTCCTTGGTGCGCAGTTGCATCATGGCGCGGCGCAGGTAGCCGAAATTCTCGATGAGATCGGGGGGTGCCCCTATGGGTTTCGTCAACCTGTGGGGGTGGGTTGGGGGTCGTAGAAGGTGCCGTCGCGGAGCATTGCGAACAGCACGTCGGCTCG
>NZ_JBEXVD010000053.1:0-14641 GCF_040638655.1 Streptomyces sp. NPDC005963 | reverse complement strand
ATGCCCTCCAACGTGCCCTTGAGCATCTCCGTCTCCAACCTGGCCATACGACACCTCCTTCCCGAGCTAGTCAGCGCCAGCGAGTACCGGTACAATGTAACACTGACTACCAGTACCTAGCAAGACCGAATAGCGAAGGTAGGGATTCGGGCCGGTCAGTACGGGGTGCTGGTCTCCGCTGCGGAAGAGCAGTAGGTGCGGGTAGACGGGGGTCCGGGGCTATAGGTACCGGTCTCCGGCGCCGATGAGGGTGGCCGGCAAGGCGGAGTCGGCCAGCGCGTCCATCGGGGCCTCGTCACCGAAGTTGGGGCCGAGCGCGACGATGCTTAGGCGTCGGCCCGTGGGTGGCCGGGTCTGATCAGGAGCTCCAGGAGTACGTCCAGGAGTCGTTCGGCGCTGATCCCGGCCGGGACCTGGTCTGCTGGCAGGGCACGAAAGGACGCGTCGACGGTCCCTTCGGGCACTGCGTGGGCGGCGTTCCCCCTGCTCAGTGTGACTACGTCCAGGTCCGTTTCGGCGTGGGAGCGGTAGCAGTGGTGGACGGCCTGGGCAGGCGCGATGCGCCGATTGAAGACACCGACACGCAACGGCCATTGGGACGGCCGCCGTGATCACGCAGGGGATGGCCTCGGCGCGGGTGCAGCGATCGCTGCCGGTGCGGTGGTCACTCATGATGTTCCTGCCAGCACCGCGGTCGCGGGAGTGCCCGCTCGGGTGACCAAGAAGAGGGGCCGAGCCCGGCCGGACTACTGGCCCGGGTGGGCAGCACCTCTGCGGGCTGAACACGAGGCCTCGCCATGTCCGGCCGACCGACCGGCAGCGGGTCTGACGGACACGCCTTAGTGGTGCCGCCACCCGCGGTTCTGGAGGGTCGTCACCAAGACCTCTCGAAGATCCCGGGTGACGCTGAGCTGAGCGCGACCGGTCGGTCGGCCTGCCGAGTGCTCCAGGTGTACGTCCTCGACGTTGACGCCGGCGCGGGAGGCATCGGTGAAGAGCCGGGCCAGTTCGCCCGGCTGGTCACCGATCATGACCGTCACCGACTCGTACTGTTCCGGTACGGTGCCGTGCTTGGCCGGGATGCGGGCCCGCCCCACCTGCCCGCGGCGCAGCAGGTCTTCGACGATGCGCGACCCATCTCTGCGCTTGTCCTCATCGGTTGCTCCCATGGCCCGCAAGCCCATGACGGCGTCGTCCAGGTACTCCGACAGCTCTTCGAGGAGGTCGGCCACCACCAGCGCGTTGGCATCGAGTATGTCCACCCACAAGTTCGGGTCAGCAGCCGCGATGCGGGTGAGGTCGCGCACGCCCGAGCCCGCGAGGCTCACCATGCGCTCCTCGGCCGGTTCCAGAAGGGCGGCGACCAGGCTCGCCACGAGGTGCGGGGCATGCGAGACAAGGCCGACTGCGCGGTCGTGCGCCGCCGCCTCCATCAGCACGGGCACGGCCCCGCACATCGCCACGAGTTCGAGCGTTGCGTTCAGTGTGTCGGTGTCTGTCTCGGATGTCGGGGTGAGGACCCAGTTGCACCCGTCGAACAGGTCGGCCCGGGCGGCGAGCGGCCCGCTGCGCTCACTGCCCGCCATGGGATGGCCGCCGACGTAGTGTGCGTTGTCGCAGTCCAGGGCGATGGCGTCCTGTTGCGGCCTGGCCTTGACGCTGGCGACGTCGGTGTAGTGCCGGGCCATATCCTTGGACTGTAGACGCACGAGGACATCGGCCACCAGTGCCGGAGGGACGGCCACAACGGCCAGATCCACCATCTTGGGCGGTTCTTCCACGGCACCGGCGCCGAGCGAGGACGCGATCCTGGCCGCAACGGGGTCCGAGTCCCGCAGGTAGACGTTCACACCGTGGGCTTTAAGCGCCAGCGCGACCGACGTTCCTATCAGACCGGTGCCGACCACCAGGGCATCTTTCATCGAGACCACTTCCACTCCTGGGTCGGCAACGGAGCGGATGCTGCGGATGCACCCGGGTGTTGCTCAACGTTCCGATGGTGCGTACCAAGCGATAGTGCTTGTCTGCGGAGCTCGCTTCCCGAATGGCTGTGCGCAGTTCCCCACTGCCGTTCCGCGGTCCCGGAAGGACCAGGAACGGCAGTGCGGTGAGCGCCGGCCACAGCGAGTGCTGTTCGTGGTTGTCCGGACGGGCTGTCAGGCGTTCGGCGGAACCTACTGGGGTGCGATCGCCTCGATGAGGCTGAAGCTCGACTCCCCGATGGGGAACACCCTGTTCCGGAAGAGGCCCACCGTCGCGAAGAGCTTGTCGAACTCGGACAATGTGCGCTCCTTGCCGCCAAGAAGCACCAACATACCGAGGTCGCTCCAGCGCGCCGGATGGGGTTCGGCGGCCTCGGGAACGATGAGTTCACACACCAGGACCCTGCCGCCGGGAGGAAGCGCCTTGACACTGGCGCGCAGAATGTCGGCCGCCTTCTCGTCGCCCCAGTCATGCAGCACGCTGCCCAGCACATGGACGTCAGCACCTCGGGGAAGCTCGTCGAAGAAGTCGCCAGCCACCAACATGCATCGGTCACGGACCGGGTCGAGCGGTGAATCGTGCGCTGCGAGGTCGATCACCGAACGACGATCGAACAGCACGCCGCTCAACTGTGGATGGGCCTGAAGGATCGTGGAGACCACCGTGCCGGTGTTACCGCCGATGTCCATGACCGTGTGCGCGTCCTCCCACACCGGCAGCTCGGCCAGGCCACCGTAGAGGCGCTTGGCGCGCTCCTTCATCCGGGTGTTGAAGGCGGCTTCGGTCGTGGGCTTTCTGTCCTGGTCCACGAAGAAGGTCTCGCCGTAGGCCGCCGGGAGCGGCTGCCTTCCTGCCGCGGCATCAGCTGCTTGCAGCCAGGCTCGATAGGAATCCAGATTGGACAGTGTGGCCCGCATCGACACGGTCGAGTCGGCCTTGAGTACCGCGCCCAATTCCGTGGGGGAAAATCGCCCATGGTGATCCCGGGCGAAGAAGCCCGCCCCGGTGAGCGCGTTCAACAGGCTTGTGAGCGGCTCAGCCGCAAAGCCGACGATGGCTGCGAGTTCTTCAGGCGTCGACCCCTCCGGCTCGCATACGTCCGCCACGCCAAGGCGCGCGGCAATGGCCAGCGAGTATGGAAGTACCGTGACGATGCTATCGTCCGCCATCAGCAGGAATTCGCGCACGACGGGATCGGGCACGCCGCGCACCAGCTTTTCCAATTCAGTCAGCGTACTCGCCCCGCTCTTGGTCGATGTCAGTCGGTTTGTGAGAGTAGATTCGCCATCCATTGCCAGAGATGTGCAATGCGGGTTCACAAATTCAATCCCGTCCTCGTGTGCCACGCATACGAGCTTTCCAGAAGTCGGCTGCAAATCACAGATTCACCTGAGATTTGAGTGCCGACACACCCGTTCACCTGTTCGTGTGCAGGAGAGGGGCGATGAACCGGGCGAACGCGGAGGCCCCTACCACCATCGCGGCGCAACCCCCCAGAGGGAGACCTCGGTTCTAGACGGCCTGTTCAGCGTGGAGTGATGGGCCCATCTTCCGGTTCCTGGCGTTTAGTTCGGCCTTCCACGGCGGAATGGACGTATAGCCGGGACACGCCCTATGGTCGGCCGCGAAGAGTTGTCTGCTGCAGACCCAGCGAACGCCGGCGTCCGTACCGCTGTCCTGTCGACGGGACAGCGGAAAGTCCTAGGATGATGTGTCGCGCCTTTGTGCGCGCCGGTTTCGCCATTGATCAATCATCGAGGTTGCCGAACGCCCAATGCTCGCTCTTGCGCTGGTCGGCGGCTTCGCCGTGATGGCCGCGTCGGGCATACAACCCGTTCCGCGAAGCATGTAGTACCCGAAACACCTGAGAAGGAGCTGACGCATGAACACATTCGGCGATGGTGTTCTGGAGAAGGCTGCGGCGGAGTACGCCGAGCAGGGCTTCTCCATCATTCGCAACGTCGTGCCAAAGGAACTACTGGAAGAGGTGAACGCCCATGTCGACTGGCTCACCCGCAAGTACCCGGACCTTCGTCCCGAGCACCTCCACCACCCTCTGATACGCAATGACGCCTTCTGGGCGCGCCTGGTCTCGGACTCCCGCCTGGTGGACATAGCGGAGTTCTTCCTGGGCCCCGATCTGGCATCATTCACCGCCCACTACATCTGCAAGCCCCCGTACGACGGACAGCCCGTGCTGTGGCACCAGGACGGTGCGTACTGGCCGCTGAGCCCCATGGAGGCGCTCACGGTGTGGCTGGCGGTCGACGAGTCCACCACCGAGAACGGCTGCCTGCAGATGATCCCCGGGAGTCATGTGCTGCCGCTGCACCGGCCGCATTCCCGCACGGACACGGACAACATGCTGTTCTCCTCCTCCGACGAGGACCTTGTGCGGGAATGGGTCGAGAAACGCGGGATCGTGCACATTGAACTCCAGCCGGGCGATGTCTCGATCCACCACCCCAACCTGCTGCACTGCTCGGATCCGAACACCTCCGCGAAGCGACGATGCGGTCTCGACATGGGCTACATCTCGACGAACACGCGGACGCACGGCGATGGTGTCTACATCGACCCGCTGCTGGTACGGGGCACTGACACCAAGGGCCTCAACAGCTATCGCCCCTTCCCCACGTACCAAGAAGGCGAGACGATTCCGTTCGCCGGTCAGCGGGAGTGGAACCACAAGGCCACCGCGCTCAACGCGGCACTGCCGGTGCGTTCCCAGGACCTCTCCGAGAGCCCGATCGAGACGACCCGACACATGATCGACCGGCTCCGCGAGGGCACCACGAGCCGCTGAGTGCCTGTCTGGGCTCTCTGGTGGTTGAGTCTGAGGGCTCCGGGAGGACGACTTCGGGTGGGCGGGTTCGAAGGCATTGCCGTGCGCGTGGGGTACCGCTGCCGTCGAAGAAGTCGGCGGCAGCGGTCTTCCTGTGACGGGCAGTCGCTGATCTCACCCATCATCCGGGCCCAGTTCGACACCTCCGAAGAGACCTGAGAGAAGACCCCGCGACAGGGTCCACGCGGTCCGCGAGATCGAGCCCATCCTTGGATGCCCCTGCACCTGGTCGGGTCCTGCGACAGTTGCGTCGCGCGCTGAGCCCCGGCCGCCCAACTCGACCAGTGCTACGGCGATCCGGTCCACGCGGCCGTGCCCATAGCCGTGCTCCCGTCTTAGACCGGGGCTTCCCCGACCCTCACCACTACCGGGGAGCGCCGGGGCTGCGCAACGGACGTCTTCTCAGAGGACCTCGCCGTTCTTCGTCCTCCTGCGCAAAGCTGGCCTGCTCGACTGGGCGAGGTCCTTCCACATGCCGGAGAGACCGGCGATGGTGCGCGCCGTGAACAGGGTGCGGATGGACACTTCCTGGCTCAGCCCGGCCCGGATCAGGCCGACCAGTCTGATCGCCCTCAGCGAGTTGCCACCAAGGTCGAAGAAGTCCTCGTCCACACCGACCACCCGGTCCAGCTCCAGCACTTCGGCGAATGCCTCGGCCAGCACCCGCTCGGTGCGGTCGCGCGGTGCCCGGTGCTGCCGGTCATCGAACACGGGATTCGGTAGCGACGCGCTGTCCAGCCTTCCACCGAGCGTGAGCGGCAGGCGTTCCAGCACCACGAACGCCGACGGGACCATGATCTCCGGCAATCGCCCCGTGGCGAATCGTCGCAGGTCCCCGTCCGAAGGTCCGGCCTGAGGATCGCTGCCGCCGGCCGGGACCACGAAGGCCGCCAGCCGCCGCTGCCCCGAGTCGTTCTCCTTGGCTGCCACCACCACCTGTGCAAGACCGGGATGCTCGGACAGCACCGCTTCGACCTCGGCCGGCTCAACCCGGACACCACGTACTTCGGTCCGGGCGTCAGCACGGCCCACGTACTCGATGCTGCCCTCGGCAGCCCGCCGCACCCGGTCTCCGGTCCGGTACATGAGTCCGCCGATCGGACCGAACGGGCACGGCACGAACCGCTCCGCGGTCGCCCCGGGCCGCCCGGGGTAGCCACGCGCCACGCCCGGCCCGGCCACGTAGAGCTCTCCGGCCACGCCCACGGGGGTCGGCGCGAGCCCCGGCCCCAGTACATAGAGGGCCGTATTGTCCATCGGACGACCTACCGTATCGGTGTGGTGCAAGGGTTCGTCCGCCGCCAGCCGGTGGGACGCGGCGAACACGGTCGATTCCGTGGGGCCGTGACCGCTCACTACCGTCAGCTCCGGGCAAGCCTCCCGCACCCGACGCACCGCAGCAACGGACACACGGTCACCACCGGTCCACACTTCGCGCAAGCCGGCGAGGGCCTTCGGACGCCCTGCCGCGATCGCTGAGAACGAGTGCGCGGACAGCCACACCCTGGAGATTCCGTGCACCGCCTGAACCTCGGCCAGGGTATCGACGTCCAGTTCCCCCGACGGCGCGACGACCACCCGGCCGCCGTTCAGCAAAGGCACCCACACATCGAGGGGGAGCGCGTCGTAGGTGGACGGCGCATGCCACAGTACCGCGCCTTCGCCGCCCTCCCGCCAGCGTCGGTCCAAGACGAAACGCTCCATGTTCCGGTGCGTCAGGGCGACTCCTGTGGCCGCGCCGGTCGGCCCCGTGCCGTGCATCACGGCCAGCAGGCCGTCCCGATGTGACCGGACCGGAACCTCCACCGCACCGTCGTCGTCGGCCACCTCTGACTGGATGTCGTCGAACAGGACCGTCCGCACCTCCCGTTCGCCGGTGAACGGCACGGCTGTCGCCCTGTCGGTGAGGAGCACCCGCACCGAGGCGTCGCGGGCCACCGAGGTCACCGGCTCCGCCGGGTCGACCGTCAGATAGGCTCCGCCCGCCTTCACCACCCCCAGCACGGCGACGATCAGGTCGACCGATCGAGGCAGCGCCACCGCCACGACCGTCTCGGGGCCGACCTCTTGCCTTTGCAACGCCCTGGCCAGGCGGCTCGAACGTTCATCCACATCCCGGTACGAGACCACCATGCCGTCGGACACCACCGCCACCGCGTCGGGAGCCCGTACCACCTGGCGTGCGAACAACTCCGGAACCGTCAGCCCGGGCACCGCCACCTCGGTGTTGTTCGGTGCGGTGAGCACCCGGTCCCGCTCGACGCCGCTCACCACGTCAAGCGCGCCGACGCGCTGCTCGTCGTCGGCGGACACCACGGCATGGATATGTGCGATCAGGTCCTCGCCGATGAAACGCAGCTCCGCGCGTGAGTACAGGCCCGCAGGGGCGTCGAGCCTGATGAACAGGTCTCTGTCGGTGCTCCCGTCGGTGTAGACGGCGATCGCCAGTTCCTCGAAGGTCCCGGTCGTTCCGCCCAGGAACCGGGCCGGGCTGCCGTCGAATTGGAGGTGTTCCGGGAACTCGACGATGTTCACGACGGCCCCGAAACTGCCGCGATCGTTCAGAACGGTTCCGCTCGCACGCTGGATCTCGGAGTAGTGGTGGGTGGCGTGATCGAAGATCTCATACGTCTCGTCGCCGATCGCGTCGGCTATGTCGGTGAAGGTCGCACCGAGCGGGACGTTCACCCGCACCGGCACCACGTTCACCGCCAGCCCCGGCGTCCTGCTCGCCACCCCACCACGATTGGCCACGGCCAGCGACAGGAGGAACTCCTGACGGTCGCAGCGGTGCCGGAGGTAGACCGCCGCGGCCGCGGTCAGCATCGACGACATCCACACACCCATGGACTTCGCGGCTTCCGACCACGCGTCCACGTCGATGCGGGGAACGGTCAGCGTCCGGCTCACCATGCCGATGGATTCGGTCAGGTGCCCCCAGCGGTCGGCGCTGTTCATCGGCTCGTCGAGTGCGGACCGCACCTCTTCGGACAGGGCGACACGCGGAACCTGCGCGGGGGCCGGCGCATCCGTCAGGTAGTCGCGCCAGAAAGCCGTGTCCTCGGTGAACTGCTCGGAGGTGCGGTACTCCGCGGCTGTGGTCGTGAACGACTCGACGTCCCACGGGTGCGGCAGCTCCGCCACGTCCGAACCCTGCGCCAGCGCCGTGTACACCTCGGCGAAGCGCCGCGACAGCAGGCCGGACGCGCCGTATCCGTCGGAGATGAGGTGATGGTAGATGATCACCAGTACGGAGCGGGCCTGCGCGAGTTTCACCACACCCAGTCGGAACAGCAGATCCCGCTCCAGGTTGAACGGCTGCCGCAAGACCTCGGCCACGGCCTTGCGCGCCGCACGCTCCGGATCGTCCTCGGCACTGAGATCCAGGAAGAACGGCCGCCAGTCCCCCAGTTCCCGGGGTACGAGGCGCAGCCCGCTGCCGTCGTCGACGAAGTTGACGCGCAGTACCTCTGCCTCGTCCATCACACGGAGGAACGCGGCTTCCATGATCGACGCGTCCAACTCACCGTCCACATTCCATAAGGTCAGCGCATGGTTCAGTGTGTCGGGGAACATTTCCTGCGCCCGCCACAACCCTTCATGCGCAGATGACGCGCCGAACGAACGCACAGAGATCATCCTCTCAGCAAAGCCGAAACAGGCCTGGTCGCCGACGGACTCGCGGCCGTCGACGGATGGTGTGCCGGGGCCAAGCACCTGGCACACCGTGGTTCACCGCCGGTCGCGACCGGCCATCGAAGTCAAGAGATGTTCAGCGATCCGCCTCGGCGTCGGGTGCCGCAGCACCAGGCTCGGCTTCAGCTTGAGCCCGGTCGTCACCGTCAAACCCTTGCTCAGCTGCGCCGAGAGCAGCGAGTCGAACCCGATGTCCTTGAACTCCTCGTCGGGGTCGATGGCTTCGCTGGAGGGGTGCCCGAGCACAACGGCGACCTTCGTGAGGACGTGGTCCAGCACGAGCGACGTCGCCTCGCCGTCTGACAGGGTGGCAACCAGGTCCGGCAGGGCGACCGGCTCGTCATCACTCGCGGGCGGCTCCTGTACCGAGGGGAGCGCCTCCGCCGTCACCTCAGGGTGTGAGGAGTTCAGCCAGTAGCGCTTCCGCTGGAAGGCGTACGTCGGCAACTCCACCCGGCGGCGCGTCCCCAACAGGGCGTTCCAGTCCACGGCCCCGCCCCGGACATGGAGCTGGGCCAGTGAGCCGAGTACGGCCTCGACCTCGTCCCGCTCCCGCCGTGTGGACGACAGGACCAACGCGTCGTCCACGTCCTCGACCATCTCCTGCACCGGGACCGTCAGTACGGGATGCGGGCTCATCTCGATGAACACCCGGAAGCCGTCTTCGAGCAACCGCTGGACGGACGTTGCGAAGAGGACCCTTTCGCGCAGGTTGTCGTACCAGTAGTCGCCGTTCAGCCGTGCGGTGTCGATGACTTCGCCGTACAGAGTCGAATAGAAGGGCAACGCCGATGTCCTCGGACTCACGTCGGACAGGGAGCCGACCACCTGGTCCCGGACCCGAGTCACCTGGGGGGAATGGGAGGCGTAATTGACGTTGATTCTCCGGGCTTGTGCGCCTTCGGCCATCATCTTCTCGACGAACTCGTCGAGGGCCTCCGTTTCCCCGGACACCACCACGGAACGTGGGCCGTTGACGACGGCGATGCTCACTCGGTCCTGCCACGGAGCGAGGCGCGCCTCCACGACCTCTGCGGACTCCACGATCGACGCCATGCCGCCGTGCCCCTTCAGCGCCACCAGGGCCTTGCTGCGGAGCGCCACGACCTTGGTCGCATCGCGCAACGACAGTGCGCCGCTCACGTACGCGGCTGCTATCTCGCCCTGGCTGTGACCCACCACGGCGGCCGGCTCCACACCCCACGACCGCCACAGGGCGGCCATCGACACCATCACGGAGAACAGCGCCGGCTGGACCACGTCCACCCGGTCGAATGTCGGTGCTCCCGCCACGCCGCGCAACACGTCGAGCAGCGACCAGTCGACCCACTCGGCCAACGAGGCAGCGCACGCATTAAGGCTCTGCGCGAAGACGGGGAAGGCGTCGTACAACTGGCGTCCCATACCGAGCCACTGCGACCCCTGACCCGGGAACAGGAAGACCGTCCCACCGAGCTCGCCGGCCGCGCCGCGCACCACCGCGGCGGACTCCTGGCCGTCAGCGAGCGAATCCAGAGCGCCCAGCAACTCGTCACGACCGCGCCCCAGTACCACCGCGCGGTGCTCGAACCGTGTCCGGCTCGACAGCAACGAACCACCGACATCGGCGATGTTGAGGACCGGATCGACGGCGGCGAAATCGCGCAGCTTGCCCGCCTGCCGTTCGACGGCTGCCGCGCTCTTGCCAGACAGCACCCACGGTACGAGGCCGCCGGCGACGCCCAAGTCCGGACGGCCCTCGTCCGCCGGTTCCTCCTGCGGAGCCTCTTCCAGGATGACGTGTGCGTTGGTGCCGCTGATGCCGAACGCCGACACCCCCGCCCGTCTCGGACCGTCCGTCCGAGACCAGTCACGCCCCTCCACCAGCAGTTCGACCGAGCCGGATGACCAGTCCACGTGGTGTGAGGGGGCATCCACGTGCAGGGTCTTCGGCAGGTGCCGGTGGCGCATGGCCAGCACGGTCTTGA
Source organism: Streptomyces sp. NPDC005963 (assembly GCF_040638655.1). Lineage (NCBI taxonomy): Bacteria > Bacillati > Actinomycetota > Actinomycetes > Kitasatosporales > Streptomycetaceae > Streptomyces > Streptomyces sp. NPDC005963. The sequence goes on along the minus strand of NZ_JBEXVD010000053.1, from coordinate 4,150 downwards.
TGACTCCACCCACCCCGGCGGCGGCCATGGAGTGGCCGATGTTCGACTTCAGGGACCCAAGCCAGAGCGGATTGCCCTCGGCCCTTCCCTGCCCGTAGGTCGCCAGCAGAGCACTTGCCTCGATGGGATCCCCCAGCGTGGTTCCGGTGCCGTGGGCTTCGACCAGGTCCACCTCGGGGGCCGCAACCCCCGCGTTCGCCAGCGCCTTGCGGATCACCTGCTCCTGGGCGCGGCCGTTGGGAGCGGTCAGACCGTTGCTGGCCCCGTCCTGGTTCACTGCGGAACCGCGCAGCACAGCCAGCACGGGGTGGCCGTTGCGGCGGGCATCGGAGAGTCGTTCGAGGAGTAACACACCCGCACCCTCGGCCCAGCCGGTCCCATCGGCTCCGCTTGCGAAGGACTTGCACCGGCCGTCGGTCGACAGTCCGCGCTGCCGGGAGAACTCCACGAAGACGGCGGGGGTCGACATCACCGCCGATCCGCCCGCCAGCGCGAGCGAGCACTCCCCGGAGCGCAGTGACTGCATCGCCAGGTGCACGGCCACCAGCGACGAAGAGCACGCCGTGTCCACGGTCACCGCTGGTCCTGTCAGGCCGAGCTCGTAGGCCACTCGGCCCGAGGCGACGCTCAGGGAGCTGCCTTGCATCAGGTAGCCCTCCATGTCGCTTCCGTTCGCTTCCAGGAAGCGCATCCCGTACTCGGGGAAGCTCACTCCGGAGAAGACGCCGACATCGGTTCCCCGCACGTCGGCGGGAACGATGCCCGCGCGCTCAAGGACCTCCCACGAGGTCTCCAGGAGCAAGCGCTGCTGTGGATCCACGGTCATCGCTTCACGGGGGCTAATGCCGAAGAACCCCGCGTCGAAGGCGGCCACGTCCGGCAGGAACCCTCCGCGCCGCGTGTACGCGTGGCCGACCCTGTCGGGATCTGGGTCGAACACGTCCCGCCACCCGCGGTCCTTCGGGAACTCGTCCACTACGTCCAGGCCGCCGTGAACCACATCCCACAATTCCTCGGGCGATGAGACGCCCCCCGGGTAGTGGCACGCCATGGCCACCACGGCGATCGGCTCGCTGCGGCCAGCCTTCAGGGCGTCGTTCTCCTGTCGGAGGCGGTCGCGCTCCTCCAGCAGGGTGCGGAGCGCTCGTTGCACCCGGTCCGCGCCGTCGGCTGTGCGATCTGCGGAGTCGTTCATGTCACTGACCCTTCTCATCCAGAACAAGGCCGACGAGTGCGTCCAGGTCCAGGTCCGCCAGATCGTTGCCGCCGGGGTCCGTGTTCGCCGCCTGGCCGCCGGCGTTCGCCCGAGGTGCGTTGGCGCACGCCAGAACCAGCTCCAGGGCCCCCGCGTTCCGCAGACTGTCGATGGAGACGGTTCGCAGTGCTTCCCGGATCTCCGCCTCGTCGTCCGAGCCCGGGTCCGGGTCCGTTGCCGGACGCATCAGGTCGCCGATGTGCCGGCCCAGTTCACGTGGGGTCGGGTAGCTGAAGACGAGGGTGGGTGCCAGCCGCATTCCGGTCGAGGACGCCAAACGGTTGCGCAGCTCCACCGCGGTCAGCGAGTCGAATCCGAGTTCTTTGAACGTCTTGTCGAGACTGATAGTGTCGGGCGTGGTGTGCCCCAGGACGAGGGCGACGTTCGTGCGAACGAGGCCGGCGAGGGTGTCCTCGGCTTCCTCGGGGGACAGCCGGGCCAGACGATCGCGCAGCGTGGGGACCCCGTTCGCCGTGGTCGCGGTCGCCTTGCGGACGGGAGCGCTCACCAGGCCCTGTAGGGCGGGGGGAAGAGCGCCGGTCTCCGGCTGGGGACGGAGCAGGGCGGGGATGATCTTGGCAGGAACCAGGCAGGCAACGTCCGTCGCACGGGCGGCATCGAACAGAGCGACGCCTTCTTCCGCCGTGATGGGCATGACGCCGAGGCGAGCCATCCGGGCCAGATCCACCTCGTCCATGTGGCCAGTCATGCCGCTGCTGTCGGACCACAGTCCCCAGGCCAGGGAGGTCGCCGGCAGTCCATCGGCGCGACGATGCTCGGCCAGCGCATCGAGGAAGACGTTCGCCGCGGCGTAGTTGCCCTGGCCCGAAGTGCCCAGAACGCCCGCCACTGAGGAGAAGAGAACGAACTCCGTGAGCTCCGTCTGGCGGGTGAGCTCGTGCAGATTCCAGGCGGTGTCGACCTTGGGGCGGAACACCCGCTCGACCTGCTCCGCCGTCAGAGAGGTGATGGTGCCGTCGTCGAGGACACCGGCGGTGTGCACGACGGCGGTGAGGGGGTGTTCATCGGGGATGCCCGCGAGGAGCGCGGCGAGGGCGTCGCGATCGGCCGTGTCACATGCTGCGATGGTGACCTTGACGCCCAACTCGGCTATCTCGGACGCGAGCCGGGATGCACCGGGAGCGTCAGACCCGCGCCTGCTGGTCAGCAGCAGATGGCCGGCCCGCCCGGCCTTCGCGTATTGGTGGGCGAACAGCGTGCCGAGGGTGCCCGTACCGCCGGTGATCAGGACCGTGCCGCCCTGGGCGGATTCCGGCACGCCGTCAGCGGCAGGTGGGGTCTCCCGCACGAGCCGGGGGACGTACGGCCGTTGATCGTCGTCACGCAGGGCCGACTGCGGTTCACCGCTTGCCAGTGCTGCACGGAACGACTCGGCAGAGAAGGCGTCCTCGTCCCCCAGGTCGATCATGGTGAAGCGACCTGGGTTCTCGGTCTCAGCCGTGCGGATCAGGCCCCAAACCGCAGCTTCCGCCAAGCTGGGCGACTCGGTGTCGGCGCGGACCGCGACGGCGCGCCGGGTGACGAACACCAACCGGCTGTCTACCAACCGCTCCTCGGCCAACCACGCCTGAGCCAGGTCCAAGGCGTACTCGACGGCTCCCCGCGCAGCGGTGGGGACGTCCTCGACCGAACCTCGCCCCAGCAAACCGGTGGCGATGACGAGATCGGGGAGAGCGGAGTCCTCAGCCAGCAGCGGCGCCAGCCCCGTATGGCACTCGACCGTGACGCCATCGGCCAGCGATTTGACCAGTGCCTCGGGAACGGAGGAGCCCAGGAACGCCACGCGTCCGGTGTCCAGTTCTGCCATGTCGGAAGCAGGGGTCCAGGCCAGGCGGAACAGGTGGTCGTCTCCCCCCGATGCGACGGCCTTCGCCAACTGCTCGCTGGTAATCGGACGCATGGCTAGCGAGGTCACTTCGGCGACCGGCTGTCCGGTGGGATCAGCGAGCCTGACGCGAATCGTCCCCTCATCAGCTGGGCCGATGTGAACGCGCAGGGTCCGGGCGCCCACGGCATGCAACTGGACGTTCGACCAGGCGAACGGCAGCAGCACCCGATCTGAGCCCCGCTCGGGACCGTTGCCGACGACGGGATGGAGCACGGCGTCGAAGAGTGCGGGGTGGATGCCGTACTGGTAGGCGTCGGTGCTGTCGTCGGCGGGGAGAGCGACCTCGGCGTAGAGGGTGTCGTCGTGGTCGCTGCGCCAGACGGCGGTCAGCCTCTGGAAGGCGGGACCGTAGTGGTAGCCGCGGTCGGCGAGATGGTCGTAGAGGGTGTCGACGGGTACAGGAGTGGCACCGACCGGCGGCCAGGCCGTCAACTCCACCCAATCGACCTGGTCCGATGTGGTGGACGACCGGGGGGTCAGGGTGCCCGTGGCGTGACGGGTCCAGGGTCGGTCGGGGGCGGCGTGGTCGGGTCGGGAGTGCACGGTGAGCGCCCGGCGCCCGTCGCCGTCGGGTGCGTCGACGTACAACTGCAGATGGCGGCCGCCCGTGGCTGGGAGGGTGAGGGGGGCTTCGAGGGTGAGGTCTTCCAGGTGGGGGGCGGCGGTCGCCTGGCCGGCGTGGAGGGCCAGTTCGACGAACGCGGTGCCGGGCAGAAGAGGCGTGCCGTGGACTGCGTGGTCGGCCAGCCAGGGATGGCTGCGCAGCGACAGATGCCCCGTGAACACCTGCCCTTCGCCGTCCGCGAGAGCGACGGAGGCACCGAGCAGCCCGTGGTCGGCGGCGTGCAGGCCAAGGGTGCGGGGGTCCGTGGTGGCTGCGGTGTCCTGCTGGAGCCAGTAGCGCTGCCGTTGGAAGGGGTAGGTGGGGAGGTTGAGGTGGGTGGGTGGGGTGGTGGGGAAGAAGTCTGCCCAGTTGTCGTGGTCGG
>NZ_JBEXVD010000052.1:0-14700 GCF_040638655.1 Streptomyces sp. NPDC005963 | reverse complement strand
ACCCGCCCCGCACCGCCGCAAGCTCCCCAGCCCTCATACAGCCAGCGAACTACCGAACACCCAACATGACAAGACAGCTAACAAAGCACTACTAGAAGAAGGCCAGGAACGCTGCCGGTTCAAGGCGATTGGGGCTGGTCTTCCGGTCATGAGACCTGCCATGATCACCTCATGCACTTCAGTAGAAAGGGTCATGCCGCGTAGACGGCCCGGCCGGGTCCGTGCCGAGTTGAGGCACCGGTCCCAGAACGACCAACGGTCTGCCATCCCAGGGTTGTCTTCGCGCGCGTTGGCAGAGGTCGCGAGGATCGAGCGAAGCAGGAACTACCTCTGGCCAGGGGTGGCCGAAACGGCATTCCGGAACTGGCGAAGTTTTGTAAGGCACCCATATCGCCGACTCTGGGTCCACGAGGATGACGGCTGTGGCGTGTGGGCATGCTGCGGAGTGCCGCATGAGGGACGCGATTTCCTCGAAGCCATTGTGCTGGGGATGTCCCGGAAGCGAGCCCGCGAGTTCAGGGCGCTTCCCGCAGAACTCGACAATCTGTACTGAGCGAGTCAGTCCGTTACTCAACTCCGGTCAAGCCCCGTTCACATGCCGGACAGTGCTGTGGCGCCCCTCGCCGAGCAGGCGAGCGGGTCTTCGCCGCCCTACATGGCCCGGCGGGTCGGACCCAGTTACCGCCCTCAGGTGTGCCGCTGCACCCAGATCGCCGCCAAGGTCACAGTGGTGGTGCCCAAGCCGTAGCAGATGCCGCGCAGTGTGTGCACGGCTGCGGTCCGACGGCGCCGGGCCGCCCAGCGCAGCATCTGTTTCACACGGGTGCGGAGTCGGGTGAGGGCGCGTCGGGACATTGGTTCTGGTCCTTCTGGTGATGGGCGGGTGTTTCCGGATGTTGGGTGGTTCAGCCGGTGTGGCCGTGGGCGGCCTGGGTGGGCCAGGGGAAGGCCGTCAACGCCTCGGTTAAACGTGGTCGGGTCTTGCGCTGGGCGGGCTCCCGGAACGGAAGCGGCTGGGGGGCTGCGTACTGCGGGCTGTTCGTCTCGTTGAACTCGACGGTTGCGGTGGCGATCAGTGTCGAGACCGTGACGGGGAAGTCCTCTTCCAGCAGGGGAATCGCGTAGTCGGGGTGGTCGGCGTAGTCGATGGCGGCAGGGACGTAGGCCAGCAGCCACGCCACACCCCGCTCCTTGGACCGGTCGCGGTCGCCAAGGAGGCGGCTCAGCACGCGCAGAACTGTTGGGGTGGAGGCGTCTAGGTTCCGGAGCACCTGCCGGTCGTGGCCGGGGAAGGGAACGGTCTCGGGCTGCGGCTTCGTGTCGACCCCAGTCTGCTGGCACCACCACGCCGCCGCGTGCATCTCCCCGCGTGCCAGGTGGTGGAGGTAGAGGAGGAAAGCGGCGGTGTCGTTGCCCGCGCCGGCGGCATACTGCCACCAGTACCGGGCCTCCTCGTCACGTTCCACCAGTTGGAACACGGAGCCCAGAAGGACCGCGCACTGCGGTGCGGGCAGGTGCTCGGTGATGAAGTCCGTGGCTGGCACCGCGCTAGCGCTGCCCACGACCACCTCGCAGAGGGTGGCGAGGACATCGACCGCGGTGTCGCTAGCCGGGGTGCGGTGGCGGTGGTTCGGCATGGGCAGGTCCATCAGCATCACGGTTCCGCTCTGCCGGGGAGTCCCGCTCTCCTTCCGGGGCGCGACGGTGTCGGGGCGAGCCCCGGGCTCGTCCAGGAGCAGCGCGCGGGCAAGAAGTTCCTGAATAAGTGTCACGGTGTCACTTCTCCGGGGCTGTGGGGGCCAGGGCGACTGTCAGCGCGCGCTGGGCGCGGTCGTCGGTGAGGGTGATCAGAGCAGGGGGCAGACCAAGGAGGTCGGCGACTGTGCCGGGGTCCATGCCTCGTAGGTGGGCGAGGACGGTGACGTCGAGCTCGAGGTCGGGCAGGCGGCAGATCGCCCGGAATAGGCTCAAGGACTCCTCGAACTGCTGGTACATGGCCGCTGAGCCGTCGGCGCGGGCCAGGGCGACGGTGTCAAACGCCGCGGAGGCAAGCTCCGGACGCCCGTCGGTGTGAGGGGCGCGTGCCATCACCGACCAGCGCAGGATCGGCCAGGCGAACTGCGGGACTCCGGAGCTGACCAGGGCTTCGTCCCAGCGGACCCACAGGATGACGAGGGCTTCGGCGACCGCGCGACGGGCCTCGGCGCCAGTGGGGAGGAACGCCTTGCTGTAGGCGGTGTAGCTCGGCCGGCACAGCTCCGTGAACGCGCGGTACTCCAGTGGCGGCCGGCGTTCGCCGGTCGCGACGACGACTTTGCCGATGCACCCCTCGATCCAGTCCTGCTTCTTCCCTGCGTCGGCCGCGGCCTCACGCCACAGCAACTGCATCGGGCGGGTCGGGAGACCCAGGACGTGCGCAAGGCTGTGGGTCAGCTCCCACGTCGGGTACAAACCCGTGCCCCGCAGCAGTTCGGACGTCTTGGATTTGGACCATCCGGCCTGGCGGGCCAGCGCGGCAATCGTCAGCCCGCTGACGAAGTACCTCTCCCGCAGAACCTGTAGCCACGCTCGGTGGGAAACCCCCACTCCGTCGATGATCGGGCCCAGCTTGCGGCCCGGGACGCGCACGGACGCCCCGCTTAACGGTTGGCGCGCGGTCACAGAGGGGCCTTCCCGTGCGCGCTGGCCGGGGGTTGGTGGGCGGGGCGCCGGGACCCGCTGCGGGGGTGGGTCCCGCAGAGCCCGGCGTGCAGGAGGACGGCTATCGCCGTGCTCTCAGGGAGGGCTGGTGTCAGCCGTGGTGCGTTCATGGGTGTGCTCTTCTCTGAACGTCCGGAAGGGATCCCGGCGGCGCGGTGCCGCGCGTCACCGGGGGATTGCCGGACAGCTTGGAGCTTCGACGTCCGTACATGCCATGTGATCAAGAGATCGCGGAACATTGCAGGCGTGAATGTCAACAACCGTGGCACGCAACCGCGCGATATCCGTTCACAAGCCGTCGTTGGTGGCAAAAAACCGATCCACCTTGCGCTCGGGGGAGCCCGTACCCGTCAATGAGAAGACGGCCTCCGTGAGCGCCAGGCCTCCCGTCCGGAAGGCCGCGCCCGCTCCCAGCGCCGAGAGAAGGGAGCGGATACCTCTCGTTGTCACCTGGCCGCTGTCGCGTGCGGGGGCCTCCGGCCGGCGGCACTTTGAACCGCATCCCGCCGACCCATCACCTGGGCCGTACTGTTCAGAGCGCGGTGCTGCCCAGGACGGAGGCACTCCATCTGGGTCGGGTTGTGTCTATCGGGGCCTGACTATCCGTCGTGGGGGTTGTCGTCATGGAGGCGGGTGTCGAGGTCGGTGGCCCAGTCGAGGGCCCATGAACGGAGATCGGCGGTCTCGTCCGGAGTGAGGCCGTAGGCGGTGAGTTCTTCGTCTTCGTACCATTCCGCGCCGTTGAGTCGGTCGTGGAGGTCGTGGAGGTCGAACTCGATTCGTGCGTGGCGGCGGCAGAGGGCTTCGAGGGTCGGCGGTGGTGCGGTTCCGCGGAACTGAATGCGTGGGCTGATGTGGCCGCTTCCGAACTAGGCTGCGCGCGAGCACCACCTACCGAATTCCTGAAGTCGGCCACGACGCCACGGTCAGATCTGCGCTCTCTGCCTTGACTACACATGTGCCATCACCTTGCGGCGGCGGCGGGGCCGGCCGGAACGCTAGCCGCTCCGGCCACTGTGAGGGTGCGGAATCGGTTGCTTGCACCTCACTGCCCTGTTCGTTGCCACACATCTCGACAGATCGCCTGGACTGGACACGTCCGTGCGGTGGCCGGCGGGTTCGACCGCGGCACGAAGAAGCCCCCGGCTGAGGCCATGAAGGTCGGCAGGGGCGGGTGGTCAGGTCACCGGGGCTGGGGGGTGGGTCAGGCCCAGCGGGTGAGGTCGTAGACCGCCTCGCAGACGGGGTCCCCGGTGTCGGAAACCTTGTGGGCGGCGAGGGAAGCGGGGTCGTCGGGGCGTAGGAGGGCCGTGAGTTTGGTGGAGGCCCACCAGCCCACGGTGCGCGGTTGCCCGGTCTCGCTGTCCCTTACGGCGAGGTCGACACCGATCACCCGGTTCTGGTGGGACAGATAGACGCGCAGGGCGCCGGATGGGCGTAGGTCGAAGCCCACTATGCGGTACAGGCTGGGCGCGGCGGACGCGGGGGCTTCGTGCCACAGTGCGTCGCGGCACAGGTCACTGATGACGTAGGCCACTCCGTCCTCCAGCGTGACCTCCGGCTCGTCCGGGAAACCCTCCCGCTCTAGGACGGCGGCGGCGTCGACCAGCGCCACTCCGTCATCCCTGTACGTGAGGGGGAGCCCGGCCTCGGAGATGAGGTGGGTGATACGGCGTAAGGCTCCGACGACGTACCACCACCAACCGCGGTCCTCCGCCGCGCTCACGGGCAACGGGAGGTCGACGAGGAGGGAGCCGGCGGGCTCGGCCGAGTGGTCGGGGTTGTGGAGCCGGACCCTGAAGACGGTGTCGCCGAGGGGGTGGGCGCCGTGGACGTACCAAGCTGTTCCCGGCAGCGGGACCCCGATGAACGGGCGCAGCGCCAGCAGGACGCGAGAGGAGAGAACTTCCATGGCTCAAGGGTCCCTCTTCCTGTGTCCGCCGGCACTGCGTCTGGTCAGATCTGGTTCACCCAGTCAGGGCACAGTGTCTGCCCGCGGCAGAAGGCGGTGATGGTTCCGATGGGACGTCCGTCGGGTGTCAGGGTGCTTCCCGGCCCGCGTTCACCGCGTTCGGCAACACTGGTGATGGTCATGCGGACAGAGCTGCCGCTGACGATGACTCCGTCGTACTCCCAGCGGTTTCCGCTTCCCCGGTCGGCACGGCCGTTGTAGGGAGCGGTGACGGCCTTCTTGCTGCGCATGTTGTGCTTGTTGGCGGCGTGGCGGGCGCCGAAGTCGTTGGTGCCGTTGCGGGTGGGGATGTCGTTGTAGTCCCAGTCCAGGGAGGACTAGTTGACGCGATGCCACGGTGTGGACGGATCTGGTGGGGGGATACGGCCGTCGGTTTCCTGGGGCTGCCCAGTCAGCGGCACCCCCTCGGCGAGGGAATGTTGCGTCCCGAAGATCTCTACGTACTCGTCGTTCGAGTACATCTGTAATCCGGGACCAGGGCCGATTGCGTGGCGATCGGGTTCGGCTGCCGCCGCGTTCGCGGGACTGGTCAGGACCGCGACCGTGGCGGCCATCGAACAGGCCACCGTCAGTGCTCTCGCTCTGCTCGTCGTACGCATGATGGAAATCCCTCTGTCTCTGAGCCTCGGACCGCTGAATCGGTCCGGGCAATGAAGGAAAGCCTCACGCCACTGACTCTCCCCGTCACTCATCGACCACCGTTCTGGCCGTGATTCTCCGCCTAGAACGGAGATGCGGACCGCGCGGAACTCGTACTTCCCACAGGCAGTTTCCGGCCCCTGAACCACCCGGAACACACTGAGCCCCATGGGCCCCTCCCAGTGATCGGCTCGATATGGCCCTCCACTCAGGGTGGGGGCATGTCAAAAGTCGATATCGGACTGCTGTGGTGGCGTGTCAGACTTCTGCGCATGTCAGTTCGATACCCGAGCCCCCTGCGTCCTGGTGACCGCATCGGCATCACTTCTCCTTCGAGCGGGGTCCCGGAAGAGCTACGCAGGCGCCTGGACGTGGCGATTCACGATGTAGAGGCTCGGGGATACGAGGTGGTCGTTGGTCGTTGCATGGACGGTGCCGGCCATGTCAGTGCCCCTGCTGCCGATCGCGCGCGAGAGCTGATGTCGATGCTGACGGATCCCGACATCAGAGCCGTGGTGCCGCCGTGGGGCGGGGAGACAGCGATCGACCTGCTGCCACTGCTGGACTGGGACCGGCTGCGCGATGCCGAGCCGACTTGGCTCGTCGGGTTCTCCGACATGTCGACCATCCTCACGCCGCTGACCCTCCTCACCGGAACGGCGACTGTGCACGGCAACAACCTCATGGATACGCCCTACCGCGTGCCCGAAGGACTGTTGTCTTGGCTCGACATAGCCGCTGCCCCCCAGGGACATCGGTACACGCAGACTCCGCCGAACCGCTACCGAGTTACGGGCTGGGACGACTACCGTGTCCACCCGGAGGTGCGCGAGTACACGCTCGACACGCCCGGCAGATGGACCCGGCTGGACGGTGAGGGGGATGTGGAAGTCGAGGGGCGCCTGATCGGGGGCTGCATCGAGATGCTGTGCAACCTCACGGGAACGGCCTACCTCGATGTCTCAGCCTTCGCACAGGCCGAGTCTCCGGAAGGTCTTCTCGTGTATGTCGAAGCAGGAGGCGACGACGCCTTCGCTATCTGCAGGAACTTGCATGGGATGAGGCTGGCCGGCTTCTTCGACACGGCGAACGCGGTCCTCGTCGCCCGGACGTCGGCACCCGATGCCGACTCGCTCACCCAGCACCAAGCCGTCCTCGAGGCACTCGGCCCCTTGAACGTTCCAATCATCGCTGATGTTGAGTGCGGCCACGTCCCGCCGTACCTACCCATCGTCAACGGAGCACGCGGCCGGGTCGTACACACCTCGACTCGCAGCGAGTTGACCCAGACACTGGACTGATGCCTCAGGTCAGAGACCGTAGATGACTTCGATACGGAGGTCGGGCACCGGCTCGCGGACGGCTGCGTGCAGGGGGCCGACCTGGTGGTGCGAGCACCAGCGGCCGGGGTGCCGGTCATCCTGCTGGAGATCGACCGCCGCAGCGAGGACGCGCACGACCTGGTCGTCAAACTGCGCCGGTACTGGGAGTGGGGCCGGTTGCTGCCGAAGGACGCGGCCAAGCACACCGTGGACCTGGTCCGCTCCCGGCCGGACGCCATCGAGCACATCGACCACGAGAAGCGGCTGTGGCGCCGCCTCTACCCGCCGACCGGTAGGGAGGGTCTCGTTCCGGTGGCGTTTGTGTTCGCGGACACCACCACCGCGAAGGTCGCCAACACGGTCGCCGTGCTGGAGGAGGCCGGACGCCGCTACTGGGCGCCGCGCCGGTATGACACCCTCTACGAGAAGGCCATCACCGCGCGGGACTACCGCCAGGCGGTGCCCGTCGTCGTCACCACCCTGGAGCAGCTCCAGGAGCACGGCGCCGACGCCGCGGTGTGGCGGCGGCTCGGCCGGGCAGAGGCTGACGGACGCGCTCGACAACCCCGACGGCCATACCCTCTACCGCGCCGAGGAGGCCCGCGCGGCTGCGGAGGACAGGCGGCGCCGTGTTGCTGAGCGGGAGGCGCGGCGCCCGGTGTGCGGGCGGTGCGGGCGGAAGTTCTCCGACGAGCGCTGGGAGGAGGTCACCGTGCACCGGAGTGCCGTACGGGCCGGGGACAAGTCGGTGTGCGGGCCGTGCCGCGCCGACGACGTCGCCCGCGAGGAAGCCGCCGTCGAAGCCGCCTGCATCGAGGCCGCCGCCCCGCCGGAGCCGGAGGACGACCAGAGGCCGGACCGGGGCCGCGGCTGGCTCCGCCGACGGCTCTGACGCGCCCGGCACACCATGGCCCCGGGGGATCGGCGCTCTCCGGGGACCCGGGACACGCGCTCCGAGGCCGCTGAGAGAAAGGTCCGGGGCCTGTGCGGCTCCGGCCCGGCGGGTCAGCGGCGTCCGACGGTGCTGCGGACGAGTGCGTAGGGGATTACGCAGAAGGCGCCGAGGTTGGTGCCGACGATCAGAGTGAGGAATAGCCAGTAGGAGAAGCCGTGGCCGTTGGAGGAGGCGAGGAGCCACCCGTACGTGAGGCCGGTGAGGATACCGGTGAGGGCCAAGCCGGCTGCCCAGCCCGTCTTGCTCAGCCCGAAGCCGAGGCCGATGTAGGCCCAGAACAGGGCCGGGCCGGCGACGACCGTGATGGCCGGGAACACCGGGAAGTCGATGCGGCCGCTCATGTAGTCCGTGAGCTCAGGCACCGAGATGAAGGCCATTAAGCCCATGTAGGCGACGCAGAAGACGACGGCGACGATCGTGATCACGCGGGCGGCACGGGTGGCGGGAGGGGTGTTCGCGGCGTCGGTCATGGCCAGGGATAGTGGATGAGGCCCCGCATTCCTGAAACCCTCACCCTCAGGAGATGGCATCCGAAGCGTTCGGATCGTCGGCCGCCCGCTGTACCAGCTCGGCGGGGACCCGGGAGGCGTTACCGCCCTACAGCGCCAGCAGCCGCCGGACTTTCGTGGTGACCGTGAAATGGGGCGCCTCCACCCTGCGAGGCAGTGATCCTCCCGGGCAGCGGCCAGCCACAGTCACACCGTCCGCTCCGACTTCCCCAACGCTTTTGCCACCAGGCACACATGCGTGGCGCTCGACTCACCGCCCGAGAGGGGCCGCGTGTGCCGGGAAGCCGTGGCGGCAGGCGAAGGCAGGCCGGAGGCCGTGTTTCCGTCGGTGGCGGGCCGGACGGGAATGCCTCGGCTGCTGGACATCGACAGCGCCGAGTACGAGACAGCACGGCCTGCTGTCCTAATCCAAGGTATCCCAGCCCTTCGCCACCCAACTGACCGGAATCGGCATACGACTGACAGCAACCATCGCCATCCGATACAGCCGGCCTGCCTGCGAGGCCGCACGGCAGCCCAACCCTCCCGATCCCGGAGGCATGACGGCTTCTTACAGTCCTGATGTGACCGGGGCCGGATGCTGGATCCGCTGGAGCATCTGTTCCATGACGGGGACGGGCAGGGCGGGGTTTCGGGCCGCGTTCTGTGCGGTGTCGGCGTCCCGCAGCAACCGGATCATCACCCAGCCGGGCAGCTTCGGATGCAGGGCGGCGGCGTAGCGGACACGTTCGTGCGGGTCGTCGAGCAGCCGGACCGCTGATGCGGGCGAAAGGCGTGGGTCGGACGCGGCCCGGTGCCGTACTTCCTCGTTTGTGTCCCGGCTGAACGTCTCTACCAGCTCTGGCGTGGACTCCGGGTCGTCCAAGGCCAGCTGGCGCATTCTGGCGTTCGGGTCGTTGGCGTAGCGCAGGAGGTTGTGGCGGGGGAAGTTGGGGTGGCCGTGAGGGCGGTCGGGGGTACTGAGGCTGCCGGTCCACCACTGCCACACCCGCAGGAGCATGTCAGCGGGCGCGTCGTCGCAGGATTCCGCGAGGAAGAGCTGGACGACGCGGTCGTCGTCGTGGGCGAGGCGTTCGACGACGACCGCAGGGAGGTGACGGGCCCGGGCAACGCTCCTGCGTATCAGGGGGTGGGAGGAGGCGGCCAGGCGGCGCATGGCACAGGGGTCCTCGTGCAGTGCCATGACCCAGTCGAGCGGGTAGTAGTGTCCGCGCGGGTCGAAGTCGATGGGGATGCCCGCGCGCTGCTCCTCGGTGATGTCGGCGCGTGTGGCCACCACGAAGCGGACGTTCTTGTCAGGGTCCTGAGCAAGAAGTCCGACTAGGTCCGGGTCCAGGTGCGGGTTGCCCGCGAGGGAGCTGCGCTGGGCCGGCTCTCCGTGGCGGACGAGGTGTTCGGCGAGGCCGCGTTCGAGGCGGCAGGACTCGACCGCGCGCTTTCGCACTTCCTCGGTATCGAACACCGAACGAGGCATCGGGTGCTCTCGGTGGTACCGCAACAGCGCCTCGATGCGCACCTTGCCGGAAGGATCGCTCAGAAGCTTACGCCTGGCCGGGCCGTCCAGATGAGGCCAGGCCCTTTGGCAGGCTGAGGCGCGTACTGAGGGAACGTCGTCGCCAGCCATCGCGGTCAGTATCCGTACGGGCAGTCCGCGAAGACGAGTTGTCTCTTCCCGGACCCGGGCTGAAGGGTCCGCGGCGAGCTGTTCGTACGCGGCGTCGGTGAGCTCGGCGCGCTGGTCAGCCGCCAGCATGGTGAGGATCCAGCGGTGCCGGGATTCCCGCTCGCCCAGGATCAGACGAGTCCGCTGCTCCGCTGTGAGGCCCGGCTGGGCCTCGGCCAGCAACTGCCTCACCTTCCCATCCGGGTGGACGATGGCCGCCTCGACGACCGCCGCAGGCTGACGCCGCCACAGGAGGAAGTGCGATACTCCAAGGAGACGGGTACGCAGACCATCAGGGGCGGCCGGGTTGAGTGCCAGCCCGTGCGCCCACATCTCACGCACCCTCTCCGAAGACTCCGGCCCCTGAAAAAGCGATGTCCAAGCGGCTGCCTGCTTCCGCGGGCTCTCATGTGCCGCTGCCCGAGCGGCAGCCTCTTGCCGCTCTCGCAGGTGGTCCATGACGATCAGCCATACCTCGTCTTCTTCAGTGGTCACTCCCAGCAGGGTGTCCCCGTCCAACGAGAGGGTGATGAACTCCGGCTGCCCGGGCCGCTCGCCCAAAACTCCGGCGAGGTCCCACTGCTCCGTGAGCTGCACCCGCGTCCAAGGCCTAGGCGCGCAGCCTGTCCAGTTACCCGCGACGTCGATCAGGAAGACACCATCCCCGCCGAAGAGCCCGCTCTCGGTCCCGAGCCGGCGCCACTGCGCGTTGAGCTCGGTGACCAGGTCCGCTCGGTCTGCCCTCACACTCACGGTCGGCCTGGCTTCTCTCGCGACGACCAGGCGCCACGCGGCCCGGGGCGGCACTACCTCCTCGGTCCTCCAGTCACCCGCGATGCGCAGCCCGGTGCGGCGCAGCATCTCCATCAGCTTGTCGTTCCCATCCGTCATGGGTGCTCATCCTGCCCGACCCTGATTCCTTCCCCTCCAACGACGGGGTGGGTAGACACACCAACGAAGTTCAGATGCCGGTCCACTTGGCCGCCACCCCTCTCGTGCAGTGGCTCGCTGTTGGTCTCGTTCGCCGCGTGCGGTAAACGCCAACAGCAGAGTCGCGAGCCGCTCACTCACCCGCTGGTGCTCGCACATCTGGTGTGGGCTGTAGGGACTCCCTACCGACGGCAACCGGTGTTATGCCCATTCCATGCCGAGGCCCCGCAGTGCGGCCTGCTGTTCCTGGGTGAGTTTGTCGCGCCTGGCCTTGGTGTTGGAGATCCATACGCCCAGCTTCACGATCACCGGTTCCGTTTCGCCGTCGAACGTGATCTGTTCGGTGTGTCCGCGTGGGACAGGCCGGTCGGCGCCTTCTCGTTCGACCCACTGTGTGAGGGCCGCTAGGCCGCGTTGGAAGGCTTGCTGCGCCTTGCTCTGGCCCTTCGCCGTACGCAGAGCCGCGGGGGCTGGAGCGGGCCGTTCGACGGGCGTCACACCCAGCATTGTCAGTCTTTCCTGTTGTTCGGCGGACAGCTGCGTCCAGGCGCTCGCTTCTTTTTGGCGTGTGAGCCATCGTCCGATGTCGTCGCCTTCGAACAGCACTCCGGGGTCGATGTGGGGCAGGTGGCCGTCGGCGTCGACGAGGTCGGCGAGGTGGCGGTGGTGGCGTTGCCAGTTGAGGTGCCAGGGGCAGTTCCAGTCGGGGTCGATCTCCGCAAGTTGGGCGGCCCGGGTTTCCGTGCGCTGCGGGTTTTTTGCCGAGGCCGTTTTTGCGGCGGAGGTTGGCGAGGAGTTGTCCGATGGCCAGCTGCTCGCCTTCTCCCTGGCTTTCGCCCCAGAGGGCGTCTTGTCGGGGTGCGAGGTGTCCGGTGGCCTGGTGGTAGGAGCGGAGTGTGGCGAGTTTGGTTTCCCAGGCTTCGTCGCCTGGTTCCCACACCATCCCGGCTTCGGGTGCGTCGAGGAGTTGTTTGCGGTGGGGGTCGAGTTCTCCTGCGCGCAGCGCCTTGCGCTGTTGGTGCACCCATCGGCCAAGCGGGAACGCTTTCGTCGTCCCGACCTCGGTCTCGACGTCATAGGCAACGGCGTGCAGGCCGGTGATCTCGTTCTCGGTACGCCACCGGACCAGGGCCTGGTAGCCCTCCAGCCAGACCAGGGACTCGGGCCGGATGACGCGGCAGCGGGTGAGGGCGGCGATGTCGGCGGCGTCGCGGGGGGTAGCGAAGTTGACCACGATGGAGGTGACCCGGTCGACCTCCTGCTGCGCCTCGCCAGCCTCCTCGGGCATGTCCTCGTTCTCCGGTCCGGCCGCGGTCGTGGGGGTGGGGTGGACGTGGATGCGCCGCCGTTCGGTGCCGCGGGTCAGAGCGCGGGAGGCGAGCTGGTCGACCATGCGTTCGGAGTGTGAGCGCAGGGCTTGGAGGATGTTGACCAGGGGCTGGTAGCTGGCCGAGGCGACCATGTCCCTCGGGTCCTCCCCGGGTTGGAGGAAGACGGGGATGATGATCCGTGCGGTCTTGGCCCGGCCGTCGGGGTTAGGGCGCAGGGCGCGTCCGATGTTCTGGACGACGTCGACCTGGGAGCTGCGCGAGCCGACGATGCACACGGCCTCTACCCCACGCAGTCCGGTGATGTCGACGCCGACCCCGAGGGCGCGTACCGAGGAGAGGAACGCCCGGTGCACCCGCCGGTTGTGGGCGTCGATGCCGTTGGCGAACCGGTGGATCACCGCACGCCGGTGCGCGATGGGGTGGTCCCCGCACAGCCAGTCCGCCCACACCCGCTCCGCAGGCACATGACGGCTCTCCTCCAGCTCGTACAGCTCAGCGTCGATCGACGACGCGGGCAGCTCCTCCGCACTGGCCAGCGCCGCCGCGGAGGCCTCAGCGGCATACAGCTCCGCGGCTGTGCGCGGCATCTGCGCGGCGAACGCGGCCGCTTCCTCGACCCGTTGGTGGAACACCATGGTGGTGTGCAGGTTCTGCTGCGCCGCGTGCTCCAGCAGCGCGGCCTGGAGCAGGGCCATGCGCCGGCCACGCAGGGCGTCCTCGGACAGGCCCAGGATCGGGTCCGGGTCGCGGATCTCCAGCACGTCGATCTCGAACCCCGCAAGGATCGAGCGTTCCACCGCCTCCGCCAGACCGAGATCAAAAATCCGGGTGCCGTAGGTGCTGGAGTCGCCCTCCATCGACGCGATGACCAGCTCCCGCCCGTCCCGCCCGCGCTGCGGCCGGGGTGCGGCGAGGATCCGCGGGGTCGCGGTCAGGTAGAGCCGGAAGTCGACGGGGATCCGGCTGTTGTTGTGGATCGCCGCCCACGGCCGCCCCATGTCCCCCGCGGTCATGTGCCCCTCGTCCAAAATGGCCAGGTCAAACGGAGCCATCTGCTGTCCGTACAGCCGCTCCCCGCCCGCCAGAGCCGATTCCAACGGCCCAGGAACAGTCCGACGGCCAGAGACATCGGCAGGGTCCTCGCGGTCCACGAGAGACGCGTACGTAGCGAACACGACCACAGGACCGGTCCCTGCCCACAGGGCGAGCTGGATCGGATTGGTCGTGGTGCGCACCTCGAGCTGCTCCAAGACCTCGTCCTTGTCCACCGAGCAGACCGCGACCATCGGCGCGCGGTGCCCGACCCGCCGCCAGGACTGGGCACTCTGCACGATCAGGTCCAGCGTGGGCACCATCACCAGGATCCGCCCGCCCGGGAAGTACTCCAGAGCGCACGCAGCGGTAGTGATCGTCTTCCCGGACCCGGTCGCGGACACCCCCATCGCACGCGCCCCCTCCCGGGGTACAGATGACCTTGCAGGACAGCCGACCCATTTACGAAAGATCGACTTCTGGTCTACCTGGTGTTCCTTGAGCTGAATCGCTGCCATTTCCCTGTCTCCCCGAGCAATGAATTCCCATAGTTTCAGACGGCCAAGTGCGGACTGCGGACCGCGCCCGCATCGCTCCCAATCGCCCTGCCCGTGAGATGCCAGCCGCCCGCTCTCCCGTCCGAGTTCCCGCACTTGAACCCCAGCAGGCAGTCCCGGGTCGTAGCGCCCGGCACCGAGCTCGCAGACGACGGCCTCCCCATCGCTGCTCACGCCGGCCTCGCCCAATGCCTCCAGCACCCACCGCGGCGCCATGGTGTGCGGACAGGTACACGACAGGACGCTCTCCCGGACGAATCTCTCCACCCTCACCAGGCCCGCGCCCGCTCACTCTGCCTCACCTTCACGAGATGCACGGCCAGTTCAGTAGCCCCGACAGACCGACCCCCGCGCCCCAGAGGTCGGCACCATGCTGTCCAGCTCGACCACCCCGCTCCGCGTCTAGGCGACCGCTTCCGCCTCCCGTTCGACCACCAAGTGCCCCCGCGTCCCCAGGAGCGCGAACAGCCTCAACCGGGGCATTGACGCGCACCGCCTGATACCGGCTCACCCAGTTCACAGAGCCGCTCAACACGGGATCGAGGCTGGCGGATTTGCAGTGACCGGTCATCTTTGCTCGTTCCTCTCGAAATTTCGAGGGATACTCCAGGGCGGTTGAGGGTGTCCTCTATTTCCACCAAAGATACATGCTGCATCATGCTGATGCAGCACTACACTTGAACCCGATACGAACGAGCAACCCTCACCCCTCATAGCCAGCCAGGCCCGCGCAGCGGGCTCCAACGGCTCTGGAGGCGCAGCCGGAAGGACCGTCAGGCGGGGAAGCGCAGCGGACCCGCCCCTAAGTGAACGCAGTGAGCCCAGACCTCGACCATCACAAGTCATTCAGAAACAAACATGCCTGACTACATATCAGCCAAGGGCGAGCGCAGCGAAGGCCAGCAGGCCGCGAAGCGGACTGCCCTCACTCCACGAGCCCGAAGCGAAGCGAAGGGCTCATCCCGGCGAAGCCGGGAAACACAACGCGAAGCGTTGTGTTTTGTTTGGGGGGGCGCCACACAAAAAAATCAAAAAGCGCCCCCCATTGGTTGAGCGCGCGTGGGGGTCCCACAAGACAAAAGGGTATATC
>NZ_JBEXVD010000051.1:0-15112 GCF_040638655.1 Streptomyces sp. NPDC005963 | reverse complement strand
TGGTTTATTCCGTTTGTTGTTTCGGGGGTGGGCAGGACCACATACCCCTGGGTATGTGGTCCTGCCCTCCCCGTACTGAAAGGGGTTCCGCGGCAGCCTGCCCGTTCTCGGGTCAGTGCCGGACTCCGTGGCGTGCGGAGGTGGCGAGGGCCACGGACAGGGCCGCTCCGATCGCCAGCACGGTGGCCAGGCCGATCACCGCACTGCCCAGACCGATGTGCCGGGTGGCGATGGTGAACAGGATCGAGGGCACCCCCATCCCGATGTAGCCGATGACGAAGTACACCGAGAGCACCCCGGCACGCGATGACGGTTCGGCGACCGTCGCACCGATCGTGACGCCGCTCTTGAACAGCAGACCCGCGCCGGCCCCTGCGACGGAGACCGCGATGAGGAGGAGCCAGAGGGCCGGGTGGAAGAGGGACAGGGCGGTCAGCACCAGACCGACGGGGAAGACGACGGCCCCGATCCGGAGCGTACGCGGCAGGCCGAGCTGGCCGGCGGCGAGTTGTGCCACCGCCGCCGAGGCGAACATCAGGAACGGGGTGAGACCGGTCACGAGATGGGAGTCGATGTGGAGCCTGTCATGGATCAGTGTTGCGCCGAGGGAGGAGACGAAACCGAGCAGTGCGAAGGAGACGAATCCCATCGCCGCGGCGGCGACGAACACCCTCCGGGCGCCGGGCAGCAGAGCGAACCGGCTCGGACGCCGCTGCTCCTGGAGCTCGCGGTCGACTGTCTCGGGGCTGGACAGCACCAGCACCAGGCTGATCGCCATGGCGATGGCGAAGACGGCTTGCGTGGTCACCAGGGGGGCCGGCGCCCACTGCGCCATGCTGCCGGCGACCAGAGGGCCGAGAGCCAGTCCGCCGAGGTTCGCCGCGGTGGCCACGGTCGCGGGCAGGGCGGAGAACCGGCGGTCGGGGTGCGCCTCGCGGTACAGATCGTGCAGATAGGTGGTGGCGGTGGAGGCCATGAGTCCCACTCCCACACCGTTCAGAACCCGTCCGGTCAGCAGGCCGGGCAGGGTGGGCCACGCGATGAGGACGATGGCCGCGGCCAGCGCGACGAGCAGGGCAGGCACGATGATGCGCCGCCGCCCGAACCGGTCCGACAGGTGCCCCAGTGTCAGGAAGCTCACCGCGGCACCGGCGACCATGCCGGTGAATGCGATGGTGATCGTGGTCGTACCGAAGCCGTCCCGTGCCGCGTACAACGGCCACAACGGGGTCGGAGCGGTGCCGAAGGCCATCAATACCGTGAATGCCACGGCGGCGAACCAGAAGCCGCGATGGTGCGACGGCTGCGCTGCCCGGGCGGAGCCCGCCCTTCCGGCCCCGATCGCGTTCGACGTCAAGGACCCCGCTGCCGACGGCGCGGGGGCGCTCGTCGATGGTGCCGGTGCTGGTGACAGGGACACGCCCATCCACTCCTCGGTCGGTTGCGTACGCCCCATGGTCACGCCTTTGATGAATCGCGTCTAACGATAGTTTCGGATACATTCGATCCGATTCAGAGATAGATCGCGAGGGAGGCCCGCTGCGGTGGAACTGCGACACCTGGAGTACTTCGCCGCCGTTGCGCAAGAGCTGAGCTTCACCCGTGCGTCCCGGCGGCTGCACGTCGCCCAGTCCGGGGTGTCCACCGCGATCCGGGCCCTGGAGCGGGAGCTGGGGGCCGCACTGTTCGAGCGCACCTCGCAGAAGGTGACGCTGACCAGCGCGGGCCTGGCGCTGCTGCCCGAAGCGCGTGCCACCCTGGACGCCGCGCAGGCGGCCCGCGATGCCGTCCGTGACTCCTACGGCAGTCTGAGCGGCACCGTCACCGTCGGCGTCATCATCGGCATCGGCCGTGTCGGCATCGACCTGCCACGGCTGCTCGGACGACTCAACGCCCGTCACCCCCAGGTCACGGTGAGACTGCGGCTTGACCCGACGGGCTCCGCCGGCCTGACCCGGTCGCTGCTCGCGGGCGAGCTCGACGCCGCCTTCCTGTCCTTCCCCGGCGGCGCGCCGGCCGGTGTCGCGGCCCGCGAACTGCTGGCGGACCCCTTGCTCCTGCTCGTGCCCACGGGACACCCGCTGACCGGGCGCGGCGAGGTGTCACTGGCGGAGATCGCCGAGCAGCCCTTCATCGACTTCCCGCCCGGCTACGGCAACCGCGAGCTCGCCGACCAGGCATTCGTCGCCTCCGCACTGCGGCGCCGCGTCACCTTGGAGGTGCCGGACTTCACGACCGCCGCGGCGTTCGTACGGGAGGGGCTCGGGGTTGCGTTCGTCCCCCGGTTCGCCGTGCCGGACGACTCCGGTCTGCGGACGCTGACCGTTGCGGACGCTCCGCTGAGGTGGAGCCTCTCCGTCGCCACCTCGGCGACACGGCGCCCCACCGCGGCCGTCCGCGCCCTGCTCGATCTGATCGACGCGGATGTGTTGGGCACCGCGTCGACTCAGCAGGGCGGCACCGCGCCGGGGGAATGACGCCGCGGCCGATCGAGCAGAGTCCTTCAGCGTCCGGGTGCGGCCCCTCGATCGGCCTCCGCCAGTACGAGGTGCGGCGGACCCGCCGCCGCGAGGCGGCCACCTTCGAGGAGCAGGCAGTGTCCTGCCCGACGGGCCGCCGTGATGTCGTGCGTGGCCTGAACGACCGTGGTGCCCTCGGCGGTCACCTCGTCGAGGACCCGTGCGATCGTCTCGCGCGCCGAGCCGTCGAGAGCGCTGGCGGGCTCGTCGAGCAGGAGGAGGTCGGCGCCCTGCGCCAGGCCCTGCGCGACCAGGACGCGTTGGCGTTGGCCGCCTGACAGCTCTCCCAACTGCCGTTGTGCGAGGGCTGCGACGTCGAGCCGCTCCATGTTCGCATCGACCGCCTCGCGGTCCTCGGTGGACGGACGTCGGAGGAGCCCGAGTCGACCCCACCGCCCCATCGTCACGGCTTCCCGGACGGTGAGCGGCAGTGTGTCGGCGACCGCACTGCGTTGCATCACGAAAGCCGGTCGAACGGTGCTGCGGTGGAACACGGTCCCGGATGTCGCGGGGATCACGCCGGCCAGGAGGCCCAACAGCGTGGACTTGCCCGACCCGTTCGGCCCCAGCACCGCGGTGACGGTCAAGGACGGTACGTCCCAGTCGAGTTGGGACAGGGCGAGGGTGCGTGCGTATCCCGCCGAAACACCCCTGAGGGAGACCTCCGGCACCGTGTGCGGAGCCACCATGGCGAACCTCCTTTGTAATGATAATCGTTTTCATTATATGGTCTCGCTCCATGGAATGGTTGGTGGCCCCGTTCGAGGTGGCCTTTGTGCAGCGAGCGTTGTGGGGCGGCGTGCTCGTGTCGACGATCTGCGCCCTTGCCGGTACGTGGTTGGTTCTGCGCGGGATGGCCTTCCTCGCGGACGCGATGTCGCACGGGATGCTGCCCGGCATCGCACTCGTCTCCCTGATGGGAGGCAATCTGCTGGTCGGAGCGGCATTGAGTGCGATCGTCATGGCCGCGGGCGTCACGGCGGTCGGGAGGTCGCCCCGACTCTCCCAGGACACCAGCATCGGGCTGCTGTTCGTCGGGATGCTGTCGGTGGGAGTGATCGTCGTCTCCCGCTCACAGTCTTTCGCGGTCGACCTGACCGGGTTCCTGTTCGGTGATGTGCTCGCCGTGCGCCAGGGCGATCTCGCCCTCCTCGGTGCGGCCCTCGCCGTCGCGCTCGTGGTCTCCGTACTGGGTCACCGGCCGTTCGTCGCCCTCGCGTTCGACGAACGGAAGGCGTACACACTGGGTCTGCGGCCGAAGGCGGCGCACGCCGCCCTGTTGGGCCTGCTCACCCTGGCGATCGTCGCTTCGTTCCACATC
Source organism: Streptomyces sp. NPDC005963 (assembly GCF_040638655.1). Lineage (NCBI taxonomy): Bacteria > Bacillati > Actinomycetota > Actinomycetes > Kitasatosporales > Streptomycetaceae > Streptomyces > Streptomyces sp. NPDC005963. The sequence goes on along the minus strand of NZ_JBEXVD010000051.1, from coordinate 11,272 downwards.
GTCGGGACCCTGCTCGTCTTCGGCCTGCTCATCGCGCCGCCGGCGACCGTGCTGCCGTGGGCGCGCAGCATCCCCGTGATCATGATCGGTGCGGCGGTCCTCGGCTCCGCCGCGGTGTTCCTGGGGCTGCTGGTGTCATGGCATATGGGCACCGCGGCCGGAGCGACCATCTCCGCCCTTGCGGTTGTGCAGTTCCTGCTCTCCCACCTCGCCGCCGGATGCGTCAAGCGCCGTCCGCCGCGGTCCCGGCTCGTACACACACTCCTGGTGCGGCCCGGGACGCGCACGGAAGAGGTGTCCTCGTGACCGCCTTTAGAAGGACCCCCATTGCGGCGATCCTTGCCGTGGCTCTGCTCCTCCCGGCATGTTCCGCCGAGACGAAGCCGGCACCGGCCGGAAGCGGGACGAAGGAGCCGGTGCCGCATGGCCGGGTCGAAGGTGCGCAGGAGACCGACGAACAACAGCCCCGCCTGGTCATGGCCGACGCCCGCACCGGAACGGTACGCGTGCTGGATCTGATCACCGAAGCCGTCACCTCACTCCGTCCGGTCGGCCCGGTCCGGGGCATCACCACCGACGGTCGCTTCGCCTATCTGACCACCGGTGCGGGCACCGAAATCATCGACGGCGGTGCCTGGATGGTGGACCACGGCGACCACGTGCACTACTACCGCGCACCCATCCGCCCGGTGGGTGACATCAACGGCCCCGGGCCGGTCCGCGTGCACTCCGACCCCGGGACCACCGCCCTCTCCTTCGGCGACGGATCCGTCCGTCTGCTCGACCGCAAGGCGTTGGAGGCGGCCCGCCCCGGTGTGGGCCGTCCACTGTCCGGCGCCACTGCCTCCGTGGTCCCCTACGCGGAGCACCTCGTCGTACCCGGTGCGGGCGGTGCCCATGACCGCGTCGAGATCCGCAACAGGAACGGCCGTCCGGTCTCCGCACTGCGCGAGACCTGCCCCGAACCACGCGGTACGGCGCTCACCCGCCGTGGTGTGGTGCTGGGGTGCTCCGACGGTGCTGTGCTGGTCAGCGAGGACGGCGGCGCGTTCAGTGCGCAGAAGATCCCGTACGGCACGACCGTGCCCAGGACCGAGCGGGCCGTTGGGTTCAGGCACCGGGCAGGGAGCACGATCCTGACCGCCGAGGCGGGACCGGACGCTGCGTGGGTCCTCGATGTGACTCGGCGGACCTGGAAGCGGATCACCACCGGTCCGATCGTCGCGGTGAACACGGCCGGAGAGGGAACTCCGCTGCTCGCCCTCGGCATCGACGGAAGCCTCAGCGCCTTCGACCTCGCCACCGGCCAACGGACGTCCCGGACGGCGTTGTTGACCCCGGTGTCCGACGGCCCGGCTCCGGTCATCGAGGTGGACACCGCTCGTGCGTACGTCAACGACCCGGCCGGACGGAAGGTCCATGAGATCGACTTCAACGACCGACTGCGCAAGGCCCGCACCTTCTCCCTCGATTTCACTCCGACGTACATGGTGGAGACCGGACGATGACACACCGCACTGAAGCCCTGAGGCGCCCCACAGCCCTCGCGCCGGTCCTCGCACTGATCGGCCTCGTGGTCGTCGGTCTCACGGCCTGCACCACTGCCGACGACGAGCGTCCCAGTGTTGTGGTCACCACCAACATCCTCGGCGACATCACCCGGGAGGTCGTCGGCGACCAGGCCGAGGTCACCGTTCTGATGAAGCCGGGCTCCGACCCGCATTCCTTCGGCATCTCCGCTCCACAGGCGGCGAAGATCGAGCAGGCCGACCTGATCGTCCACAACGGTCTCGGGCTGGAGGAGAACGTTCTGCGCCATGTGGAGGCAGGGCGGGACGCCGGCATCGCCGTGCTCGCCGTCGGCGAGCGCATCGACCCCCTCGTGTACACATCGGACGACATGGCGGGCCGGCCCGATCCACACTTCTGGACCGATCCCGTACGCGTACGCACGGCGGCCCGGCTCATCGCCGACCGACTGATCGAGCACATCGACGGTGTCGATGCGGCAACCGTCCGCGCCAACGCCGCCCGCTACGACACCCAACTCGTCGAACTCGTGACCTGGATGGGCCGCCGTTTCGCCGAGATACCCGCGAACGAGCGCAACCTCGTGACCAACCACCACGTGTTCGGCTACCTCGCCCAACGCTTCGGCTTCCGGGTCGTCGGAGCCGTCATCCCCAGTGGAACCACCCTCGCCTCGCCCAGCGCCTCGGACCTCAAGTCCCTCGCCACGGCGATCGAGACGGCGGGGGTGACGGCGATCTTCGCTGACTCCTCCCAGCCGGACCGCCTTGCCCAGGCCCTTCGACGCGAAGCCAACGTCGACGTACGCGTCGTCCCCCTGTTCTCCGAATCCCTGACGGAACGGGGCAAGGGCGCCGCCACCTATCTGGACATGATGCGCGCCAACACCACGGCCATCGCCGACGGCCTCGGCGCGCCCACCAGCACGACAGCCCGCCCGAAGGCGGGCACGGAAAGGAAGAATCCATGATCACCACCGCCCGTCCACGCGCCGTAGCAGCCGTCGCCCTGTTGATGGCCGCCTCCCTTGCCCTGACCGCCTGCGGCACCGACACCGCCGACCGGTCGGACGCCGAGCAGCCCGGGAACAAGCCCGGTGCCGCGCCGCGGCCGGTCGCCAATCCGCTCGTCACCACGTACGAGGGCGGCCTCTACGTCCTCGACGGCAGGACCCTGGAGGTCGTGAAGGACATTCCCCTATCCGGCTTCAACCGCGTCAACCCGGTCGGGGACGACCGTCACGTCATGCTCTCCACCGCCGAGGGCTTCCGTGTCATGGACGCCGTGAACCAGCGGTTGACGGACATCGAGTTCAAGGGCGCCAAGCCCGGTCACGTCGTACGGCACGCGGGCAGGACCGTCCTGTTCACCGACGGCACCGGCGAAGTCACCGTCTTCGATCCCCGCGACCTCGCCGAGGGGAAGCCCGTCACCACGACGTACACCTCCGCAGCCCCGCACCACGGCGTTGCCGTCGAACTGGAGAACGGACACCTGGTCAGCACGCTGGGTACGGAGGAGAAGCGCACCGGGATCGTCGTCCTCGACGAGAACCGCAAGGAGGTCACCCGCAACGAGGAGTGCGCCGGCGTTCACGGGGAGGCCACAGCCAAGGACGAAGCAGTCGTCGTCGGCTGCGAGGACGGTGTCCTCATCTACCGGAAGGGCGCGATCACCAAGGTCAAGAGTCCCACCGCCTACGGCAGGATCGGCAACCAGGCAGGGTCCGACGAATCCCCGATCGTCCTCGGCGACTTCAAGAAGGACAAGGACGCCGAACTCGAACGTCCACAACAGATCTCCCTGATCAACACCACGACGGGGAAGATGGACCTACTCGACCTCGGCACCAGTTACACCTTCCGTTCCCTGGCCCGCGGCCCGCACGGCGAGGGGCTCGTCCTGGGCACGGACGGCAAGATCCACGTCATCGATACCGAGGCGGGCAAGGTCGCCAGGACGATCCCGGTCATCGGTGCCTGGCAGGAGCCCCTGGAGTGGCAACAGCCGCGCCCCGCGCTGTTCGTCCGCGAGCACACCGCGTACGTCACCGACCCCGCGACCAAGAAGATCCACGCCATCGACATCGAGACGGGCAAGCAACTTGCCTCCGTCACCCTGCCCATGGCGCCCAACGAACTCAGCGGCGTCAAGCACTGAACCACGAGGTCGTGCGGACCGCGTCGCGCCGGACTGCCCGCCGCGGCCATCCCGGTGACGGGCGACAGCGGCCACCAGGGCTTGTATGACCAAGGCGCCCCGGGGCCCGTGAAGACGTTCTCGGGCCCCGGGTGGGAGGAGGTGTCGCAGTGAGTACCGTCACATGCTGCGCCGCGCATACCGGGGAATGCGCGAAATGGCCTTCGGTACCACCGGTCGTCAGACCTGTGAGTGCCTCAGGTCTACAGTCGAGAGGCACGCGCTCCGAGATGCAGGTTCGAGGCCCGAACGTGCATTTCCCATGCCGTACGCTGCTCAAGCGTTAACTGATCTCATCAGCTGATCTTCAAGGAGTGGCCGTGGTGGCGAAGCAGAATGGTTCGGCCAGGCTGGTGAGTCTGTTGTCGGCGGATGGTCAAGACTTCGCCGCGCAGTGGGTCACCCGGGTCTCCGAGGGACTGGCCGGCCGGGTGAGCCGGGCCGAATTGGACCGGGAACTGCACGAGCTGTACGCGGCGCTCGTCGAAGCCCTTCGCGCCGGAGCCGAGGACGCCCACGGCGAAGCCCTGTCGGAGTTGCGGGCCCTGCTGACCGAATTGTCACGGAACCGTGCCCGTCAGGGATTCACCCCGAGCGAGACCGCGCTGAGCGTCTTCGCCCTCAAGCAAGTCCTTGAGCCCGCGCTCGAAGGCGGCGCCACGGAAGACGTACGGGCGTACCTCCGGCTGAGCCGGCTCCTGGACGATCTGGGACTCTTCACCATCGAGACCTACACCCGAGCCCGGGAAGAGATCATCGCGGCCCAGGCCGACCAGCTGTTGGAACTCTCCACCCCCGTGGTCAAACTGTGGGACGGAGTGATCGCCGTCCCCCTGGTGGGCACCCTGGATTCCGTGCGGACCCAGGTCGTCATGGAGAAACTGCTCCAGGCCCTGGTGGACACCGGCTCCGAGCAGGCGATCATCGACATCACCGGCGTCCCGGCCGTCGACACCCAGGTCGCCCAGCACCTCCTCAAGACCATCGTCGCGGCCCGTCTCATGGGCGCCGAGTGCACGGTGTCCGGAATTCGTCCGCAGATAGCCCAGACCATCGTGGCGCTGGGCATCGAATTCGGCGACATCGTCACCAAGGCGACCCTCGCGGACGCGCTCCAGCTCGCCCTGCGCCGGTCCGGCGTCGAGATGGTGTCCCGCAAGGGCGGCCAGCCGTGACCGACCGCGTACCGGTCCTGCGGATCGGGGACGTTCTGCTGGTGTCGATCCAGGTGGACCTGGAGGACGACACGGTGATGAACCTCCAGGAAGATCTCGCCGAACAGATCGTCGCCCGTTCCGCGCGCGGTGTGGTCATCGACATCACCGCCGTCGAAATCGTGGACTCCTTCGTGGGGCGCATGCTCGCCACCATCGCGGCCATCTCACGCATGTTGGACGCCGAGACCGTCGTCGTGGGAATGCGCCCCGCCGTCGCCATCACCCTGGTGGAACTCGGCCTGTCCCTGGGAGGCGTGCGCACCGCCCTCGATCTGGAGAAGGGGCTTGCCATGCTGGGCCGGGGCGACGCGGGCCGGACATGACCACGCCCTGGACGCACGACGGAGAGTTGCAGTTGCTGCCCATCGTGGCCAACGAGGACGTCGTACGGGTACGACGGCTCGCCCGTGAGCTGGCCCAGCGCTGCAAACTCTCACTGGTGGACCAGACGAAGTTCATCACCGCGGCCAGCGAACTGGCCCGGAACACCCTGGTGTACGGGGGCGGCGGGCAGGCCCGCATCGGACTGGTGCGCCGCAACGGCCGGGCCGGCGCCTTCGCGGCCTTCGAGGACTCGGGCCCGGGAATCCCCGATGTGGACCTCGCCCTGACCGACGGATGGACCTCCGGCGGCGGTCTCGGTCTCGGTCTGAGCGGTGCGCGGCGCTTGGTGGACGAGTTCTCGCTCGACACCGAAGTGGGCCGCGGCACCACGGTATCGCTGGTCAAGTGGGTCCGGTGACGGCGCTGACCGTGCTGGACTGCGAAGACGTCGCCTGGTTCCGCAGCGACCCCGCATTCCCCGCCGCCGCACGCGGAGCCGCCGCCGCACTCGCCCGGCGGATCGGCTTCGACGCGCATCGGGCGTCCGAGGTGGCGCTTGCCGTCAGCGAGGCGTCGACGAATCTCCAACGCCACGCCGACGACGGGGCGTTGCTGTTGCGCGTCCTTCGCACCCAGGACAGAGCTGCCGTCGAGTTCGTCACCGTGGACACGGGACCGGGCATGGTCGATGTGTCCGCTGCGATGGCCGACGGGGTTTCCACGGCCGGCACGCTCGGCATCGGGCTGGGCGCGGTCGCCAGGCTCGCCGACGGTTTCGACATCCACTCGCTGCCGGGCCGGGGCACGGTGATGGCCGCGCAGTTCTGGCCGCGCGGTCGTGCCGATGCCGCACATCCGATGCCCGGCAGACAGATCGTGGCCGGACTCACCCGCCCGATCAGCGGGGAGACCGTCTGCGGCGACGCCTGGTCGACGCGCGTCGACGACGCTCCGGCGGCAACCGGGCCGGCGCTGCTGATGATGCTCTGCGACGGCCTGGGACACGGCCCCCTGGCGGCCCGCTCCAGCGAGGCAGCCGTGGGTGCGTTCCGTCGCGCGAAGGCCCGCGACCCCGAATCGATCCTGCGCGACATCCACGGAGCGTTGCGTGGGACCCGTGGTGGCGCGGTCGCCGTCGTGCGGATCGAACCCGACCAGGAGCGCGTGCTGTTCTGCGGCGTGGGCAATGTCAGCGGCTTCCTCATCGCGCCGGGAACACGCAAGAGCCTGCTGTCAGCGCCCGGTATCGTGGGACACCAGATGCGTACGCTGCGCACCTTCGAATTGCCGCTGATACCGGGCAGTGCGCTGATCCTCCACTCCGACGGGCTGACCGAACGGTGGACCACGGACGTCCTCCCCGGCCTGCTCCAGCACACTCCCTCGGTGGTTGCGGGCCAGTTGCTGCGCGAAGCAGCCGTGCGACGGGACGACGCGGGAATCGTGGTCGCCAAGGGAGCGTGGTAGCGGTGCAGGCGGCCAACGGCCCTGCTTCCCTGGCGACGCTCGGCATCAACTCCGCGCAGGACGTCTTCTCCCTCCGCCGCAGCGGCCAAGTGGCCGCCGAGACACTCCGGATGGAACGACAGGACCAGGTCCGACTGGCGACGGCGCTGAGCGAACTGGGCAGGGACCGGCTCGGCAGTACCGAGCTGACCGCCTCCTTCGGCCTGTACGAGGACGGGCAGACCGTCCTCACAGTGACGATTCAGTGGGCCCACGGCCCGGCACCAGCGGAACAGGCGATGCAACTCGCGTCCCGGTTGCTCCACCGGGTCCGCCATCTGCCCGGCGACCCCCACCGGATCGTCCTGGAACAGCCGGTTCCCGCCGGCGACGGACTCGCCGCGCGTCAGGAGAGGCTGCGGGAGGCCCTGCGGCGCACCGCTCCGGCCACCATGGCGGAGGAGCTGCGAGCCCAGACGCAGGACTTGATCGCCACCCTGGAGGAGACCCGCGCCCAGCGCGAAGAGCTGAGGCGGCTCAACGAGGAGTTGGAGGAGACCAACCGCGGGGTGCTGGCCCTCTACACCGAGCTGTCCCAGGAGCTGGAGACCACCAACAGCGGTGTGGTCGCGCTCCACACGGAACTGGAGGACAAGTCCCGGCAGCTCCGCGCGGCCAGCGAGGCGAAGACCCGTTTCTGGGCCAACGTCAGCCATGAGTTGCGCACGCCCGTCAACGCGGTGGTCGCCCTGTCCCGGCTGCTCCTGGACCCCGAGTCCGCGCATCTCGACGAGGACCAACACCGACAGCTCTCCCTGATCGCGTCCTCGGGCCAGACACTGCTCTCGCTGGTCAACGATCTATTGGACGTGGCGAAGGCGGAGTCGGGGCAGCTGGAGCCCCAGCTCGCGCCGGTCGATCTGCACATGGTCATCGGACAGCTCGGCGGCGCCCTCGCCTCCACCGTGCGTACGGAGTCGGTGACCCTGAGGCTGCCGCCGTTGGCCGAGCTTCCGATCCTGGTGACCGATGAGGTGCTGCTCACCCGGATCCTGCGCAATCTGCTCTCCAACGCACTGAAGTTCACCGAGGAGGGCGAGGTCGACCTCGACGTCCGCACGGTGAAGGAGCAGACGGGGCCCTGGCTGTCGTTCACCGTCACCGACACCGGCGTGGGCATTCCCGTGGCGGAGCAGCAGCGTGTCTTCGAAGAGTTCTACCAGGTACCGGGCCCCCACCAGCGGGGCAGACCCGGTACCGGACTGGGTCTGCCCTACGCCCGTACGCTCACCCAACTGCTGGGCGGCTCGATGGAGTTGACCAGTTCACTCGGTCGTGGCACCCGGGTCGAGGTCCGTCTACCGGATCTTGATCCGGGTGAGATCGCTGCCGGTCCCACCCTGCCGGAGTCCCACACCGACCGGAGCGCCGCCCAGCCGCTCCCGGACGGCCTGCACCGCGTTGCATCCCACGGCTCGGAGCAGAAGGGGCACGACGCATGAACGACATGAGTCTCGACGGCGCGCCCGCCACGGTGTTGGTGATCGATGACAACGAAACCACCCGCTACATCCTGACCAGTTGGCTCCGACGCGCGGGTCACACCGTCATCGAGGCGCCGGACGGCACCAGCGGGCTGGAACTGCTGGCCACACCCGGTGCCCCGCTCCCGGAAGCCTCCATCATCGATGTCAATCTGCCGGACATCAGTGGCTTCGAGGTCTGCGAGAGGATCAAGGCCGACCCCCGTACCGCAGGGGTGCCGGTGATCCATGTGTCCGCCACCATCATGGGCCCCGAGGACCATGCCAGGGGGCTCCAGGGCGGGGCCGACGCCTATCTCAACCAACCCATCGACCGTGACGAACTGCTGGCCACGCTCACCGCCACCCTGCGCTACACCCGGGCGTGGCAGCGCGCCGAGCGACTGGCCAACCGGCTCCGGACGCTGAACCACACCACGCTCGACGTCTACAAGGCAGTGGGTTTCCACTCGTTCGCCGCCGCGGCCACCACCGGGGCCGCCGAACTGCTCTCCTGTCCGGCCACCCTGGTGTTCCTGACGCCGCAGAACCAGGTGGTGCACAGCATGACGGAGGGTCCTGAGGCGACTCCCCGGCTGCTGCCGGCACACTCCCATGCGCTCCACCTGCTCACCGCACAGGCCCTTGGCACGGGGACGGGAGCCGAGAGCGCCCAGATCCCCCAGGCCCTCTGGCGGACGCTGCTGCCCTCCGACCAGTTGCGCGAGGACGTCACCCTGATCGTCGCCCGTACCAAAAGGGGACGCCCGCCGCTCTGCTTCGCCGTGCCCGCCGACTCGGTGCGCGGCACGGACGATCTGGAGTTGATCCAACAACTCGCCAACGCCTGCGCACTCTCCCTCGAATCACTGCGCTCCTACGCCGAGGAACACTCGCTGGCGCTCACCCTCCAGAAGACGTTCCTGCCCGAAGCGCTGCCGATGGTGGCCGGTGTCGAGATGGCCTTCCGCTATGTCCCCGCGAGCGCACAGACCGAGATCGGCGGTGACTTCTACGAGGCGTTGGAGACCGCGGACGGGCTTCTGGTGGCCATCGGCGATGTCGCGGGGCACTCGCTCGCCGCCGCGGTGGTCATGGGCGAGGTACGCCACGCACTGCGCGCCTACGCCCTCGAAGGTCATCCGCCGCACCACATCCAGGACCGCATCGAGACCCTGCTGGCCCACTCGCGACCCGGGATCACGGTCACCCTCTGCATCGTGCTGATCGAGCCCGGTGGACGTCGGATCCACGTCTCCAACGCGGGCCACATTCCCCCGCTGCTCGTCCAGCCGGACGGGAACGCCGAATTCCTGGTGGAGCACGGTCCTCTGCTGGGCCTGGGGCTCGCCCACGCCCCGGCGGCCGTCCACAACACCGCACCCAACACCCGGCTGGTGCTGATGACCGACGGCCTGGTCGAGGAGCGCGACCGGAACATCGACGAGAGCCTTGAGGACTTCCGCGCCAGGGTGGTCTCGGGACCGGACGACTTGGAGAAGCTGAGCGACCTGCTGCTCCACGCCCTCGGCAGGGACAAGGACGACGACATCGCCCTCCTCGCCCTCCGCCTGAGCTGATTCCGCCCCCGTACGTTCCTGACCCCCGTACGTTCCTGACCCTCGCACGGAGCACCCAAGCACCCGAGCACCCGAGCACCGGAGTGACGGTGATCACGGACCGCTTTTCCGGTGGGGCTGCGTAGGCTGGTGCGGTCGTCACGGCGCGGGTCGGAGGTGAGGTTGACGCCTTCCGTCACATGCCTGACGGTGAGTCAGGTCGGTCGACAGCACCGACAGTACGACGGACAGTACGAGCCTCGGGGAAGCCGGGGAACACTGCCCGCACACACAATCGTTATAGGGTAGGAAAACTGCACTTGACCTGCAAGAACGCAGGCAGGGAGCCTAGTTCCGGGAGTGCCTCGATGCTGCGCACCATGTTTAAGTCCAAGATCCATCGTGCCACCGTCACCCAGGCCGATCTGCACTATGTCGGATCCGTCACCATCGACGCCGAGTTGATGGCCGCGGCCGATCTCCTGCCCGGTGAACTGGTGCACATCGTCGACATCACCAATGGCGCGCGCCTGGAGACCTATGTCATCGAGGGCGAGCCGGGGTCCGGGGTCATCGGCATCAACGGGGCGGCGGCCCATCTGGTGCAGCCGGGGGATCTGGTGATCCTCATCAGCTATGCCCAGGTCGACGATGCCGAGGCCCGGTCGCTCCTGCCCCGGGTCGTCCATGTGGACGCCGACAACAGGATCGTGGAGCTGGGTACGGATGCTTCCGCGCCCGTGCCGGGCAGCGACACCCGCCGCGGACCGCACGTCCTCGTCTGACCCCGGTGATCGCCCCGATGGCGAGGATGGATGAGTATGGAGTAGTCCTGCTGTGTCCAGGTAGTTCCGTGAAGTCCGAGTATCAGTGCAGCCCGTCAGGAGCAAGGAGCCGCCCACCATGTCCGAACAGAGCCCGGAACAGAAGATCGACATCCGTGACGACAGGGGCCGGGGCCTCCTGGAGGCGTACGACGGGGACCGGGTCGCCGGCCGCATCGCGTACTTCACCCTGGCCGGGGCGCCCGCCGCGCTGGTCGCCGTCCACACCGTGGTCGAGCCCGAATTCGAAGGCCGGGGCATCGCGGGTGCGCTGGTGCGTGAGTTCTACGGGATCGCGGCGAGGGAAGGCGTCCCGGTCGTGCCGCTGTGCCCCTATGCGGCCAAGTGGGCCCTGCGCCATCCCGACGAGGCCCCCGAGGCCCCTGCGGAGCTGGTCACCGCGGCCAAGGAACAGCTGCGGGCCAATCCGCAGCAGTGGTGATTCCGTCGGGCGCGAGCCATTGCGCCCAAGCGGTTCCCCTCTGGGTTGTGCAGTGTGATGGTTGCGCAGTGTGATCGAGCGAGCGGGCGGTGCCGTGTTGGACGGGGCCGCTTGGGTCTTTCTTTTGGATCAGGCTGGATCAGGGAGCGGGGTCTGGTGCCGTGGATCGCAAGGCGGAGGAATGAATCACTGCGGTGGGGGCACCTCC
>NZ_JBEXVD010000050.1:0-15744 GCF_040638655.1 Streptomyces sp. NPDC005963 | reverse complement strand
ACCACCCCCCGGGCCATACCTTCAACAGGGGGGAGCAGTCATGCCGGGCCCGGAGGCCGGGAGCCCCATTGCGGGACCACCAAAAAGGTAATGGGTGCTTCGGGGCCCGGCGTCATGAACTCCACACCAGGACGGGCCGGTTGAACCGGCCGTAACGACCTCTCGACAAGGCGGTAGACCATGCACGAGCAGCACAACGAAACGGCCCCATCCCCCTCCGGCAGCCAGGCGCATTCGGCCCGGGTCTACGACTACATCCTGGGCGGCAAGGACCACTACGAGGTCGACCGGGCGGCGGGCGAAGCGTCGCTGCGCGCCTGGCCCGGGCTGCGCACCAGCATGTTGGCCAATCGGGCGGCCATGCGCCGAATGGCCCACTGGCTGGCCGCGGAGGCGGGCGTGCGCCAGTTCCTCGACATCGGCACCGGAATCCCCACCGAACCCAATCTGCACCAGGTCGTCCAGGAAGTGGCTCCGCAGTCGCGCATCGTCTACGTGGACAACGACCCCATCGTCCTCGCCCATGCCGACGCCCTGATGTGCAGCACGCCGCAGGGCCGCACCGCCTATGTCGAAGCCGACATGAACGCTCCGGACACACTGCTCGCCGCACCCGAGCTGCGTCAGACCCTCGATCTGGACCAGCCGGTCGCCCTGACCGTGATCGCCATGCTCCAGTTCGTCCAGGACGCACAGGGGTTGGTCGAGACGCTGATGGCACCGCTGGCGTCGGGTAGTCATCTGGCCATCACGCTCGCCACGGCGGATCTCGCCGCCGGCTCGGAGGCACTGGCGGCCGAGTACACCCGCAGGGGCATCCCCATGTACCTGCGCAACCGAGCCGAGGTGGAAACGCTCTTCAACGGCCTGGACCTCGTTGACCCGGGGGTCGTCGCCATGACCTCCTGGCGCCCGGCCGACGGGGAAGAACTGCCCGTCACGACGACCAACATGTATGCAGGGGTGGGCCGCAAGCCCTGAGCCGGTCTCGCGGGGTGGTGGCTCGGATCCCTGGCGCTCCCTCGATCATGATCATATTTTGATGGGAGCGCCCGCCCCCACGGAGGCGCCGACTCACCCGCCCCGCACTTCGCCACAGCCAAGGAGCCCAACACTTGCCCCCTGCCCTTCCCACCACGGCTGACGCACTCGTCGCACAGTCCTGGGGATTCGTCACCGACCGCGCATTGCAGACCGCCGCAGAACTCGGCATACCCGATCTCGTCGCTTCCGGCCCCCTCTCGTTGAAGGCTCTGGCCGAGGCCACGAACACCCGACCGGACGCACTACGTCGACTGCTGCGCCCGCTCGTCGGCATCGGCATCTTCCGCTTGGGCGAAGACGACACGTACGGTCGGACACAGGAGAGCGCCCTCCTCGAATCCGACCACCAGAACACCCTGCGCCCCTGGTTCCGGCTGATGTACCGGGTGACGTACCGCATGTTGGACGACCCGCTGTCGACGCTGCGCACCGGAAGACCGTCGTTCGAAGAGCGCTTCGGGAACACCTACTTCGCGCACATGGCACAACACCCCGAGGACAGTGCGGTCTTCCACGCCGCGATGGCGAGCTTCACCCGTCGTACCGCACGCGCGGTCGCCGAATCGTACGACTTCAGTGCAGCGGGCAGCATCGTGGATGTGGGCGGCGGGTTGGGAACCCTGGTGGTCGACATCCTCAACCGGCACCCTGAACCGACGGGAACGGTGTTCGACCTGCCCGACCTGGCCGGACCAGCGCGCGCCGCACTGGACGCCGCCGGGCTGCACGAGCGCGCAACGGTCGCGTCAGGCGATTTCTTCGCCGCAGTGCCCCAGGGGCGAACCCATCTGCTGTCCTGGATCCTGCACGACTGGGACGACGAGCGGGCGCTCACGGTGTTGCGCCGGTGCCGGGAGGCCCAGGACGGGCAGGACGGCCGTCTCTTGATCGTCGAGGCCGTTCTGGCCGAGCAGCCGAGCGCCGACATGACCACCGCGCTGGACCTGGTGATGTTGTTCGGCCTTGGCGGGCGGGAACGCACCGAAGCCGAGTACGGGGCCCTCCTGAAGGAGGCGGGATTTCAGCATCTGCGGACGCTTCCGCTGGAGGCGCCCGGCATGTACGTCATCGAGGCCCGCCCCCACTGACCTTGCGTCCCGAGACTCTCGGGACCCTCCGCAATGGACGACACATCCGCTGCGGAGGGTGGACAAGTGACCACGATGGGTACATCACCTCCTCCGTCGCGTCGACCGTTCCCGTCCGAGCCGGGGCAGGACCGGACGGGATGTCCTCGGCACGCGGTACCGACCGGCAGACCGAGACGGCCCGATGGTGCGGAAACACCGATCGGAGCAGAAAAGGAGCACAATCGATGGAGGGGGTGGTGGGGGCTGTGTCCGGGAGGTGCACTGATGGCAGCTCGGCGTCGATCCCGCTACGCCCCGGACCGGGGGCTGACGACCCGCATGGTGACCACGATGTTCTTCATCGGACTGCTGTACGTGGTGTTCGTCGGTGTGCTGCTGGCCGCGTTCAGCAAGGCTTGGCCGTTCATCCTGGTGATCTCCGGTGGGCTGTTCATCGCCCAGTTCTGGTTCAGCGACCGCATCGCCGAGTACAGCATGGGGGCCCGCACGGTCTCCCCGACGGAAGCTCCGGAGCTGCACGGCGCGGTCGACCGCATCTGTGCGCTCGCCGACATGCCCAAACCGCGGGTCGCCATCGCGGACAGCGATGTTCCCAATGCGTTCGCCACCGGCCGCAACGAACGCACCGCCCTGGTCTGCGCCACGACGGGCCTGTTGCGGCGCCTGGAGCCGCAGGAGCTGGAAGGCGTCCTGGCCCACGAGCTCTCGCACGTCGCCCACCGCGATGTGGCGGTGATGACCATCGCCTCCTTCCTCGGCGTCCTGGCCGGGGTCATCACCCGGGCGACCCTCTGGGGTGGGCTCGGTCGGGCCGGACGCAACAGCAATGCCGCGGTTCTGATGATCCTCATCCCGGTCATCAGCGCGGCCGTCTATGTCGTGAGCTTCCTCCTGACACGGCTGCTCTCCCGCTATCGGGAACTGTCGGCCGACCGCGCCGCCGCACTGCTGACGGGACGGCCGTCCGCACTGGCATCGGCTCTGACCAAGGTCACCGGGGAAATGGCCCGGATCCCCACGCAGGACCTGCGCAAGGCGGAACCGTACAACGCCTTCTGGTTCGCGCCTGCCTTCTCATCACGTGAGAGCCTGGCCCGATTGCTCTCCTCGCACCCTTCACTCGAACAGCGGCTGGAGCAGCTGAGCAAGATCTCCGCGGAGCTGACCCGGCCGTGACCCGGCCTGGGGAGACCGCCCGGTGAACGACCAGCGCGTCGACGGGAGGGAGGATTCCTGCCATGGGGTTTCTTGATGCGATCCTCGGCCGGAGCAAGCCGGTGCGCCCCGATCTCGACCAGTTGTTCGCCTTGCCCTCCGCCGCGATCACCTTGCAGGCGGGCGCCGACTTCCTGCCCACCGGAAGCGGATCGGTGTGCTTCGCGAGCGTCGAGGGGGGTGCGTTCCTTCGGCTGCAGGAGGACGTCAGGGGGCTGCTGGATGTGGACTCGCGCAACGGTGACGCACCCGTCGAGTTCGTCCAGGACGGGTACGGATACTCGTGGGTGCTGGTGCGGCAACCGGCCGATGACACGGTTTCCCTGGTCAACGATCTCCACGCGGTCAACACCCTGCTCCAGGACGCGGGGTTCGGTCCGCACTTGTTGTGCTCGCTGGTCTCCTTCGCACAAGAGGCCCGTAGGCGTCCGCTGGGTCTGGTCTACCTCTACAAGCGGGGCGCCTTCTACCCCTTCGCACCGCTACCCGGCGCCCAGGACCGCAGGGACACCGAGCTGGAACTCCAAGTGAGGGCACTGCTGAGCGCCGATCTCCGGATGGAGTCGGATCTGGCCCGGTGGTTTCCGCTCTGGGGTGCACCCGGCTTGGAACCTTGACCGCGCGACATACCACGGTTCATCACTTCATAGTAGATCCATGGCTGATGATGACTTGTTTTCCCTATCGCAGCACCATTCTGGCCAAGGTTGCTGCCGTTGAGAAGACACGGACAACCCGAGGGCACCACAACACATCTGGAGGGGCGGCGGGACGGATGAGCGCCCCGCGTCTGTCGGCGGTGTGCAGTGTGACCAACTGCCCCGGCGATGGTGAACGACCCATCCCCAGTGGTACAGACCATGTCCCACGGTTTTCGCAACGCATCGCACACACGAGGACCCATGACCAGATCTTCACGTGCACGCTTCGCCCGCCCGGCCCTCGCTGCCGCAGCGGCGCTCACCGTGACCGCCGGTGTCGTCGCAGCAGCACCTGACGCCAAGAAGGCAGAGTCAGCGCCGAAGCTCACTCTGATCGCCGCATCCAAGTCGGTGAACATCCACAGCTACGAGGGGGCGACCGGACTCGACCTGAATCTCGGCACCTACCTCACCGCCGAAGGCTCCCCCCTGGAGCTCACGGCCAAGCGCAAGTCGTACAAGGACCCCATCACCGTCCAGCAGACCATCCGTCAGGGCAAGAAGGTCACCACCAAGAACCTGCCCGCCGGTCTGGTGAAGGACTTCCAGGGGCTCCCCGACTTCACCCACATCACCATGACCGACGCGTCGGGCAAGAAGGTGCTGGACGCGAAGGAGAACTTCTGTCCCAACAACGCGTCCGGACGGGTGCGCCCGGATGCCGCCGCGACCTCGCGGTATCCCGAGAGCTGCCCGCGGAACCCGTTCACCCGCGGGTCGGTGTGGGGAGTGGAGAACGGTTGGGCGTCCAACACGTACAACAGTTGGTACACCGAGGGTGTCACCCTGCCGGCCGGTACGTACACCGCCAAGATCAACGTGGCCAAGAAGTACCGTGACCTCTTCGGCATCGCGAACAAGCCGCAGACGGTCAAGGTCAACGTCACGGTCGAGCCCAGCCCGGTGGGACGTGCCGCGGCCAAGAAGCACGGCTCGCACGGCGCCGGGCACGCGGGCCACCACGACTCCGCTCCGAAGATGACGCTCCAGGAAGCGACCAGTGGGAACGGCCCGACGTACAACGTCGGACATGCGCCGTACCCGCCGGCGCCGCCGGCACTGCCGTGGGCGCTCCAGAAGTCCGCGCGCACCGTCGCGAACGTCGGCGACCGCCCCGGCCAGACCGACGGCTCCCGCCTGGCCCCCGGTCTGAAGGCCAACGCCAAGCGTCCGACCGGCAAGGCCGTCGTACCCGACGTCCCGAAGCCGGACCTGCGGTCCCTGCCCGCCTTCGACGTCCAGATCAGCACCGCGCCCGAGAACCCCGCGGGCAAGGACTTCATGTCCTTCAGCGCCAATGTGTGGAACGCCGGTCCGGCGCAGCTGGTCGTGGACGGATTCCGTGCTCCGGGCGACGAGCTGATGGACGCCTACCAGTACTTCTACGACGCCAAGGGCAAGCAGGTGGGATACACGCCCACCGGCACGATGGAGTGGGACCCTCGGCCCGGTCACAACCACTGGCACTTCACCGACTTCGCGAGCTACCGGCTTCTGAAGGCGGACAAGAAGGAAGCGGTGCGCAGTGGCAAGGAGGCGTTCTGCCTGGTCAACACCGATGCCGTGGACTACACCGTGAAGAACGCCAACTGGCACCCCTTCAGCACGGACCTGTCGAGCGCCTGTGGTGAGGAGAAGGCGATCTCCGTCCGCGAGGTGCTGGACGTCGGCTCCGGTGACACCTACACCCAGGACCTGCCTGACCAGTCCTTCGACATCACCGACCTGCCCAACGGCACGTACTACATCGAGGTCCTCGCCAACCCCGAGAAGCGGTTGAAGGAGACCACCACCGCCAACAACTCCGCCCTGCGACAGGTCGTCCTGGGAGGTACGCCGGGAGCCCGTACGGTGACCGTGCCCCCGCACGACCTCATCAACGCCAACTAGTTCGGGGTTCCACAACCCACCAGTGCCACCGGGCCCGGTCACCTCGTGTGACCGGGCCCGGTGTGTTGTGGGGCACGAGGTCAGGGCGCGAGGTCAGGGCACGGGCTGCTCCGCTGCGTGCAACGGCATTCCGCCGACCGCAGCGGACAGCTGCGGAACCAGCCACTCCACAACGTACGGCAGGCTGAGCACCGAGACGAACGCGGTGGCATGGCCGTAGTCGCTGCTCTCGTGCACGAGGACCTCCCGGCGTTCCGACACCACCCTGAGATCGCCGTACGACGGGTCCTCGTACAGCTCGGCCCGGTCCTTGGCGACGTCATCGACGATCCAGACGATGGCGTCCTGGTCGAGCAGATCCGTGCGTTCCTCGCTGAGGTTGGCGCCGAACCGGTCCCCGATCACCGTGTCGAGGCCCTCGGGCAGTCTGAAGCCGAGGTTGCCGAGCAGCCGCGAACGCGGATCGTGACTGCCGTACACGAACACGCCCCCGTGGTGGGTGGCCATGACGGCCGTCGCGCCCTTGAACTCGGGCCTGGCCGCTGCGGCTATCTCCGCCTCGGTGTCGGTGATCATCTGCATCGCCTCCTCGCGCTTACCGAGCACCAGACCCACCTTCTGGGTCAGCTCCTGCCAGGGGATTGCGTAGTCTTCGTACCGCTTGGGCTGGGCGACGACCGGGGCGAGCTCGCTCAGGGCGGCGTACTGCTCTTTCGTGAGCCCGCCGTGCAGGGCCAGAATCACATCCGGTTTAAGCGCGGCGATCTTCTCCACCTCGGGGCCGGTTCCGGTGTCCGAGAGGACGGTGGGGAGCTTCGCGCCGCCGAGTCGGTCCTCGGCCCACGGTCCGATGGCGCCGGGATAGCCACCCAGCCAATCCGTGGTGGCGATCGGCACCTTGCCGAGGGCGAGCACCGCGTCCTGGTCGGTCAGTCCGACGGTGACGATCCGCTGGGGCTCCGACGTGACGGTGGTGCTGCCGTACTTGTGCTGGATCGTGACCGGGTAGGCAGCGGCGCCCTGCCCGGACGGATCGGCGGACTCGTCCCGGGTGGAGTCTCCGGAGCTGTCGCACGCGGTGCCGCCGAGCAGCAGAAGGGCTGAGGCGAGTACGGCGGCGATCCGTGGGACTCTGCGGAAGCGGGCCATCGGTGATCCTTCGGTTCAGATTCCAGTGGGGGCTATCGCCGGGGAGTGCGCGGGGAACTCCGGAAGTCCGGCTTCATCGCGTGCCCGGCGGCTCCCCGACCACGCTTCCCACAGGATGGCGTACGGCCCATTGGCGTTGCACAGTTCGTCATGGGTTCCGGTTTCGACGATTCGACCGGCGTCCATCACGACGATGCGGTCGGCTGCCGCGGCCTGGGTCAACCGGTGTGCCACGATCAGGGCCGTCCGGCCATCGATGGCACGGGCGACCGCCTTCTCCAGCGCACGGGCTCCGGTGCTGCCCGCCTCCGCGGTGGCCTCGTCCAGGATGACCACCGGCGGATCAGCGAGGACGAGGCGGGCGAGCGCCAGGGTCTGCGTCTGGCCGCCGCTCAGTCGATGGCCGCCTTCACCGACGACGGTCCCCAACCCCTCGGGCAGTGCCTCCACCCAGGCCAGCGCGTCGACCCGGTCGAGGGCTGCGCGCAGTTCGTCGTCCGTGGCATCGGGACGGGCGAGCCTGAGGTCATCGGCGAGCGGCCCGGCGAAGACATGGGTCTCCTGGGTGATCAGGGCGACCGTGCGTCGGATGGCGCCGGGACCGATGTGGTGCAGCGGTACGGCCCCGAGGGCGATGTGCCCTTCGGCCGGCTCGTGGATGCCGGCGATCAACTTGGCCAGGGTGGTCTTGCCCGCGCCGCTCGCTCCGACCAGCGCGACCCGTTCACCGGGGTGCAGTTCCATGGTGATGTCGCGCAACACCTGGTGTCCGCTGCGGTAGGAGTGGCTGACGTCGCTCACGGCGACGGAGGCGTCCTTCGGGATGAGCGGTCGGTTTGGCTGTTTGGGCAGGGGCCGATCGGCCACACCGATGATGCGGGAGAGCCCGGCGACGGCGGATTGGGCGTCGTCGATGAGCACGAGGGCGGAGTTGACCGGGCCGAAGAGGCTGTGGAAGTAGAGTGCCGCCGCGGTCGCGGTACCCACGGATGCTGCGTCCGCCCGTACCAGCAGGAATCCGGTGCCGAGGACGGCGGTCAGGCCGATGTACTCGGCGATATGCAGACGGCTGTAGAACCTCAGCACCAGGTGGACGCCGCGCATGGTCAGGCCGACGACGGCCCGGGAGCGTTCCTCGACCTGCTCGGTGTGTTCCTTCTCCAGTCGGAAGGCCCGTACGGTCGAGCTGCCGCCGATGGTGTCGAGGAGCTGTTGCTGCTGGGCGCCGTTGGCGATGCGCTGCTTCGCGTACAGGGGCACCGCGCGCCGGACGTACCAGCGGGCGGTGTGGAGCTGGACGGGGAGCGCGAGGAGTGCGGCGAGGAGGAACCGCCAGTCGAGTACGGCGAGGGCGCCCAGGGTCAGGACGATGGCGAGGAGGGAACGGGCCAGCTCGGGCAGGGCGTGTCGGACGGCCTCGGCGGTGAGGGACACATCACCGGTCACCCGGACGGTCAGATCGCCGGATCCGGCTCGCTCCACTTCTTCCAGGGGGAGACCGAGAGCACGCTCGATGAATCGTTCCCTCAGCTGGGCGAGCAGGGATTCACCGAGCCGGGAGACCAGCGAGAGGCCGACCGCCGTGGTGAGGCCCTGAACGACGGCAACGGCGGCCAGGAGAAGAACGGTGGTGGTGAGGGCGTCGGGCGGGCGCTGCCCTGCCGCGATGTCCACGATGCGGCCGAGGAGCGGCTGGGTCAGCAGTCCGACGGCCGTTGCGATGACCATGATGGTGAAGCCGGCGACCGCGAGGATTCGATGGGGCCGCAGGAGTTCGGCGACCGCCGCCCGGGTCCGCGCCGGCGTGGCGACGGGGAGCAGGATGCGCTCGGACTCCTCACCGGCGGTGGCGTTCGTCGGCTCGTTGCGCACGGCAGCGAACAACGCAGTCTTCGATGAGTCGGCCCTTCCGTCCGGGGCGGAGCTGCCAGGTTCCGCGGGTCCGGAATCGTGCCGGGCCTGGTGCTGGCGGCTGCTCATGAGAGCACCGCCGTACGGTAGACGGGGTGGTCGCGGACGAGATCGCCATGGGTGGCCGTGGCGAGGACCCGACCGCCTTCGATGAAGACGACGCGGTCGGTCGTGGCCAGCAACGCGGGGCTCGTGGTCAACACGACGGTGGTACGACCCGCACGGATCTCGCGCAAACCGGCCGCGATCTTGGCCTCGGTGACCGCGTCGACGGCGGTGGCGGGGTCATGGAGGACGAGTATGGGCGCGTCGGCTGCGAGGGCCCGGGCGAGTGCCACGCGTTGCCGTTGGCCTCCGGAGAGCGATCGGCCGCGTTCGGTCACAGCCGTCGCTGCGCCCTGGTGCAGCGACCGGGCCACCTCGTCGGCGCCGGACGCCACCATCGCACGGGCCGCCGTGTCGGCCGAGCCGGCTGCCGCCATGACATTGCCGAGGAGGGTGCCCTCGAAGAGGTCCGCGTCGTGTTCGGCGACGAGGACCGCGGTTCGGACGTCGGCAGGGTGCAGGCTGCGCCAGGGCACTCCGTCCAGTTCGACGGACCCTTCGTCGGGGTCGAAGCGACGGGCGAGACAGCCGAGCAGGGCGTTCGCGTCGGCGGGATCGGTCGTGACAACGCCCACGACCTCGCCAGGCGCGATGTGCACATCGACTCCGCGGAGTGTGTCGTGGGAGACCTCGCGCAGCCGCAGGTGTCCCCGGACGGAGGACGGGAGCGGGTCGGTGCCCGGGAGGGCGGTGCCGTCAGTGGCCAGCACTTCGGCGATGCGGGCTGCGGAGGCCCGGCCCTGTGCCAGTTCGGCGTTCACCCAGGAGAACTGGGAGAGGGGTCCCAGCAGGAACAGCGCGAGTCCGACCGCCGAGACGAGTTCGCCGAGGCTAATGTCCCCTGCCGTGGCCAGCCGCCCGCCGAGGAGCGCCACCAGCGCGATGAACACACCGGTCAGCGACAGCACTATGCCGTTCTGCCATGCCTGCGCGCGTGCGGCCCGGAGCGTCGCCGCCAAGGAGTGACGGCTGGTGGTGCGATAGCGGGCGACCGCTGCGGGTTCCGCGCCGATGCCCTTGAGCACGCGGAGTCCGGCGACGAGGTCCGCTGCGATGCCGGAGGCGTGCGCGGCCCGCTCCTGTTCGGCTTCGCTGCGGCGCTCCAGGGGCTTGCTCAGCAGATGGCCTAGCCAGAGCAGCAGTGGGGTGCCGAGGAGCACCACCAGGCCGAGCACGGCGGAGATCCGCACCAGGACCACGGCGCTGACGAGCAGTCCCATCAGGGCGGCGATTCCGACGACCAGGGCCATGCAGACGGTGCCGACCCGTTTGGCATCGAGGGTGGCGATGTTGGTCAGCTCGCCCGAGAGCCGTCCGTGTGGCGCGCCGTCCTCCGGGGCGAGGACGCGGCTGACGAGTTGGGTCCTGAGTCGGTGTGCGGACTCTTCCGCGGCCCGTTCGCCGGCGCGCGCCCCGAAGCGGAAGCTGAAGGAGAGACCCAGGTAGATGACGCCGAGGGCGGCGATTCCCAGCACCAGGCCGGTCGCATCGCCGTCCGCGACACCGCGGTCGATCACCACGCCGATCACCACGGGCACCAGTGCCTCGCCGGCCTGATGCCCGGCCCCCAGGAGCGATCCGAGTGCGACGTCACGACGCTGCCCGGCAATGGCCCCTCGCAGAACCGTTTTTCCCGACAGCCCTGTCGCCCCCACCGCACCCCTCCGGCACCTCAACAGCAGTGCCCATCCGAAGAGCACGAGAATCTGGGTAAGGCTAGCCTAACTCCCGACGGGTGCCCACCCCCGGCTGGCTCCACGGGCACCGGCGCATCCCTTCTGAACAGGGCGTACGCCTCAATCGCGGCGGCAGGCGCAGCCTTCGCCGTCGCCCGGCGGAGGCTCGGGCTCAGCGCGGTGGAGGTAGCCGGTGTGGGCACGGTGGGGCCCGCTGCACCGCGGTTCGCACACGGTGGACCTCTCGACCTTCCCTTCGAGGCGCACCAGTCGGTAGCGCTGCTCGTACCGCGATCGACGGCGCAGATCCGACTTCCGCGGTCTGGCCCGGCGCGCTGCGGCGACGAGGGCGGCGACCTCGGGGCTCTCCTTGCGCAGCCGGTAGAGCGCCCGGCCGGACATGCCGACGAGCGCGGCGGCAGGACCGTGCTGGGCGCCTGACCGCAGGGCCTTCAGCAGGACGCGCAACGCGGCGGGGTTGAGTTGTCGGGTCGGCCCCGCTGTCTGGGTCCGGGCCATCTCGGCCGCCGCCGTCATGGCCGTCGCGAACAGTTCATTCTGGGTCTGCCAGTTGCGCAGGAGACGTTCCGAGACGCCGGCGGCCATCGCACAGCCGGCCGGGCTCAGCCCGAGCGCTGCCGCACGCAGCGCGTCGGCCATCCTGGATGCGGTCTCTTCGCGGAGGTTGGGCCCCTTCTCTAGTGCATGGAGCAAGGAGCGGTCCACATCTTCCTGTACATCAAGGCGGGCGACCACACTGTCGGCCCAGAGCTCCAACGGGTTCGCAGGAGTCTCTCCATGCCCATCCACACCGCAACACCTTCTTAGGTTAGCCTCACCTAACCATAATCCTATCTGTCTCGCCATGGCCCAGCTACGCGCGAGTTCGCCCAACCAGAGGAAGACAACGGGGCTTTCGTTCCATCGGAGGGATGCGTTCATGCTCTGCAAGAAGATCACCCATGCCGACATCGTCACCATGGACCCGGCTCGTCCCCGTGCGCGCCAACTCGGCATCTGGAACGGCTTGGTCGTGGGCCTCGACGAGGAGGTTGCGGGATTGCCGGCCCGGGAGGTCATCGATCTCGACGGGGCCGCAGTCCTTCCGGGGTTCATCGATGCCCATGTCCATCTGATGTGGGCGGGGTTGGCGGCCCGGGCGACGAGCGTCGCGCCGTGTGCCTCGGCGGCGGCCGTCCTCAGTGCGGTCGCCCGGGCGGTCAAGGACGCTCCCGCCGATGGCTGGGTCGAACTGTCCGGCTACGACCAGCGCCCGTTGGGCCGTCATCTGACCGCGGTGGAGCTGGACACCGTCAGTGCGGGGCGGAAGGTACTGCTCGGGCACGTCTCGGGCCACGGTTGCGTGGCGAACACCGCGGTCCTCGACCTCCTACCGTCCGGAGCAGCGCGGACGGAAGGCTTCCTGGCAGAGGAGGAGATGGCGACGGCGCGGCGGCTGCGGCCCCCGCGGACGCTCAGCGAACTGGTGGACGCCATCGACCACTCCTCACGCGCCTGTCGGGCCGAGGGGATCACAGCCTGCGTGGAAGCGGGGCTGGGCAGTTCGTTGTTCGCGTACGGGTCGCTCGACGGCGCGGCCTTCCAACGGGCCCTGAAACAGAACCGCCTGGCGGTCCGGACGCAGTTGATGGTGGCCGCCGACGCCCTCGGTCCGGTGCAGGCGGCGCGCGAAGACCTGACAACCCATGCCCTGAGCCTCGGTCTGCACACGGGCTTCGGTGACGGCCCGCTCTCGCTGGGCGCGCTCAAGGTCTTCACCGACGGCGGCATGATGGCCCGCACGGCCGCGCTCACCACGCCCTACGAGGGGACGACCAACAGCGGCCAGCTCCAGACGACGGAACGCCCCTTGACGGACATCATCGTCGAGGGACACCTCGCCGGCTGGCAGCTCGCCGTCCACGCCATCGGGGACCGGGCCGTCGACGTCGCACTCGACGCCCTGGCCCGAGCCCAGCACCTCCGTCCGCGCCCCGATGCCCGTCACCGCATCGAACACGCCGGGCTGGTGCGCCCGGACCAGCTGCCGAGGTTCGCATCGCTGGGGGTGATCGCGGTCGTCCAACCCTCGTTCCTCCGTCACTTCGGCGATGACTACGCCGCCATCATGGGGAGTGAGCGCGCCAACTGGCTCTACCGCGGGCGTGAGTTCCTCGACCACGGCATACGTCTGGTGGGCAGTTCGGACCGGCCGGTCGCCGACGGCGCCCCACTGCGAGCCATGCAGTTCATGGTCGAGCGCGCCTCCCTCTCGGGGCAGCTCATCGGCCCGGGCGAAGGGATCACCATCGATGAGGCACTGCGCGCGTACACCGTGGATGCGGCCCATGCGTGCCACTGGGAGAACAGCGCGGGCAGCATTGCTCCGGGCAAGCGCGCCGATCTGGTGGTGCTGGATGCCAACCCCAGAAATGCGCCGCCGTCGACTTTGGGGGACATCGAGGTCCTGGGAACGTTCCTGGCGGGCGAGAGCGGCCTGTGACCGCCGGGTGTGCTGAGGTCCGCACTGCAAGACGGCGGGCGCCGGGCATGATCCTCAACGCCGGGCCCTGGTGCTCGGGAGGGCCGACCCACGAGTGCGCCGATGCCCGGTCGGCAGCTCTCACAACCGGACGCACCATCTATGCCGGGGGCAAAACCGCCCCCGGCGTGTCCGGCGCTCTGCATGGCACCGGGTTCCTCCCGACACCGGATCACGGGTGGGAGCGGGCCGGAACACGGTCGGATGGACCGTCTGGCGACCTGTGACGAATGCACTTTTCACAACGTGCGCACGTGGGCGTGCGCCCGATCAGCCGAGGCTCGACTGCAAGGAGAGCGTCGCCCAGACGGTCTTGCCGCGGGGCGGAGTGAGCGACCAGGACCACGTCCGACTCAGGGCGCTGATCAGTGCGAGACCACGGCCGCCCAGCGCTGAGGCCTCGGCATCCCGCGGGCAGGGAGGGCGGGAGCTGGGGTCGGTGACCGCGCAGACCAGTTCATCGGGGTGGAGGAAGATCCCCAGCCAGACGGGGTACTCCCCCTGGTCGGCGGTGCCCGGCTCCACTGCGTGCTGAACGGCGTTGGTGACCAGTTCGCTCACCACGAGACCCGCATCGGGCAACAACCGCTCCAACGCCCATCCGTCGAGGGTCGCTGCCAGGAAGCGCCGGGCCTGGGGCGCGTTGCGCAGTTGCCCGTCCAGGCCGCAGGCGGCGAATCCGGCGGGTCGACCGCCGTGGCTCATGCCCCACGGAGGCTCGTTCGACGCGGTTAAGCCCAACGGCCAGCGCACACCGGGGGCGGCGCCGCGCAACCGGCTGCCGTACCTGGTGCTCACATTCGCCGAGGCTGGCACATGGGTCGTCACTGGTCATGTCCCCCTGGAGGCTTCGGACTTCGGGCGCTGCGGCAGCCGCCGTGCGACGAGTATGGTCGAGTATCACGTCGGAATGCAATTGCATCTGAGATTGCAAATGGGATTGCATGGACCGGCGCCATCTGTCGCGAACATACGTACGGAGAGCAAGGGGCTGTTGCGGTGGAGCGTTTCTTCAACGGCATGAGTGCAGGCGCACTGAGTGCTACGACATGGACCAAGAGCAGTCACAGCAACGCCACCGGGAACTGCGTGGAGTTGGCCCAACTCCCGGGCGGTCAGGTGGCGATACGCAACTCCCGCGATCCGCAGGGTCCGGCATTGATCTACACGCGGGACGAGATAGCGGCGTTCGTGGCGGGCGCTCGGGGTGGCGACTTCGATTCCATGATTGGCTGAAAAACTACACAGGAATGTCATGTTCCGCCCCTGCGGAGATTCCGTGATGGATACTGGCTTCTTCCCAGCGTCCGCAGGAGCGCCCGATGGCTGCAACCGACCCGAACGAGTCGTTGTTCGTACGACCCCTTGGGGCGGTGGAGAAGAACCCAACCGCACTGAAGGTGATCCTCGGCGGCAAACTGCGCGAGCTGCGCGTTGCCGCCGAGCTTGATCCGGCTGACGTGGATGGTCGGCTCGGATTCTCACGCTCGAAAACAAGCCGAATCGAACTGGGGCGCCATGGGTGCAAGCAGGCAGATGCCCTTGCGCTGCTCGCTCTCTATGGAGTAGACGGCGAAGACCGTATTGCCGAGTTCCTCCGACTGGTCGAGCAGTCCCGCCGGCCCGACTGGTGGCGCTCCTTCAGCGATGTCCTCTCCGACTTCTTCACACCGCTCGTGGCCCTGGAAGGCGCCGCGGAGCGCATCCGGACGTACGAGCCGTTCTATGTGCCCGGGCTGCTCCAGATTCCGGCGTACACCCGTGCCGTCATCACCACCGGTCCCGGGCAACTGCTCGCCCACGACGTGATGCGGCGAGTGGATTTGCGGCAGGAGCGGCAGCGTCACCTCGACGCCCCGGACGCGCCGCATCTGTGGGCCGTCATCGACGAGTCCGTCCTGCTGCGCACCGTGGGCGGCCCCGAGATCATGCGGGAACAACTGGAACACCTCATCACCATGATGGAGCGCCCCAGGGTCTCCCTCCAGATCGCCCCGCTCGATGTGTCCGCCTCCGTGGGCGTGGGCACTGGCGTCACCTATCTGCGGTTCGCCCTCGGCGACCTCAAGGACGCCGTGTACATCGAGCACCTGACGGACTCGACGTTCACCCAGAAGCCGCAGACCGTCGAGCAGTACCGGAACATGCTGGACAGGTTGGGAGCGTGTGCGCTCACGCCCGCCGAGTCCAGGGCCATGCTGGAGAAGCGGCTGAGCGCCTACTGAGCCCCACCAACAACAACAGCGACGAGGCCGCCCGGGAGCTCCCGGGTGGCCTCGTGCATTGCTGCGGCCACCCACCGAACCCACCGAACCAGATCGGGAAACGGCCCTGTTCCGCGCGCCGATCGGGGCGCGGGACAGGGGCGGTGGGGGAGGCCGGCGGCGCGGGGGGGCCCGGCAGGGGATGGGGGGCAGAAG
>NZ_JBEXVD010000049.1:0-17324 GCF_040638655.1 Streptomyces sp. NPDC005963 | reverse complement strand
CTGCTGGCTGGAACCGTCCGCGGTGGGCCGGGGACTCGTGACCCGGGCGGTGCGCCCGGACCCGAATCGGGTCCGGGGGCCGCTCTGTCATCCCGTACTGCTCGCCCGCCCCGGTCGTTCCCCGCCGCCCGGTGAGGAACGACCGGGCGCCTGCGCGGGCCTCACTCGCTCGGGGCTCCGACCAGGTCCCGCTCGGTCAGCCCGGGCGCGTTCTCGTACCGCCGCAACAACAGTGCGAGGCGCCCGAGGAAGTGCTCTTCCTCCTCCCGTATGAAGAAGTGCCCTCCGGGCAGCACCTCCACCGCACTCTCCGCGGTGGTGTAGGCGGACCACTCCCGGACCTCGGGCACCGTGACCAAGCGGTCCTCCACCCCGCCGAAGGCATGGACCGGCACCGGCAGCGGAGTACGGTCCACCCCGCCCGCACCGGCGCAGAGCGCCAGATCCCCGCGCACCACCGGGAGGAGCGCCGTCAACCACTCCGGGCGGTCCAGGAGCGCCTGCGGCAGACCGCCGAGTTCGGACAGGCCCCGTACCAGCGCCCCGTCGTCCAGGACCTGACCCTGGGCGATCGGCGGCGCCGGTAGATGCGGAGCCCGATGGCTGCTCAGCACCAGGGCGAGAGGCAGCCGAGCACCTCGGGCCCGACGGTGTTGGGTGAGGGCGAAGGCGATCAGCGCACCCATGCTGTGCCCGTACATCAGGTGCGGGCGTTCGAGTTCTGGTCCGATCTCCCTGTCCAAGTCGGCGATCAGCGCCGGTAGATCGGTGAAGCGCGGTTCCGCCATCCGGCCCTCACGACCGGGAAGCTGCACCGGCTGCACGTCCACGGCGGCGCCGAGCCGGCGCTGCCAGCTCGCATAGGCGGAGGCACCCCCACCCGCGTAGGGGAAGCAGAACAAGCGCAGTCGGCCCCCGTCGGCCGTTGCGCCGCGCCTCAGATATCGCGTCATAGTGCCCGGTTCTCCTCTCGCTGCCCTGATGTCCACCGGCGCCCACGGCCGCGGAGCGTGGCTGGGCGACACGGTCCGGTGGGACGTTGACCGCACGCTGTGGAGGCCGGAACTGATCCCAAACGGAGGACGACGACGACCGTGCACGCGCTTCGTCCACCGAAGACCACCGCAACAGAATCGGCCAAACACCCTCCAGAGTCGGCAGCACCGCTTAAGGGCCGCCAAACGACGGCGAGGAGAACTGGCGCACACCTGCCGCGAGCCCGGGCACTGCGACGGCGCGCAGCCGCACGCTCAGAGCCGTACAACCAGAGCCGCACGCTCAGAGCCGCACGCTCAGAGCCGAGAAGCAGAGGCGGGGAAACAGAGCCGGGCCGCAGCCCCGGGGAGGTCACGGGGTTGCGGCCCGGGGTCACGGGCGGGAAGGGGGCACCGGGGCGGCGGTTCGACGCCCGGCCCCGCCGCCTTCTACACGGAAACGGGCACGAGCCGCCCGAAGCCGCGCACGACGTTGCCGTGCATCCCCTGGTCCGGGGCCTCCAACCCCGGATCGGCCGCCAGGATCGCCTGGTGCAGCCGCTGCAACCGGGGTGACGGCTCCAACGCCAACTCCTGGATCAGGGAACGGCGCAAGCGCTGATAGGCGCTGAGGGCGTGGGAAGGGCGACCGCAACGGTACAACGCCAACATCAACTGCGCGTGCACCGTCTCGTGCAGGGGGTGTTGCGCCGCCAGTGCGGTCAACTCACCCAACAGCGCGGCATGTCGACCGAGCCGTAGATCGGCCTCGATCCGTCCGTCCAGCGCACTGAGCCGGGTCTCCTCCAACCGCAGGGTCTCGACCTCCAGCGCCCGACCGATCTGCACATCGGCGAGGGCGGGGCCGCGCCACAGTGACAGCGCCCGGTGCAGCAGTTGCGACGCCTCCAGATCGGCCCCTTCCCGTAAGGCCGTCTGCCCCGCCACGCACAACCGCTGGAACTCGGTCGCATCGACGGCCGCGGCTGCGTCCAGTGCGTATCCGCCGTAGCGGGTGCACAGCACGTCCTTGGGGCCGCGAACTCCGTTGGGGTCGAGGGCGTCCCCCAGCATCCTGCGCAACTGTCGGATATACGTCTGCAAGGTGGCCGGCGCGGTACGCGGCGGTGCGTCCCCCCACAACTCGTCGAGCAGGGTCGACACGGTCACCACCTGGCCGGGGTGCAACGCCAGCAGTGCAAGCACCTGGCGCGGCTTGGCCGCACTGGGCACCACCGACGTGTGGGCGAGCTGAGCGACGAGCGGCCCCAGGACCCGGATCTCCATCTGGTACTCCCTTCCAACCACAACCGCCCGGTGTCTCCTCCGGGGTGACCAACGATGGCAGCAGGGAGCCCCAGGCCCCAGTGATCGGCTCACCGGCCCGATGTGAATCCGCGAAGGTCCGGGCCATGAAGAACTCATATGTGAGGCATGAACGGAACACTGTCTATCGGCCACTTGTGACGCACAAGATTTATCCCAGCCGCTCAGACACGGCGCTCCGACGGACATATTCAGGATGAAAGCGGAGGACCACGTGAACGGAATCACCCTTTTCGCTCCCGACGGTACGACCGATGCACCCACCGCACCCACCAGGGGTGCGCTCGGACGGGAGAGATCGATCGCCTCCGACCAACTCGTCGAGGTGTTCGCCCGCATCTGGCTGGAGCCCGACCTCGCGGACCGCTACCGCTGCGACGCCCGCTCGGTCCTCGGCGAGTTCGGCGTCTCGCTGGACCTGACCGACCAGGCCCCGACGCTGACCGAAGGCACCCCGGGCGAGTTGACCATCGAGGAGCTCAGCCGGCCCGCGGTCGCGCACGCACAGCTCTGCTTCTGCTTGGAGACGGAGTCGCTGTCCGACTCCGCCCGCTCGACCGACGACTTCTCCACCGCCTTCTCCGCGGCCCTCGCCGCCGCGAACGGGACGACCCTGCGGTGACTGCCGTCCACGGCGAGCGCTCCGCGCGCTCCCAGGAGTCCACGCGAGGGCGGCGCGTGGGATTCCGTAGCCATCTGAGAGCGGAAGTCATCGCGGGGGACGCGGCCTATCTGCTCTCCGACCGCGGTGTCACCGCACTTCAGGGCGGTCAGATCGAGACGCTCGTCCCGCTGTTGGACGGCACGAGGGATCTGCCGTCCGTCCTGCGCGAAGCGGCCAGGACCATCCCCGCCGAGCAGGCGGGACGGCTGATAGGGCGTCTCGCCCAGGCCGGTCTCGTGGGGTACTCGGCCGCGGCTCCGGACGTCCATACCGATCCTGTGCGGGGCCACGCCCGCGCCTACTGGGAGTTGGCGGGCCTCGACGGGACCGACGCCCTCGCCCGGTTGGCCGCGGCAACCGTCGAAGTGCTGACGGTGGGGAACGTCGACGCGGACGGAGTGAGGGAAGCGTGCGAGGCCGCCGGTCTGACGGTGGCGAGCGGTGCGGACCCTGACGGAGGTCTCACCATCGAAGCCCCGCAACTCTCCCTCGTCGTCTGTGACGACTACCTCAACCCCGAACTCCGCGAGATCGACGCTCGACACCAGGTCACCGG
Organism: Streptomyces sp. NPDC005963; assembly: GCF_040638655.1. Classification (NCBI taxonomy): domain Bacteria; kingdom Bacillati; phylum Actinomycetota; class Actinomycetes; order Kitasatosporales; family Streptomycetaceae; genus Streptomyces; species Streptomyces sp. NPDC005963. Next base: position 13,804 of record NZ_JBEXVD010000049.1, on the reverse strand, counting down.
ACGACCCTGGCTGCTGACCCGGCCGGGTGCTTCGACCACCTGGCTCGGACCGGTGTTCCAGCCCGGAGTCGGCGCGTGCTGGTCATGTCTCGCCCATCGGCTCGACGGACACCGGCTCTGCGAAGCTCCCGTGCGACGGGCACTCGGGCTGAGCGGACCGGTGCCCCGCCCCGCCTCACGGGTCGCGGCGACCAGCGCAGCCGCCGCGCACCTGACCGTGTTGGAAGCCGCGAAGTGGCTCGCGGGCTACCGCCATTCCGGCCAGTCCGCGGTAGTGACGCTGGAGACCCTGTCGCTCACCACCCGCCACCACGATGTTCGTCGCCGCCCACAGTGCCCCGACTGCGGAGACCCCGAGCTCATCGTCGACCAGGCACGACGCCCGGTCACGCTCGTCTCCCGCCCCAAGTCGCCCCACAGTGCGGGCCACCGCGCCCGTTCCGTACAGGAGGTCCACGACCAGTACCGCCATCTCGTGAGCCCGGTGAGCGGGGTCGTCGACGACATCCGTCGCGACCCCCGCGCACCGGCCGCCCTGCACTGCTATCTGGCGGGCCGCAACCCCGCCGCCGGAGGTGCGGACCTCGCCCAGCTCCGCGCCGGCCTCCGCCAGGTCAGCGGAGGCAAGGGAAGCACGGCACAGGAAGCCGAAGTCAGCGCACTCTGCGAAGCCCTGGAGCGCTACAGCGCCACCCTTCAGGGCGACGAGCTGCGGATACGGGACAGTCGCCGCGCCCTGGGGGACGCGGCCCTGTCCCCGGACGCCTGTCAGCTCTACGCGCCGCGCCAGTTCCGTGACCGCGACCGCTGGAACGCCCTGCATGCGGCGTTCCAGTACGTTCCCGAACCCTTTGACGACCGCGCACCGGTCGACTGGACCCCCTTGTGGTCCCTCACCGAACAGCGCCAGCGGCTCCTCCCCACCGGAATGCTCTACTTCTCCGGCCCCGCGGGCGGGGCGGTGCCACCGCCTGCCGGTCATCGCGCACTGCGCGCCGACTCCAACGGTAACGCCGCGGGCAGCAGTCTGGAGGACGCGATACTCCACGGGTTCCTGGAACTCGTGGAGCGGGACGCGGTGGCGCTCTGGTGGTACAACCGCACCCGCCAACCAGCCGTCAGATTGGATGGAGCCGGAGGGTTCGGTGACGCCTGGACCGATGAACTACAGGCCACCTACCGTGAGTTGCACCGCGAGGTGTGGGTGCTCGACCTGACGTCCGACCTCGGGGTCCCGGTGTTCGCAGCCCTGAGTCGAAGGACCGACAAACCGGCCGAGGACATCATGTTCGGCTTCGGTGCGCACTTCGATCCGGTGGTCGCCCTGCGGCGGGCGCTCACGGAGATGAACCAACTGCTGCCGGCCGTCGTCGACGCCCGTGCCGACGGCTCCGGCTACGGCGTCACCGCGGCGGAGCCGCTCGGATGGTGGTGGGGGGCCACCGTCCGCAACCAACCACATCTGCCGCCCGACCCCGCGCGACCCGCGCGGGGTCCCGCCGACTTCGCCCACCGGTACCGATCCGATCTGCGTGAGGACGTCGAGGAGGTCGTCGCACTGCTGCGCCGGCACGACATGGACCTGCTCGTCCTCGACCAGACCAGACCCGACATCGGGATTCCGGTGGTGAAGGTCGTCGTCCCCGGCCTGCGCCACTTCTGGGCGAGGTTCGCACCGGGGCGACTGTTCGACGTGCCGGTGCGCCTGGGCCGGCTCGATGCCCCGACCCCGTACGCCGACCTCAACCCCGTTCCGCTGTTCGTCTGAAGTTCGTGTGCGTCTCCCGGCCGTTCCGACGGCTCTCCCCCGCGTCCCGCTCAGGAGTTCCCATGCCAACCGAGAGGTCATTCGACGGCCACCCGACCGTACGCCGAGGACGGCGCACCCTTTCCCTGTGGGCGCTGCGCGAGGACGTACTGGTGGATACCGGCTGCCCCAGCGGTGCCGTGGTGCTCTCGGGAAGATGGGGGGAGGTCCGGATGCGCCACGCCAGCCCTTCGGTGCGCGAGGCGCTGCGTCGGATGCGGCTCGGGCCCATTTCCCTGGCGAACGTCGTGGCCGGCGCGCCCCCGTCCCCTTCGTACACCGAGGGGAGCGGGGGAGGCCCGTCGGTCGAGAGTTCCCTGGCGGAGATCCTGATGGTGTTGCAACGGCTCCAGCACCTGGTGGTGCGATCCCTGGGGCTGGACAGCCCGGACCACCTGCTGATGTCGGTGGTGCCGATCTCCCAGTCGGCGCGCTACGGTCCGGCGGCGGTCGACGAGAAGCACCCGATCCGACTCTCCCAGTTCGCCTTCCTGCGCAGCGAGGGGAAGGGCTTCGTCCTGGAGTCACCCACATCCCTGCACCGCGTGGTCCTGCACTGCCCGGAGGCATCCTGGGTCATCGGGATGCTCGGCCGTCCGATCAGCAGTGCCGAAGTGGCCGCCGCGGTCCCCCTGCCCGCCGAGGCGACCCGCGAGATCATCGCCCATCTGTTGGGGACGGGGATGGTGGTGCCGGCCGAGTCCTCGCCGTCGCCCGACCTCGGGGGAGGGGCGGACCCGGCTACGGGCGCCTTGCAGGACGACGGCGTCCTGCATCCCTCCGTACCCGGATTCGCCGAGGACAGCGATCCCGCATTGGCCTCGTGGTCCGCGATCGACCTGCTCTTCCACACCCGTTCCACGCTCGGCAGGCACGACGCGGACTTCGGCGCCACCTATCCGCTCGCCGATCGCATGGCCCCGGCTCCCGCGGTCAAACCCCTGCCGGAGGGGCCGCGCATCCCTCTCGCACGGCCCCGCATCAGCGATATGCCGGCGAGTGACCCGCCCCTGAGTTCCGTACTCGAAGGCCGCCGGAGCATCCGGTCGTTCGGCTCCGAGCGACTGACGGCCGATGTGCTGGGGGAGTTCCTGTTCCGGGCGCTGCGGGTGCGCTCGCTCCACGACGGGGCGCGGGGCGGTGAGGAGGGGGCCTTCACGGACCGTCCCTATCCCAGCGGCGGCAGAGCCTACGAGTTGGAGTTCTACCTGGCGGTCCGGGACTGCGCCGGCATTCCGCCCGGCATCCACTACTACGCTCCGCTGGAGCACTGTCTGGTGCAGGTCGGGGACTCCGACAACAAGTCGGCCATGGCCGAACTCTTCGCCGAGGCCAGGATCGCCGCGGGCCTCACCGATCTGCCGGCCGTCGTCATCACCATCACCTCCCGCATCCACCGCTTGGCGTGGAAGTACAGCGGTCTGCCGTACGCCCTCACGCTCAAGCACGTCGGTGCGGTGACCCAGAATCTCTATCTGGTGGGCACCGCCATGGGACTGGCTTCCTGCGCACTGGGTAGCGGTGACATCGATCTCGCCGCTCGGGCCACGGGCCTGGACTGGCGCATCGAGCCGAGCGTCGGGGGCTTCGTGCTCGGTACGCTCCCTGAGGAACTGGCGCAATCCGCTGTAGTGCGGCACGATTTTCACAGGTCTAATCCACAAGCTGGCACCGGAGTTCAGCCTCTCCCCATTGACTGATCTCCTGTGATGCCTCTCCGCGGGGGAATGCATGAGGGACGCCATGACGCGCTCGGGTAGAGCCAGGACCGCCGGCAGACGGGAACCCGACCCGGGCGCCGGCGGTCTGCCGGGCCTCTCGTCCGCGGTGTACAAGATGGGGCGGGGCGCCCCGCCCCCGCACCTCGCCCTCAGCATTCTGTTGCTGGTCGAGTGCGGATTCGTCCTCGTGGGCTTCCTGAACATCCTGGGGGAGGAGCCCGAGACCTTCACCCTCGTGGCGTCGGTGATCGGCTTCGCACTGATCTTCGTCCTCCAACTTGTGCACTCCTCGTACCAGTTACGCCGGTTTCGGGCCCGCTGGGGACCGTGGACCCTGGCCGCACAGGCGCTCCTGACGTACCTCCCGCTGCTGACGCTCGGCTTCGGCTGGGGCGGCATGGCGGGATTCTTCGGCGCCTCGGTCCTCCTGGTGCTGCGGCCCCAGGTGGCCTGGCCGCTGTTCGCCGTGGTGACCGCGGTGGCGGCTGCCACCGGTCCGCTCCTCGGCATGGACCTCATCGGCACCGCGTACATCGCGGTCTCGACGGTCCTCACCGGGCTGATCGTGTACGGGCTCAGCAGGCTCGCCGAGTTGGTGGTCGAGGTGCAGGAGGCCCAACAGGAGATCGCCCGGCTCGCGGTCACGCAGGAGCGCCTGCGGTTCGCCCGGGACCTCCACGACCTGCTCGGCTACAGCCTTTCGGCGATCACCCTCAAGAGCGAGTTGGCCCGCCGTCTGGTGCACGGGGAGGCCGATCGTGCCCTGGCGGAACTGGAGAGCATCCTGGAGATCTCCCGCCAGGCCCTGTCCGACGTACGCACGGTCGCCCGCGGCTACCGGGACATGTCCCTGGCCACCGAGGCGGTTTCGGCGCAGGCGGTGCTGGAGGCTGGCGGCATCCGGGCGACCGTGGACATCAGGGGCCGACTGCCCGAGGGGGAGGTCGACACCATCATGGCCACCGTCCTGCGCGAGGCCGTCACCAATCTGCTGCGGCACAGCAAGGCGGAGAACTGCCGGATCGCCTGTTGGACCGAATCGACGGGCGATGCGGTGCTCACGATCGTCAATGACGGGGTGGACCGCAGCCTGTCGGGTCCGGTGCACGACCCGAGCTCCCGGGACGGCAGCGGATTGCAGAACCTACAGTTCCGACTGGCGGCGATCGGCGGTCGGCTCGTCTCGGGCATCGACGCCGAAGGCTGCTTCTCCCTGCGGGTCGAGGCGCCGGTGCGGCTGCCCGCACCGCTCGACGACTGAGCGGGTACGAGGGGCGTGGACCCCGACCGCGGGCGGCGCGGTTCCGGCGGGGCGCCGGATCGCGAGTGCGTGAACGGCCGGCCCCCGGATGCGCCGCCTCCGGTCGAGGTCACATCAGCCAGCCGCTCTCCCGCGCCACCCGGATGGCGTCGACCCTGTTGCGGGCGTTGAGCTTGGTGACGATGGTCGTCAGATAGTTGCGGACCGTCCCCACCGAGAGGAAGAGACGGATCGCTATCTCGGCCGCCTCCGCGCCGTCCGCGGCCAGCCGCAGGACCTCCACCTCGCGCGGAGTCAGAGGGTTCTCCCCGTTGTCGAAGGCGGCGAGTGCCAGTTGGGGGTCGATGACCCGCTTGCCCGCCGCCACCTCGCGCACCGCGTAGGCGAGTCGGGCCGGCGGCGCCTCCTTGAGGAGGAAGCCGCCGACCCGGGCGGCGAGTGCCTTGCGGAGCGTTCCGGGTCTGCCGAGACTGGTGAGGATGAGCGTGCGGCACCAGGGCGCTTGCTCGGCCAGGAGTGCGGCGGCACTCAGACCGTCGAGCCCCGGCAGATCGACGTCGATGATGGCGATGTCCGGCCGGCACTCCAGGACGGTGCTGACGATGGTGTCACCGCGTTCGACTTCGGCGACCACGTCTAAGTCGTCCTCCAGAGCCAGCAGTGCCACGAGCGCCCCGCGAACCATGTGCATGTCTTCGGCGAGCAGGATGCGTATCAATGCGGTCCCCCGTCGGGTTCGGTCGATTGGCCGACACCTTTTGGGCGGAAATGCTACTGGACGGAGACAATGCTCGGGATTTATGCAAACGTCTTTCTTTTTGAACTCAACTCCATTGTGCCACCTCAAGCCGCAGGGCAGTGGTGGTCCGTCCCTCCTGGACCGCTTCGACCGAGACGGGAACTGTGCAAGTGCGTAGACCTTCGTCCCAGCGGAACCCCTCGGCCGTCGCCCGCATTCGGGTGATCTGATCCAACTCCGCATAGTCGGAGAAGTTGGTCGTGATCGAGGCGATCGTCAGGGTGTACGGGTCGAGTCCGTGCAGTCGCGCGACCGAGGCGATGGCCAACTGCCGTGCCGCCTCCATCTGGAGATGACCGGGCACGTGGTCCAACGGATGGTCGAACACGTGCGGGTGCGTGGTGTCCACCACCAACTGCGCCGAGAACTGACCGTGTTCCGAATCGGCGACCGGGTCCGTGATGAACACGTTGCGGGCGTCGCGCCGTCCCACCGTGGCGGGCTCGGCGGCCGTGAAGCGCGGCAGCAGGAACCCCGGGTGATCGGGCACCTGGCGCTTTCCGCGGAGCACCCGGTAGGCGGAAGTCGAGAGGATCAGCAGCCCGCCCTCCCCTTCGAGGGCGAGTTCCCCGTCGACGTGGATGCCGCCGGTGAAGGTGAAGCCCTGCACCCGGCCGGCTCTGTTGCGCTTCGGTTTGGCGTCCATCGTGACGACCAGGTCCGCGGGCCGCAGCCCGATCCGCAGCGGTGCGAAGCCCGTGGTGCGGAGGTTGAGATCACGGAAGATGAAGGCCGACGCGAGCGCCACGTCCAGATGGCGATGGGCGACCAGCACTCCGGCCTGGCGCACCACCTCGACCAGCAGGGTGAAGTCGTACAGCGGAGAGCTCTCGCCGATGAGGTGGCCGCGGGGCAGTTGGGCGGCGACCTTGAAGCTGTCCTCTCCCGTCTGGAGGGAGTCGGTGACGAACACCTCGGCGATCGAGGAGCGGTGGACGAGGGCCCGCGGGACCGTCGCGTCATAGCTCAGTACGGGCTGCGCCGCGGTCTCCTCACCGACAGCGGCCACCGACGGTTGCGGGTCCGCCGGGGCGGAGACGGCGGGTACGGGGGCGGTGACGGTCGCCGTCGATGAGGCAGCTGACAGGGGCGCTGAGGTGGAGATGGACATGGCGAAGTGATCCCTTCACACGAACGGTCAGGAGAGCGGTGGCCACCCGCGGGGCCCGTGTGGTCGAGCCGGGGCCCTTGCGGCAGTGGCGGGAGGTGAGGAGAGGCGCGAGGAGCGCCGGTCACACAGATGGGGACGGAGGGCGAGCGGGGACATCGTGCCCGCCCCACCCCGATACGGAGGACGGTTCAACCACCGTTGTGGGCCGTGAGGGTCCGGCGGATGGAAGGAACCGCGGCGGATGTCTGCGGCTGCTGTACCGGCGCAGATCGCAACGGGCCGTCGACGGTACGGGACGGCCAGCACGGCAGTCGGGCGAGCAGGGCGTCGAAGCCCGCCGTGCCCGCGCGGGCGCCGACCACCCCGTCGGGACGGACATACGCGAACCACGGCGTGTCGCCGCCGCCGAGCACATCGCCGCGGTCATGGACGACCTCGCACCCGGAAACCGTCACCCGGTCGTGGCCGACGGCACCGGGGCGCACCCAGAGCACCTGCACCACGTCGTCGACCTCCCACGCGCGGAGCGCCAGTGCGGCCTGCTCGGCCCACTCGCCCGCGGAGGCACCGTGCACCACCAGCGTGTGCCGCCCGGTGGACAGGTGTTGACCGAGCGAGGTCGAAGCACCCCCGAGCGCGGGAGCGAGGGTGAGGTGGAAGGGACGCCTACCGAGGCGCAGGGCACGCGGCACTGCCCCCGCACCGGGCAGATCGACGACCGCCTCACTGCGCGAGTGATCCAGATCCAACTGGGCCAGCAGGGGCACGACCTTGGACTCCAGGACCCCCGCTCCGGACAGCGCCCGCATCGCCAGATTCCGCGCGCCGCGCGCCAACGGAGAACGCAGCAACCACATCCTGGTCTGTTGGTCCCCGCTGCGGACCGCCCGCACCGACGCCGGACGACGCTCCGCCTCGAAGCTGTCGAGCAGCCGCGCATCGCTGCCGCGGATCACCGATGCCAGCTTCCACCCGATGTCATAACCGTCCTGCACACCGGTGTTGAGTCCCTGGCCGCCCGCGGTGGTGTGGGCGTGCACCGCATCCCCGGCGAGCAGCACCGGACCGTCCCGGAAGCGGGGCGCGACCTTGGCATGGACCCGAAAGCGGCTGGACCAGCGGACGTCCCGCAAGTGCAGCCCGCCGGGTCCGCGCTCGTCGAGCAGCCGTCGGAGCAGTTCCAGGGAGGGCGGTTCGGTCTCGTCAGTGGGCTCGGTGTCGAAGAAGACCCGATGGCCATCGGGTTGCGGCACGATGACCAACACACCCTCCGGCGCGATGTGGTGTTGTACTTCGGCCTCGGCCGGGGCGCCCTCAAGCGTGCCGTCCCCGATCAGGAACGTGCGCTCGAAGGTGTGGCCCTCGAACGGAATGCCCACGGCCGTGCGCACCAGGCTGCGTGCTCCGTCGGCGGCGACGAGCCACGGGACCGTGACGGTCTCCTCGCTCCCACCGGAGCGCAGGACCACGGTCACCGACTGGTCGGGCCCCGAACGGTCCACCGCCACCGTGGTCGCCTCGGTCTCCCACTCCACCCGGCCGCCGAGCTCCGTGAGCCGTCGGTGCAGGGCCCGTTCGGTCACGGGTTGCGGCACGCACAACGGCCCGGGGAAGGCGGTGTTCTCCAACCCACCGAAGCGCACTCCGGCGATGCGCCGACCTGCGGCCCAGTAGGACGCTCCGGCCAGCGGCAGCGCCTCGCGGGCGAGCTCCTCGGCCACACCGATGCGGTCGAGGCACTCCAGTGCGCCACTCCACAACACCAGCCCCTTGGGGGCGGTGCCGGGCCCACGACGGCGGTCCACCACGCGCGCGGGCACCCCCAGGTTCCACAGCGCACAGGCCGCGGTGAGCCCGGTGGGTCCGGCCCCGATGACCAGTACGGGCGCGTTCATCGTGGTCCACCGTGGGTCGATGTGCCCGGCGACCCGGCACCCACGAGGGCGTGATCGGCGCCGGCCACCGACGCCGCGGCTGTTGACCCGGCGCCGCGTGGCCCGAGTACGTCGGTGAGCTCCGCGATCGCCCGTCGGGTGTCCGCGAACCGCACCGCGCGCATCCCGAGCTCCTCGGCGGCCGTGCAGTTCTCCTCGGTGTCGTCGACGAACACACACCGTTCGGGTCCCACTCCGAGCCGGTCGAACAGCACGTGGTAGATGCCCGGGTCCGGCTTGCGGACACCCTCCTTGTGCGAGTCGACGACGACGTCGAACAACTCGTCCACGGGCAGTTGGGCCCGCCACAGCGGCTCCCACTCCCGCACGTTGTTGGTGAGCAGCGCCAGCCGCAGTCCGCGGCTCCGCAGCGTGTGCAGATACTCCACGAACGGTGTGTTGGGACGGCGTCCGCGGAACCAGAGCTCGCCGAAGCTGTGTCCCTCCTCCAACACCCGACCGGCGCCCTCGGGGAGTTCGGCCAGGATCCGTTCGGTCAGCTGCCGTTCGCTGATCCTGCCGGTCTCCAGCGCGGCCATGGGTGTCTGGCCGTACCGTTGTGTTGCTGCCACCAGGGCACCGGCGAGCTCGTCGGTGCTCAACTGGGCCAACTCGGCGAAGGCCACGAAGGTCTCCACCAGCGGGTTGGTGAGAACCCCTCCGTAGTCGACGACGACCGTGTCGATGGCCATGGACACTCCTCCTCGTACCGGTCTGGGCTTACGCGCGCTCCGCGCGCCCCCGTCTGTTGCAGGAAAGGTCCACGAATCCGTCGTTCGATCCGGCGTGGTGAGGCCGAGTGGGACGGGTGGAGCAACGATCCTGCGTCCGCCGTAGCGCGGTGCCCCGGACGCTATGCGCGACCCCTTGCGCAGGGCCAAAGCAGCCACCGCCACAGCCGGCACGACAGCCGACGAACCCCCGTCCACGGCCCGAGCCGAGGCCCGGGCCACCCGCCACCAACGCCTCGGGGCCGCCCCGTCAACCGGACTGCGCGCGGCAGTGTCTCCGGACGACGTGACGGCCCCGTATGCGAAACGGGTCAGCTCTTGACGGCAGGGACGCGCTCCCCGTCAGCCGGCTGGACGGTGGCGAGTACGGGCGGATCGACCGCGCCCCCGTCGTCTGTTTCCCTCTCGGTCCTGGCGTCCTTGTCGTTCCTGTCGGTCGCCACCTCCCGGTCGGAAACGGAGTCCGACACGGGCTGCGTCGAACCCCCTTCGCTGATGCCGAACCGGGCGTGCAGCCGCCGCAGCGGGCCGGGCGCCCACCAGGTGGCCCTGCCGGTGAGCGAGAGCACGGCGGGGACCAGCAGCGTTCGGATGACCATGGCGTCCATCAGAATGGCCAGGGCCACTCCGAGACCCAACATCTTGGTGTTGGTGATCCGCGAGCTGCCGATGGCCACCATCACGACCGCGAGCACCACCGCGGCGGCGGTGATCACCCCACCGGTGCCCCGGATGCCCTCGACGACCGCCGCCCTGTGGTCTCCCGTGCGCAGCCGCTCCTCGTTGATCCGGGACAGCAGGAAGACCCCGTAGTCCATGGAGAGGCCGAAGGCCAGGCAGAACATCAGCACCGGGAGGGCCGTCTCGATGCTGCCCGTCGGGGTGAAGCCCAACAGCCCGGAGAAGTTCCCGTCCTGGAACACCCAGACCACCGCTCCGAGCATCGCGGTCAGACTGAGTGCATTCAGCAGGACGGCCTGCACGGGGACCAGGACGCTGCCCGTCAGCAGGAACACGAGCACCAGGGTGGCGAGGACGATGATGCCGATCGCCCACGGCAACCCGCGGCCGATGGCCGACTGGCTGTCGATCAGTGCGGCCGTCGTGCCGGACACATGGGCCGGGAACGGCGTCCCCACCTCCCGTACGTCCCGCACCAACTCCTTGCCCTCTTCGGACACGGCCTCCACCCCGGGGACCACCGTCAGATACGAGGTGTCGCCCGCGGTACGGGAGGGCTGGGCCGCACCCGAGACCGCACCGTCCGTGTAGCGGCCCTGCGGGGCGTCCACCCGCAGAACGCCGGGCAGGGCGGACAGTTCTTCGGCGTACGCACCCAGGTCCGCCGTCGCCGCCCGCTCGGTGACGACCTCGATCGCCCCGGTCGGGCTGCCCTGGAATCCGTCCTTGATGCTCTCCTGCACCTGCCGGGACTGTGCCGAGGACGGTAGTTGGCGGTAGTCGGCCGTGCCGAAGTCGACGTTGAGGAAGGGGGCGCCCAGGAGCAGCAGCACCGCGAACGTACCGGTCGCCACCAGCGGCGCACGGCGCATCACGCCCTGTGCCAACCGGGCCCAGCCAGCCCCCGGAGCCGACTTCTGCCGGCCGTCGGAGCGCCGCTTGAGCAGCTTGCGCACGTCCCATGCGTCGATGCGCGGGCCGAGCACCACCAGCAGCGCCGGCAGCACCACCAGGGCCGCAACGGCTGCCAACACCACCACACTGATGCCGGCGTAGGCGAGCGAGCGCAGGAAGTACAGCGGGAACACCATCATGGCGGCGAGTGACACGGCGACGGTCGCCGCCGAGAACAACACCGTGCGCCCCGCGGTGTTCAAGGTGGTGATCAGCGCGTCCCGCAACTCCTTGCCGGTGTCCAACTCCTCGCGGTAGCGCCGGACGATCAACAAGGCGTAGTCGATGGCGAGACCGAGGCCGAGCGCAGTGGTGAGGTTGGTGGCGAACACCGACACATCGGTGAACTCGGTGATGACCCGCAGCACCGCATTGGTACCGAGGATGGCGATCACCCCGATGCCCACCGGCAGCAGTGCGGCGACCGCGCTGCCGAAGACCACCATCAGGATCAGCAGGGTGATCGGCAGGGCGATCAACTCGGCCCTGATCAGGTCCTCGGCGATCAGCTTCTGCTGCTCGTGCTGGACGGCGACGCTCCCACCGATCCTTACGGTGAGGTCGTCCTGCCGGCCGTCGAACCGGGGGATGATCCGCTCGTCGAGGGTGCGCTCCGCCGCCAGCTCATCACCGTCGATGCGGGCGACGACCATCGCCTCCCGGCCGTCCTGCGAACGCAGGGCCGGGGAGCGCGTGCCCCAGTAGGACGCAACGCCGGTGACCCCGGGGACGGCGGCCAGCCGCTCGGCGAGCTCCTGCCCCTGCCGGGCGATCCCCGGTTCGTCGACGCCCTTCCCGGCGTCGTCCGCCTCGACGAGGAGGACGACATTGGGCCGGGCGTCGGGAAACTCCCGCTCCAGCACCTCGGCGGCGTACGACGACTCGGACGCGGGGTCGACGACACCGCCGCTGCCCCCACTGCGCAGCCGGTCTGCCACCCCGCTGCCGAGGACCACGGCACCGGCCAGCAGGATCAAGGTGAGGAGCAGCAGCAGCCGGGGGCGGTTGCAACTCAAGCGAGCCAGGGCGGTGAAGGGGCCACCGGGCGGGGCCGGGTGCGGCGGGGCACCGGTGCGTGGTGGATGCGGCATGGCAGGACTCCCGGGTCGGTCGAGACCGGTGGCGCAGGTGCCGGGAGGAGTCCTCGCGGAGCAGGCCCGCCACCGGTGGGGTGAATGGGTCGGGGCTTGATGGGGCAGTGCTCGGGGCCGTCAGCGCCGGCGCAGTTGGAACTGGCCCGGGGTGGTGGAGGGCACCCCGGAGAGGATCTCCCGCAGTCCTCCGCTGACCACGTAGTCGCCGTACGGCGTCACGGCCACCGTGGTCGGGTCGGCGAGCGGCCATGTCTGGTCCCGCAGGGTCCGGGCCGTACGCCAACCGTCCGTGGACCGCAGCACCACCACGGCGTCCCGGCCGGCTGCACCGCCGGGCAGTGAGAGGTCATTGACCACGACGACCAGGGAGCCGTCCGGGCGCAGTGCCAGTCCGTCGATGGAGGCGGGCGCGCGATCGAGGCGCACCTCGCGGACGACGGGACGCGACGAACGCGGACGGTCGACGCGGAACAGCCGGCCGCCGTCGTACTTGCCCACCAACAGATGGCCGGCGGGGTGGGCGACGATGCCGTTGGGGCCGGTGCCGTCGGCGATGAACCGGTCGTCACGGATGACGTGGAGCACTTCGCCGTCCCGGCTCACCCGGGTGACGGTGTCGGCCTCGGTGTCGGTGACGTAGATATCGCCGTACAGGTCGGTGGTGACGTCGTTGGTGCGCGGCTCGGACTCGCCGGCCGAGACGGGGACCAGCTGCCGCACGGCCCCGGTGGCCAGGTCGAAGCTGCCGACGCCGTTCACCGGCGGCAGGGAGGTGTCCACCATGCCCAGCCGGCGGAAGAAGTAGTCGCTGTACGCGGCCTGGACGCTGCCGCGGACCGCGTCCACCTGTATGCCGATCACGGACACCCGGGCGAACGGGGCGACTAGCACGGAGACGGAACCGTCGGCGCGCACCACGGAGATGGTGCCCTGGGCGGTGGAGCCCACCAGGAACGCCTTGCGTCTGGGGTCCCAGGCCACGCCTTCCGGATAGAGCCCCGGAGCGGTGACCGAAAGGGTCCGCGGCAGCGGGCAGCGGTCCGCGCCGGTGGCGGCGAAGGCGGGGAGCGGGGCGGCGGCGATGGCGCCGCCGGCCGCGCCCGCTGCCGCGAGGCGCAGAAGGGTGCGGCGGGATGCCTGGACTGAGGGTTCCACGGTGTGCTCCTTCGAGCGGTACGGAGTGCGAGCGGTACGGAGTGCGCTGCGCGGTGCGGGCTTGCCCGGCCGGGCTGTTGGCCAGCGGCCGAGCAGGTCGGACAGAGCGGCTCCGCCGACGGGGAAAGCGTCGCGAGGCTTTCTGGAGAACTGCTGTACGGGCGCTGTAATCAGCCGCAGTTCGGTGTCGGTGCGCAGCCGGTCGGGTCAGCGGCGCACGTCACCGCCGTCGTACGGCCTCCCACAGCTTCGGAAAGCCCGTTCCGGCCAGGGCCCGTGTACGAGGGATCGACCGGTGCTTTGGCTTGCCTCAAGGCGGGCTGCCTAGCGTCGGGCTTGTCCATGTGCGAAGCCGCGCAGTCGCCCGGTGTGCAGCCAGAGGGAAGTTGAAGGAGACGGATCGCGTGACGGTAGACACGGTAGACGTCGAAGAGGCTGAGCCGGTGTCGGCCTCCGTCCCGGCCAAGGAGGTGCGCCGGTTGGATCGGGTGGTGATCCGGTTTGCTGGTGACTCGGGTGACGGGATGCAGCTTACGGGTGACCGGTTTACGTCGGA
>NZ_JBEXVD010000048.1:0-20030 GCF_040638655.1 Streptomyces sp. NPDC005963 | reverse complement strand
CGCAACACCCCCACCAACGACCACCCCACCAAAGACCCCAACACCCGCTCACACTCACCCATCCACCACCCAAACACCACCGACTCATCCAACAAACCCACCGCCATCCCCACCCACTGCGACCCCTGCCCCGGAAACACCAACACCGAACGACCCGACACCACCCCACCACTCATCAACACATTCGACGCGGGCAACCCCTGCCCCAACGCCGCAACACCCGCCAACAACTCATCACGACCAGACCCCACCACCACCGCGCGTTGTCCCAGCACGGCACGTCCCGTGGCCAGGGAGTACGCCACATCGACCGCGGACGCGTCCTGTCCGTCGCCCGCCTCGCGCGACAGTGCTGCCGCCTGATCCCGCAGGGCCTCAGAGCTCCGCGCCGAGAGCAGCCACGGCACGGCGGTGGGCACATGCTCCGGCGTCTCCGGCTGGTCGGCCAGGGCTGCCGCGGGCGCCTGTTCCAGGATGATGTGGGCGTTGGTACCGCTCACACCGAAGGAGGACACACCCGCCCGCCGCGGACGACCCGTGTCCTCCCACGCCCGTGCCTCCGTCAACAACTGCCCCGCCCCCGCCGACCAGTCCACATTCGGCGTGGGACCGTCGACGTGCAGCGTCTTCGGCATCACCTCGCGCTGCAACGCCAACACCGACTTGATCACACCGCCCACACCGGCAGCCGCCGACGCATGGCCGATGTTCGACTTCAACGACCCGATCCACACCGGACGCTCGACGGGCCGGTCCTGGCCATACGTGGCCAACAGCGCCTGCGCCTCGATCGGATCACCCAGTGTCGTACCCGTACCGTGTGCTTCCACCAGGTCCACATCGGACGCCGTCAGCCCTGCGTCCGCCAACGCCGCCCGGATCACCCGCTGCTGCGACGGACCGTTCGGCGCTGTCAGACCGTTGCTCGCCCCGTCCTGGTTCACCGCCGAACCACGCACCACCGCAAGCACCGGGTGGCCGTTGCGACGGGCGTCCGACAAACGCTCGACCAGCAGCATCCCCACGCCCTCGCCGAAGCCGGTGCCGTCGGCACCCGCCGCGAAGGACTTGCAGCGTCCGTCCGGGGCAAGACCGCCCTGCCGGCTGAACTCCACGAACAACTCGGGGCTGCACATCACGTTCACACCGCCGGCCAGGGCCATGGAGCACTCACCTGACCGCAACGCCCGTACCGCCAGATGGAGTGCGACCAAGGACGACGAGCACGCGGTGTCCACGGTGACCGCAGGGCCTTCCAGTCCGAAGACGTAGGCCAGGCGCCCGGAGACGATGCTCCCCGAGTTGCCGGTGCCGAGGAACCCCTCGACCTCGTCGGGGATGCGGGGCAGGAGGCGTGCCGCGTAGTCCTGCTGCATCAGGCCGACATAGGTGCCGATGGGAGCCCCGTGCAGGGTGGTCGGGTCGATGGCCGCGCGTTCGAACAGTTCCCAGGTCGTCTCAAGGAGCAGTCGCTGCTGCGGGTCCATCGCCAGCGCCTCACGCGGGGAGATACCGAAGAACTCCGCATCGAATTCGGCCGCGTCGTAGAGGAATCCCCCGTTGCGCGTGATGGAGGTGCCGGCGTGGTCGGGGTTCGGGTCGAAGAGGGCGTCCAGTCCCCAGCCGCGGTCCGTCGGGAACTCGGAGATGCCGTCGCGGCCTTCGGCCAGCATCTGCCAGAGGTCCTCGGGCGAGCGGACACCGCCGGGGAATCGGCAGGCCACGGAGACGATCGCGATCTGATCGTCGTCGGCGTTCCGCTCCCTGCCTGTCGGGGCTACGGAAGCGGCGGTGGCCGGCTCAGGTCGACCATCCGTCAGCCCATCCCGTAGGAAGTTCGCCAGGGCGGTCGGCGTCGGGTAGTCGAACACCAGACTTGCGGGAAGACGGAGCCCGGTCGCGGTGTTGAGGCGGTTCCGCAGTTCCACCGAGGCCAGCGAGTCGAACCCGAGTTCGCGAAACGCCCGCCCGGCGTCGAGGGCGTCCGGGGACGCGTGACCGAGCACGGCCGCCGCATGGGTGCGGACCAGCTCGACCAGTTCCCGCAGCCGTCCGGCAGGGTCGAGACCCGCGAGGCGCTGGCGCAGGGCGTTGTCGTCGACCGTCGTGTTCGTGGTCGTCGCCGCCCGCCGGAGAGGTGTCCGTACGAGACCCCGCAGCAGCGGCGGCAGGGTTCCGGCCTCCGCTGCGGACCGCAGGGCGACCGTGTCCAGGCGCATCGGCACCAGGGCGTCCCTGTCCACGGTCAGGGTGGTGTCGAACAGCGCGAGCCCCTGGTCGGTGGTGAGCGGCGGCATTCCGGAGCGGGCGATGCGCCGCACGTCGGCGTCGTCCAGGTGACCGGTCAAGGCACTGGGCTGCTCCCACAGCGTCCAGGCCAGGGACTGACCGGCCAGCCCCCTCGCCCGTCGCGACTCGGCGAGGGCGTCGAGGAAGGCGTTGGCCGCGGCGTAGTTGGCCTGCCCGGGGCCCCCGAAGGTGCCTGCGGCCGAGGAGAAGAGGACGAACGCCGCGAGGTCGAGATCGCGGGTCAACTCGTGCAGGTTGAGCGCGGCGTCCACCTTGGGGCGCAGCACGGCGTCCACCCGCTCGGGCGTGAGCGCCGTGACGATGCCGTCGTCAAGGGTGCCGGCGGTGTGGACCACGGCGGTCAGCGGGTGGTCGGCTGGCAGGTCCGCGAGCACCGCCGCGAGGGCGTCCCGGTCGGCGGCGTCGCAGGCGACGATCCTGACCTCGGCTCCCAACGCCCCGAGTTCGGTTCGCAGATCCTCGGCCCCTGCGGCGCCCGGTCCGCTGCGGGAGAGCAGCAGCAGTCGCCGAACGCCGTGTCCGGCGACCAGTCGGCGGGCGACATGGGACCCGAGCAGACCGGTGCCGCCCGTGATGAGGACCGTCCCCGCCGGGTTCAGTGCCCGGACGGCGGCGGCCGACCTTTCCGGTTCGACCTTCGCGACCCTGGCCAGGCGGGGCACGCGTACGTCCACGCCCCGCACGGCCGACTGCGGTTCACCCGAAGCAAGTGCCGCTGCCACACCGGCTGAGGTCCCGGACTCATCGGCCGGATCGACGTCGAGCAGGGCGAAGCGCCCCGGGTGCTCGGACTGGGCGGAGCGGACCAGGCCCCAGACCGCACGGTGCGCAGGGTTCCGTACGGCTTCCCCCGCGCTGACCGCACCGCGGGTGCGGAAGACCAGCCGGGAACCGGTGAAGCGCTCGTCGGCCAGCCAGGTCTGCACGTCCGCGAGGACCTGGTGCACGGTGGCGCGGACCGCCTCGGCCGGGCCGCTCGCGTCCCCGTGTTCCCCATGCTCCCCGTGCTCCCCGCAGGCCAGCACCACCGTCTCGGGCACCGGCGCTCCCGCGTCGACCTCGGCGATCAGCGAAGCCAGGTCGGTGGCGAGGTGCATGGGTGTTCCGGCCCCGGATGAGGACACCGGGATCCACTCCACCTCGTATAGGTCGTGATGGTTGCTGCCGCTGCCGCCGCCGTCGGCGGCGGATCCCTCGGTGACGGGCGGCCGGAGCACCAACGATTCCACCGTCGCAACGGCACGGCCCGTCGGGTCGGCGACCTGGAGCGACACCGCGTCGGGGCCCGCCGGGGCGAGCTTGACCCGTATCGCGGTGGCGCCGGTGGCGTACAGGGCGACACCGTTCCAGGAGAACGGCAGCCGTCCTCCGGGGTGCGCGTCCGCGGCGGCGGTGCCGGGCAGTCCGGTGGCGTGCAGGGCCGCGTCCAGCAGTGCCGGGTGCAGGGCGAAGCGGTCGGCATCGGGTGAGGGTCCACCGGGCAGGACGGCTTCGGCGAAGACCTCGTCACCCCGTCGCCAGGCCGCCCGCAACCCCTGGAAAGCGGGGCCGTAGACGAATCCGCCCGCGGCGAAGAGGTCGTACAGCCCGTCGACGGCGATCGGTTCGGCGCCGGGCGGCGGCCAGAGCGCCAGTTCGTCGTCCTCGGCCCGCCCCGCGGCGAGCCGCTCGTTCTCCTCGACCAGCACGCCCTCGGCGTGCCGCGTCCATGCGTCGCCCTCCGCGCCCTCCCAGGACCCCGTGTCCGGTCGGGAGTGGAGACTCAGGGGGCGGCGCCCCTCCCGGTCGGGTGCGCCCACGGCCAGGCGCAACATCGTCCCGCCGTGCTCGGGTAGTACGAGGGGTGCTTCCAGGGTGAACTCCTCGACCCGGGGGCAGCCGATACGGGCTCCGGCTTGCAGTGCGAGTTCCAGGAAGGCGGTTCCCGGGAGCAGCACGCTGCCCCGGACCGCGTGGTCGGCCAACCAGGGGTGGGTCTGGGTCGACAGCCGCCCGGTGAGCAGCAGGCCGTCGCTGTCCGCGAGCACCACGATCGCGCCCAACAGCGGGTGGTCGGCGGGGGCGAGGCCCGCCGAGGTCACATCGGCGGCAGGGGCGGCGCCGTCCCCGAGCCAGTACTGTTCCCGCTGGAACGCATAGGTCGGCAGTTCCACCAGCCCGGGTCGTCGCCGGGGGAAGACTGCGTCCCAGTCCAACGGCACGCCGCGCAGGTGCAGTTCGGCCAGCGACTCGGTGAATCTGCGCAGCCCGCCCTCGTCGCGGCGCAGCGTGCCGACTGCCGTGGCGTCGGCGCCCGTGTCCTCGACGGTCTCCAACACGCCGACGTTGAGCACCGGGTGCGGGCTGCTCTCCAACAGCACCTGGTAGCCGTCCGCCAGCAGGGCCCTGGTCGCCTGCTCGAACCGAACGGTCCCGCGCAGGTTTTGGTACCAGTAGTCGGCGCCGCCCAGGATGGACGTGTCGTCCAGTAGGCCGCCGCTGACCGTGGAGTAGAAGGGGATCTCGGAGCGCCGGGGAGTCAGCCCGGCCAACCGGGTCAGCAACTCCGCGCGGATGTCCTCGACCTGGCTGCTGTGCGATGCGTAGTCGACGGGAATCCGCCGGCTTCGTATCTGTCGGGACGTCGCCTGTCCGAGGAACTCCTCCAGTGCGTCCGCGTCCCCGGAGACCACCGTGGAGGCGGGTCCGTTCACCGCCGCGACCGACAGTCGGCCGTCCCAGCCGGCGATCCACTCGTCGACCTGCGCGGCTGGCAGCGCCACGGACGCCATTCCGCCGCGACCGGAGAGGGCCCGTATCGCCCGGCTGCGCAGCGCGACCACCCGCGCGGCGTCGTCCAACGAGAGGGCACCCGCGACGCACGCCGCCGCGATCTCCCCTTGTGAGTGGCCGATCACCGCGCCCGGGGTGACGCCGTAGGAGCGCCACAGCTCCGCGAGCGAGACCATCACCGCCCACAACACCGGCTGCACCACGTCCACCCGTTCCGGCGGAGGCGTGCCGGGCACACCGCGCAGAACGGCTTCCAACGACCAGTCGACGAACGGCGCGAGGGCACGCTCGCAGTCGGCGAGCCGGGTGGCGAAGATCGGTGCGGTGTCCAGGAGTTCCACCGCCATCCCGGCCCACTGCGACCCCTGGCCGGGGAAGACGAGCGCGACCTCGCCGCCCGATCCTGCGATGCCGCGCACCAGGCCGGGGGCGGGTGCGTCCGCGGCCAGGGCGTCGAGGGCGCTACGGAACTCGTCCGGGTCGGCGCCGATCAGCACGGCGCGGTGTTCGTGTGAGGCGCGGGTCGTCGCCAGGGCGTGCCCCACCTCTGCGGGGCCCGGCCCGGGGCGGGCGTCCAGGTGTGCCCGGAGCCGTCCGGCTTGCGCGCGCAACGCGTCGGCGGTGCGGCCGGAGAGCACCCAGGGCAGGACCTGCGGCAGGGGGCCGCTGTCCGGTGTCCCTTCCGCAACGGTCTGCTCGGCCGGGTCGTGCGCCTGTTCCAGGACGACGTGTCCGTTGGTGCCGCTGACACCGAACGAGGACACGGCCGCCCGGCGCGGGCGTCCGGTCTCCGGCCATGGGGTGCTCTCGGTGACCAGGCGTACGGCGCCCGCGGTCCAGTCGATCTGTGGTGACGGCTCGTCAGCGTGCAGGGTCGGCGGTACCGTCCCGTGTCGCATGGCCAGCACGGCCTTGATGACGCCGCCGACGCCGGCCGCCGCCTGGGTGTGTCCGATGTTGGACTTCAGCGAACCCAGCAGCAGCGGCTGCCCGTCCGCTCGCCCCTGCCCGTACGTGGCCAACAGTGCCTGGGCCTCGATCGGGTCGCCCAGCGGGGTGCCGGTGCCGTGGGCCTCCACCACGTCCACCTCAGCGGGGGTGAGCCCTGCGTTGGCCAGGGCCTGGCGGATCACCCGCTGCTGCGCGGGGCCGTTGGGGGCGGTGAGCCTGCTGCTCGCCCCGTCCTGGTTGACGGCGCTGCCACGGATCAGTGCGAGCACCGGGTGCCCGTTGCGCCGGGCGTCGGAGAGCCGCTCCAACAACAGCATCCCCACGCCCTCGCCCCAGCCGGTGCCGTCCGCGGCGGCGGCGAAGGACTTGCAGCGGCCGTCCCTGGCCAGACCGCCCTGCCGGCTCATCTCCACGAACGGGACGGGCGTCGACATCACCATCGCACCACCGGCCAGCGCCAGGGTGCAGTCGCCCTGCCGCAGCGCCTGCGCGGCGAGGTGGATCGCGACCAGCGAGGACGAGCAGGCGGTGTCGACGCTGACGGCAGGTCCCTCCAGACCGAACGTGTACGCGACCCGGCCCGAGGCGACGCTGTCGGAACTGCCGCTGCCGATGTAGCCGGCCACGTCGTCGGGGACCTGGCGCAGCCGCACCGCGTAGTCCTGGTACATCACCCCCGCGAAGATCCCGGTGCTGCTGCCGCGCAGTGTCGCGGGGTCGATCCCGGCCCGCTCGAACGCTTCCCAGGTGGTTTCGAGCAGCAGTCGCTGCTGGGGGTCCATGGCCAGTGCCTCGCGCGGGGAGATCCCGAAGAACCCGGGGTCGAACCGCCGCACGCCGTCGAGGAAGCCGCCCTGCACGGCGTAGCTGGTGCCGTTGCGCAGTTGCTCGGGATCGTCGAGGTGGTCCAGGTCCCAGCCGCGATCGTCGGGGAAGCCCGTGATCGCGTCGGTGCCGGTGGTGACGAGCCGCCACAGGTCTTCCGGCGACTCGACGCCGCCCGGGTACCGGCAGCTCATCGCGACGATGGCGATCGGTTCGCGGCCTGCTGCCTCGGCCTCGGTCAGGCGCTGCCGGGTCCGGTGCAGGTCCGCCGTCACACGCTTGAGGTAGTCCCTCAGCTTGTCGTCGTTCACCATGTACGTCGCCACCTCGGTTCGCGTGCCTGGGTCGGCGTCATGACATGCCGAGTTCGTTGTCGATGAAGTCGAAGATCTCGTCGTCGGTCGCACCGTCCATGCGGTCCTCGATCCCGTCGTCGCTGCCGGTGCCGTTGGTCGCACCGGCCGTCGGATCGAGGCGTGCCAGGAGCTCCTGGAGCCGGCCGGTGAGTTGGTCGCGGGCCGCGCCGTCGTCGACGCCGTTGCCGAGGGCGAGTTCCAGCCGGTGCAGTTCGTCCAGTCCCGGGACCGGGTCCGAGCCGGGTTCGGGGACCAGCTCGACGGACAGGTGTCCGGCGATCGCGGCCGAGGTCGGATGGTCGAAGAGCAGGGTCGCCGGGAGTTGGAGTCCGGTGGCGGCGCGGAGCCGGTTCCGCAGCTCCACCGCCGTCAGCGAGTCGAAGCCGATCTCCAGCAGCCCGCGGCCCGGCTCGACGGCGGCAGGGCCGCTGTGGCCGAGCACCATCGAGGCATGGGAGCGGACCAGGTCGAGCAGGACGCGTTCGCGCTGGGGGCCGTTGAGCGTGCCGAGCCGCTTCTTCAGCGCAGCGGCCTGCTCGGGTCCAGCGTCGGTGGCGCGGCCGGCCGTTCCGCGCCGGGCCGCGGGGCGCACCAGGCCGCGCAGCAGGGCCGGGACCCCGCCGGTCGCGGCCTGGCCCCGTACCGCCGCCGTGTCCAGCCGCAGCGGGAGGACGACCGTCTCGTCCAGTGTCCCGGCCGCGTCGAACAATGCGAGTCCTTCCGCCGGGGTGAAGGCGACGATCCCGCCCCTGGCGATCCGTTGCAGGTCGGCCTTGGTGAGACCGCCGGTCATCCCGGTCCGGTTGGCCCAGAGCCCCCAGGCGAGGGAGCGTCCGGCCAGACCGTCGGCCCGGCGCCGGTGGGCGAGTGCGTCCAGGAAGGCGTTGGCGGCGGCGTAGTTGCCCTGGCCCATGCCGCCGAAGACGCCGGCGATGGACGAGAACAGGACGAACTCGGAGAGGTCCAGGTCGGCGGTCAGCTCGTGCAGGTTGACCGCCGCGTCCACCTTGGGGCGGAGCACCCGGTCGAGCTGGTCGGGCGTCATGGTGGCGACCACGCCGTCGGCGAGGACGCCCGCGGCGTGCACCACTGCGGTCAGCGGGTGTGCGGAGGGCAGACCGGCCAGCAGGCTTGCGAGCGCGTCGCGGTCGGCGGCGTCGCAGACGGTGATCTCGGCCTGCGCGCCCAGCGCTGCGAGGTCGGCGAGGAGTTCCGCCGCCCCTTCTGCGCGCGGGCCGCTGCGGCTGGTCAGCAGGAGGTGCCTGACGCCGTGTTCGGCGGCCAGATGACGGGCTACCTGCGCACCGATGGCGCCGGTGCCGCCGGTGATCAGGACGGTTCCTCGCGCGTCCCAGCCGGGCCTGCGCTCGGTCGCGGACCGTGGCACCCGGGCCAGTCGGGCGATGTGCACCGCTCCGGCCCGGATCGCGAGTTGGGGCTCACCGGAGGCGAGTGCCTCGGCAAGAGCCGCGGGTGATGCCTCGTGGGTGTCCAGGTCGAGCAGGACGAAGCGGTCGGGGTTCTCCGTCTGTGCCGAGCGGACCAGTCCCCATACCGCTGCCAGGGCCAGGTCCGGGACCTCGTCGGCGACGGTCACCGCGCCCGAGGTCACCAGGACCAGTCGGGACTCGGCGAGGCGTTCGTCCGCCAGCCAGTCGCGCAGGAGTGCGAGGACTTCACCGACACTGTCGTGTACCGCGTCGCCCAGTCCGCCGGCCGGTTCGGCCGACCCGGTGGAGGACGGGACGGTCGTCAGCACCAGTCGGGGCGGCGGTGTGCCCGCGTCCATCAGTCGGGCCAGTGCGGGGAGGTCCTGCACGGCCCGGCCCGGGAGCGGTGGGGAGCCGGGCCGCCAGGGCGTCTGCGGACCGAGCACGGTCCATGTCTCCGGTCCGGAGGCGCTGTCCGCGGCCGTCCCTGAACGCTCGGGGAGAGCCTGCCATTCGGGTCGGTACAGGTCCTCGTGGTGCCCGCTCCGTTCGGCCTTGAACTGATCGGCCGAGACGGGCCGGAGCACGAGGGACCGTGCCGAGGCCACCAGTTGGCCGGTGCCGTCGGTCGCCAGGACAGCGACGGCGTCCCGACCGGTGGGGGTGAGCCGGAGCCGGAGTTCTGACGCGCCCGATGCGTGGAGCCGCACCCCGTTCCAGGAGAACGGGAGCCACCCCTTGGCGGGCCCCTGGAGCACGTCGAACACCAGCGCGTGCAGTGCCGAGTCCAGGAGTGCCGGGTGCAGGCCGAATCCGTTCGCGTCCGGCTGCTGTTGCGGGGGCAGACTTGCGGCGGCGAAGACCTCGTCGCCGAGGCGCCAGGCAGCCCTCAGGCCCTGGAACGCGGGACCGTAGGCGAATCCGCCCTCGGCGAAGCGCTCGTAGAGACCCTCCACGTCGAGTGGTACGGCGCCGGCCGGCGGCCAGGTGGTGAGTTCTGCCGGGTCGGCCGGGGCCGGCTCTTCGCCGGCGGTCAGCAGGCCGCTCGCATGGCGGGTCCAGGGCGCGTCGGGGCCGGACTCCTCGGGCCTGGCGTGGACGCTCAGCGGGCGGGCACCAAAACCGTCCGGGGCTCCGACCGTGAGTTGCAGGGCGACCGCACCGCTCGCGGGGAGCACCAGGGGCGCCTCCAGGGTGAGTTCCTCGACCTGGTCGCAGCCGACCTCGTCGCCCGCGCGGACCGCGAGTTCCAGGAAGGCGGTGGCCGGGAACAGTACGCCCTCGAAGACCCCATGGTCAGCGAGCCACGGATGGCTGCGGACCGAGAGCCGGCCCGTGAACAGGAAGCCGTCGGATTCGGCGAGTTCCGAGCCGGCGCCGAGCAGTGGGTGATCGGCCGTCAGCAGTCCGGCGGACGGCAGGTCCGCTCCGGCTGAGTTGCCCTCCAGCCAGTAGCTCTGGCGCTGGAAGGGGTAGGTCGGCAGGTCGACGGAGTCGGCTCCGCTACCGGAGTGGACGGCCTTCCAGTCCACCAGGACGCCGTGGACGTGCAGCCTGGCCAGGGCGGCTGTCGCCGCGTCCGTCTCGGTCCTGTCCCTGCGCAGCAGCGGTACCAGCACGGCAGCGCCGGCGGGGTCGGTGTCCTGTGTCAGGCAGTCCTGCCCCATGGTGCTGAGTGCGCCATCGGGTCCGAGTTCCAGGAACGCGGTGACGCCCTCGCGTTCCAGCCGGCGCATTCCGTCCTGGAACCGCACCGTGCCGCGCACGTGTTCCACCCAGTGGTCCGGCGAGCCGAGTTGCTCGGCAGTGGCCGGCTCCCCGGTCAGGTCGGAGATGATCGGGACGGTGGCTTCTCCCCTCTCGATCCCCGCGGCGACCTTGCGGAACTCGGCGAGCATCGGCTCCATCAGGGCGGAGTGGAAGGCGTGGCTGACCCGGAGCTGACGGGTCTTGTGCCCGCGCTCGGCGAGTACGGCGGCGAGTTCGGCCACCTCCGCCTCGTCGCCCGAGATCACGGTGGAGGCCGGGCCGTTGACCGCTGCCAGTCCGACGGAACTCTCCCGGCCCGCGAGGAGCGGTAGTACGTCCTCCTCGGGGACGGCGAGGGCGAACATCGCGCCTCCGGTCGGCAGGGCCTGCATCAGTCGGCCCCGCGCGGCCACCAGGGCGGCGGCGTCGGACAGCGAGAGCACACCGGCGACGTGTGCGGCGGCCAGTTCTCCCACCGAGTGGCCGAGCAGGTAGTCAGGTCGCACACCCCAGTTCTCGACCAGCCGGAACAGGGCGACACCGAGCGCGAACAGGGCGGGTTGGGTGTATCCGGTGAGGTCCAGCAGGCCGTGGTCGGGGGTGCCGGGGGCCGCGTCGATCACTTCGCGCAGCGAGCGGTCCAGCAGGGGATCGAGCTCCGCGCAGACCGCGTCGAAGGCATCCGCGAAGACGGGGAAGCGTGCGTACAACTCGGCGCCCATGCCGGATCGCTGGCTGCCCTGGCCGGGGAACAGGAAGGCGGTCTTCCCGGGCGCGCCGCTGACGCCCTGCACCAGGTCCGTGGACGGCTCGGCCGAGGCGAGGGCGGTGAGCCCGTGCAGCAGGGATTCCCGGTCCGTGCCGGTGACGGCGGCCCGGTGTTCGAAGGCGCTTCGGTTCAGTGCCAGCGAGTAGCCGACGTCGGCCACATCGAGCTGCGGGTTCCGCTCCACGCGGCGGAGTAGCCGCCCGGCCGTCTCGCGCAGTGCGTCGGCGCTCCGCGCGGACAGCAGCCACGGGAGAGCAGACGTGTCCTGGACGTTCACGGCGGCGGGCGAAGGGGCCTTGCGGGGGGCGGTGGTCGGTTCCCGGTCCGGGTCGGTGGGGTGTTCCAGGATGGTGTGGGCATTGGTGCCGCTCACGCCGAACGACGACACCGCGGCCCGTCGCGGACGGCCGGTCACTGGCCACGGGGTGTTCTCGGTGAGAAGCCGTACCGCGCCGGCCGACCAGTCCACGTAGGGCGTCGGCTCGTCGATGTGCAAGGTGCGCGGCAGTTCACCGTGCCGCATGGCCTGCACCATCTTGATGATCCCGGCCACCCCGGCGGCGGCCTGGCTGTGCCCGATGTTCGACTTCAGCGACCCCAGCCACAACGGCCGGTCCGCCACCCGCTCCTGACCGTAGGTCGCCAGCAGGGCCTGGGCTTCGATCGGATCGCCCAGTTTGGTCCCGGTGCCGTGCGCTTCCACCGCGTCCACCTCGGTCGCCGCCAGCCCTGCGTTGGCGAGCGCCGACCGGATCACCCGCTGTTGCGAGGGGCCGTTGGGCGCGGTCAGGCCGTTGCTGGCACCGTCCTGGTTCACGGCCGAGCCGCGTACGAGGGCGAGCACCGGGTGCCCGTTGCGCCGGGCGTCGGAGAGCCGTTCGAGGACGAGCAGCCCTGCGCCCTCGGCCCATGAGGTGCCGTCCGCTGCGGCGGCGAAGGGCTTGCAGCGTCCGTTCTCGGCGAGCACGCGCTGTCGGCTGAACTCCACGAACGCGCCCGGCGTCGACATCACGGTCACCCCGCCGGCGAGTGCGAGCGAGCACTCCCCGGCCCGCAGTGACTGCGCCGCCAGGTGCACCGCCACCAGTGACGAGGAGCACGCCGTGTCCACGGTCACCGCGGGTCCTTCCAGACCGAGGCTGTAGGAGATCCGTCCGGACGCCACGCTGCCCGCACTGCCGATGCCGAGGTAGCCCTCGAACTCCTCGGACGGCTCGGTGACCCGCGAGCCGTAGTCGTGGTGGCTGCAACCGACGAAGACGCCGCTGCGGCTGCCCTTCAGCGACAGCGGGTCGATGCCGGCCCGCTCGAACGCTTCCCAGGAGAGTTCGAGCAGCAGCCGCTGCTGGGGGTCGATGGTGAGCGCCTCACGGGGTGAGATGCCGAAGAACGCCGGGTCGAAGCGGTCCGCCTCGTGCAGGAAGCCGCCCTCTTGGGCGTAGGTGCTGCCGACCTGGTCGGGGTCGGGGTCGTAGAGGCCCTCCAGGTCCCAGCCGCGTCCGGTGGGGAAGCCGGAGATCGCGTCCTGGCCGGTGGTGACCAGCTCCCACAGCTCCTCGGGTGTGCTGATGCCACCGGGGTAGCGGCAGCTCATCGCGACGACGGCGATCACGTCGTCGTCAACGCCGGTTGCCGGCAACGGTGCCGCCTTGGGGACGGCGTCGGTCGCGGTGACGGAGGCCCCCGGCAGTTCGGTGCGCAGATGGGCGGCCAGCACCGTCGCGGTGGGATAGTCGAAGGCCAGGGTCACCGACAGCCGTAGCCCGGTGGCCTCGGCGAGCCGGTTGCGCAGTTCGACGGCGGTCAGCGAGTCGAAGCCGATGTCCTTGAACACCTGGTCGGGTTCCACCGCTTCGGGTCCTGCGTGGCCGAGCACGGCGGCGACTTCGACCCGGACCAGGTGCAGCAGGGCCTGGTCCCGTTCGGCCGGGGACAGCCCGGCCAGCCGCAGGGCCGGTGACTCCGTGCCGTCGGCAAGGGCCGGGCGCGCTGCCGCGAGCACCTCTCTCACCTCCGGCAGGTCGCCGATGGCGGCGCTGGGCCGGAGCGCG
This sequence comes from Streptomyces sp. NPDC005963, assembly GCF_040638655.1. Lineage (NCBI taxonomy): Bacteria > Bacillati > Actinomycetota > Actinomycetes > Kitasatosporales > Streptomycetaceae > Streptomyces > Streptomyces sp. NPDC005963. The sequence goes on along the minus strand of NZ_JBEXVD010000048.1, from coordinate 6,817 downwards.
GTGAACGCCCGGGTGAAGCGGTCCCAGGCGAAATCGGCGATCAGCACCGCCGTGTCGTCGTGGTCGAGCGCCTGTTGGAGTGCGGCCGTGGCCAACTCGGGGTCCATGGCCGGCAGACCGTTGCGGACGAGCCGTTCGGCGACGGCTCCCGAGGCGAGGCTCTCGCCGCCCCAGAGGCCCCAGGCGACGGAGGTGCCCGGCAGCCCGAGGTCGCGGCGTTGTCGGGCCAGGGCGTCGAGGTAGGCGTTGGCTGCGGCATAGCTGCCCTGGCCGGTGCCGCCGAGCGTTCCGGCCAGCGAGGAGAACAGCACGAAGGCGGTCAGGTCGAGCTCGCGGGTGAGTTGGTCGAGGTTGCGGGCGCCGTCCAGCTTGGGACGCAGGACTCCGGCCGCACGCTCGGGAGTGATCGAGTCGATCACCCCGTCGTCCAGGACGCCCGCCGCGTGCAGGACGGCGCGCAGCGGGCGTTCGGGCGGGATGCCCGCCAGCAGGTCGGCCAGCGCGTCCCGGTCCGCGATGTCGCAGGCGGCCACGGTGACCTCGGCCCCGAGTTCGCGCAGTTCGGCGAGCAGGGCGTCCGCCCCCGGTGCCCGAGTGCCGCGACGGCTCGTCAGCAGGAGGTGCGCGGTGCCGGTGCGGGCGAGCCGTCGGGCGATCTGAGCGCCGACGCCGCCGGTTCCACCGGTGACCAGGACCGTGCCTTCGGGCGTCCAGCTGCGGAGCGGGGTCGTGTCACCGACTCCGGCGTGGACGAGCCTGCGGCCGTAGACGCCGGAGGCCCGTATCGCCAGTTGGTCCTCGCCTTCCAACCCCGACAGCACCTCGGCCAGTCGGGTCCGGCCCCGGTCGTCGAGCCGCTGTGGAAGGTCCACCAGTCCTGCCCAGCGCTGCGGGTACTCGACTCCGGCGACTCCGCCGAGGCCCCAGACCAACGCTTGCAGTGCGCTTTCGGTCCGGTCGGAGCGGCCGACCGAGACCGCTCCCCGGGTGGCGCACCAGAGCGGGGCGTCGGCGCCGAGGTCGCCCAGCGCCTGGAGCAGCGCGACCGTCAGCACCAGTCCGAGCGGTAGTGCCGAGTCCGCGCTGTGGGGTTCCTCGGCGAGGGCGAGCAGGGACAGCACCCCGGCAGGTGTGTCGCCGGTCAGGTCCTGCGCGTTGCGCAGCAGTTCGGTGAACCCGGCCCGGCCGGCCGCGTCCGGGCCCGCCTCGACGAGGACCGGCGCGGCGCCGTGAGCGCGCAGGGAGTTGAGGACGAACGCCACGGTCGGCTCGGCGGCGGTGCCGGCGGGGGCGATGACCAACCAGTTCCCGAAGAGCTCGGGCCGCCCGGGCGTGGGGAGGGGCTGCCAGGCGACGCGGTAGCGCCAACGGTCGGCGGTCGTGCTGCCGCGCCGTCCGCGCAGCCAGTCCGACAGGGTGGGGACGAGCGAGTCGAGGGAGGCGCGCAGTTCAGCGTCCTCGACCCGCAGGGTGGTGGCGAGGGTGTCCAGGTCCCCGCGGTCGATCGCTTCCCAGAACCCGGAGTCGGCCGCGTCGGGGCCGGTGGTGTCGTCGGACGGCCGGTCCGGGGCGATGGTGTCCAGCCAGTACTGCTGCCGTTGGAAGGCGTAGGTGGGCAGGGGCCGCTTCCGTGCGCCGGATCCGGCGAAGACCGGCTCCCAGTCCACTGGCGCTCCGTGGACCTGCAGTTCGGCCAGCGAGGTGAGGAAGCGGGCGGGGCCGCCTTCGTCGCGGCGCAGGGTTCCGACGACGGCGCCGTCGCCGACCTCGGCCGCCTCGACGGCCTGTTGCAGCCAGACCGTGAGTGCGGGGTGGGTGCTGCACTCGACGAAGGTGTGGTGCCCGTCGGCGATCAGCGCGCGGACCGCCCGTTCGAACTCCACGGGTCGGCGCAGATTGCGGTACCAGTACGCGGTGTCCAGGGCGGCGGTGTCCAGCAGGCCGCCACTGACCGTCGAGTAGAACGGGACGTCGGACGTCCGCGGTTCGATCCCGGCGAGCAGGGTCAGCAGCTCCTGTTCGATCTCTTCCACCTGTGCCGAGTGTCCGGCGAAGTCCACGCCGGGTACCGGCCAGGTCAGCACGCCCACCTCGGAGTACTGATCGCGCAGCTCCGCCAGCGCCGCCGGGTCGCCGGAGACCGTCACCGAGGCCGACCCGTTCACGGCGGCGATGTCGAGCACTCCTTCCCAGGCGTGAAGCGCCTCCCGTACGGCCTCGGCCGGCTGGGGTACGAACAGCATTTCGCCGCGTCCGGTCAGGGCGAGGAGGGCCCGGCTGCGCAGTGCGACGATCCGCGCGGCGTCATCGAGGGAGAGCGCTCCTGCCACGCAGGCGGCGGCGATCTCCCCCTGGGAGTGGCCCACGACGGCGTCCGGGACGATCCCGTGGGAACGCCACAGCTCGGCCAGGGACACCATCACGGCGAACAGCACCGGCTGCACCACGTCGACCCGGTCGAGTGGGGGCGCGTCGGGCTCGTCTCTGAGGACGGCGAGCAGCGACCAGTCCAGGTGCGGGGCGAGGGCGCGTTCGCAGGCGGCGATCCGCTCGGCGAAGACGGGCGCGAGGTCGAGCAGTTCCTGTGCCATCCCGGCCCATTGGGAGCCCTGGCCCGGGAAGACGAAGACGGTCCTGGTGGACCGGGCGACGGTGCCGCTGATCAGGTCGGGGGCACGTTTCCCGGTGGCCAGCGCATGCAGGCCGCGCAGCAGGGTCGCACGGTCGTCGCCGACGACGACGGCACGGTGTTCGAAGGCGGTCCTGGTGGTCGCCAGGGAGTAGCCGACATCGACGGGCGACAGTTCCGTACGCTCCGTCAGATGGTCGTGCAGCTGTGCCGCCTGGGTCTTTAGGGCGTCGAGGGTGCGCCCGGAGAGGATCCACGGAACGGTGACGGTTGGTGCGTCCGGTACCGCGGGCGGGTCGGTTACGGCAGGTGGGTCGGTTACGGCGGGCGGCTGCTCGATGATGACGTGGGCGTTGGTGCCGCTCAGTCCGAACGAGGAGACCCCGGCCCGGCGTGGACGGCCGGTCTCCGGCCAGTCGGTCGCCTCGGTCAGCAAGGACACGGACCCGGCGGCCCAGTCCACGTTCGGGGTCGGCCGGTCGATGTGGAGCGTCTGCGGCAGCACCCCGTGGCCCATCGCCAACACCATCTTGATGACGCCGGCGACACCGGCGGCGGCCTGGGTGTGGCCGATGTTGGACTTCAGCGAACCGAGCCACAACGGCCGGTCGTCCGGCCGGTCCTGCCCGTAGGTCGCCAGCAGGGCATCGGCCTCGATCGGGTCACCCAGCCGGGTACCGGTGCCGTGTGCCTCCACCACGTCCACGTCCGCGGCCGTCAACCGGGCGTTCGCCAGCGCGCCGCGGATCACCCGTTGCTGGGCCAGCCCACTGGGCGCGGTCAGTCCGTTGCTCGCACCGTCCTGGTTGATCGCCGAGCCGCGCAGGACCGCCAGTACCGGATGGTGGTTGCGCCGGGCGTCGGAGAGCCGTTCCAGCACCAGCACGCCCACGCCCTCGGCCATGCCGAAGCCGTCCGCCGAGGCGGCGAAGGACTTGCAGCGCCCGTCCTCGGCGAGCCCACGCTGTCGGCTGAAGCCGGTGAACGACAGGGGGGTGCCCATCACCGTCGCGCCGCCGGCCAGTGCCAGCGTGCACTCGCCCGAGCGCAGCGACTGGGCCGCGAGGTGCACCGCGACCAGCGACGACGAGCAGGCCGTGTCCACGGTCACGGCGGGCCCCTGGAGCCCCAGTTGGTAGGCGACGCGCCCGGACAGGACGCTGGTCGAGATGCCCGCGATGAACAGTCCCTCCAGCGCTTCGGGGACGTCCCGCAGGGTGCCGCCGTAGCCCTGGTAGGAGGCGCCGGCGAAGATCCCGGTGCTGGTGCCGTGCAGGGACGCCGGATCGATGCCGGCGCGCTCGATCGCTTCCCAGGACGTCTCAAGGAGCAGCCGTTGCTGCGGATCCATCGCCAGGGCCTCGCGGGGCGAGATGCCGAAGAACGCGGGGTCGAAGAGTCCGGCGTCGTGGACGAATCCGCCCGCGGCGGCGTAGCTCTTGCCGGGCCGGTCGGGATCCGCGTCGTAGAGGCCGTCCAGGTCCCAGCCCCGGTCGGACGGCAGTTCGGAGACCGCGTCGTGTCCGTCGGCGACCAGGCGCCACAGTTCCTCGGGGGTGCGCACTCCGCCGGGGTAGCGGCAGCTCATGGCCACGATCACGATCGGGTCTTCGTCTGCGTCGACGAGGGCCGGTGTGGGCGGGGGCGTGGCGGCGGGCTGGTCGACCGCTCCCAGCAGCTCGGTCTCCAGGTGCCGGGCCAGTGCGGTGGCGGAGGAGTAGTCGAAGACGACGGTGACGGGGAGGCGCAGCCCGGTGGCGGTGTTGAGCCGGTTGCGCATGTCCACCGCGGTCAGCGAGTCGAAGCCGAGGTCGCGGAAGGCACGGCCCGGGGCGACCGCGTCGGGCGAGTCGTGGCCGAGGACGGCGGCGGCCTGGGTCCGGACCAGGTCGATCAACACCCGTGTCCGCTCGGCCGCCGGGAGCGGGCCCAGCCGGTCGCGCAGTGCCGAGGACGCTCCGGCGGTCCCCACTGCTCCGTCGGGGCCGGCGACCGGTTCGGCGGCCAGGGCTCTGCGCACTTCGGGCAGGTCGGCGATCAGCGGGCTGGGGCGCGCCGAGGTGAACACCGGTGCGAAGCGGTCCCAATCGATGTCGGTGACCAGGACTACCGTCTCGTCGTGATCCAACACCTGTTGGAGACCGGTGATCGCCACGGCGGGCGGCATGAACAGCACGCCGTGGCCGCGGAGGGTTTCCTCGACGAGTTCGGCCGCCATGCCGGCCCCGTCCTCGGGGTTCCAGATCCCCCAGACCACGGACGTCGCGGCCAGCCCGCGGTTTCTGCGGTTCTCGGCGAGGCCGTCGAGGTAGGCGTTCGCGGCGGCGTAGGCGCCGTGGTCGGCGCTGCCCCAGACCCCGGAGATGGAGGAGAACAGGACGAACGCGTCGAGCGAGTCGCGGTCGAACAGCAGGTCCAGGTTCTTGGCCCCGCCGACCTTGGCGTAGAGCGTGTCCGCGAACTCGTCCAGGTCGGTCGTGGGCAGCGGCACCAGCAGTCCGGCCCCTGCGGCGTGGAAAACGGTGCCGATGGGGTGGCCGTCCCGCTCCAGGCCGTCCTTGAGTGCGCGCAGGGCGTCCAGGTCGGCGACGTCGCAGGAGGCCACGGTGACTCGGGCGCCGAGAGCGGTCAACTCATCGGACAGCTCCGGCGCGCCGGGCGCGTCCGGGCCGCGACGGCTGACCAACACCAGGTGCTCGGCTCCGCGCCGGGCCAGCCAGCGGGCGATCTGCGCGCCGATCCCACCGGTGCCACCGGTGATCAGTACGCTGCCTCCCGGCCGCCAGGACCGCCGCGGAGCGGTGTCGCCCAGGGCGGACCTCACCAGTCGTCGGCCGTGGCAGGCGGTCGCGCGTACGGCCAACTGGTCCTCGGACCCGGCTCCCTGGGCCAGCACCCGGCACAGGCGTGCGGCGGCGGTCGCATCCAGGGTTTCCGGGAGATCGACCAGTCCGCCCCAGCGCTGCGGGTACTCCAGCGCGGCCACCCGGCCGAGCCCCCAGAGCAGGTTCTGTGCGGCGCTGACGGGACTGTCGGCGTCCGTGAGCCCGACCGACACCGCACCGCGGGTCGCCCACCACAGGGGTGCGTCGACCCCGGCATCGCCGAGGGACTGCACCAGTGCCAGGTTCAGCGCCGTGCCCAGGGGGACGGTGGGGTGTACGGAGTGGGCGCGCTCGTCGAGGCCGAGCAACGACAACACCCCGGCGACCGGGCCGGCGACCGGTTGCAGGGCTTCGCGGATCCGGTCGGTCAGCACCGCGCGTTCGGCATCCGCCTCGGTGAGCAGTACGTGCAACACTGCGGCCCCGGCCTGCTCCAGGGCGTGGACGGTCTCAGCAGACCGTCGTGCCTGCTGCTCGGGCTGTGTGGCCGATGACAGAACGAGCCAGCTGCCGGCCAGTTGGGGCGCGGGGCCTTCGGGCAGGGCACGCCAGGTCACCCGGTAGCGCCAGGAGTCCACCACGGAGCGATCGGTGCGTTCGGTGCGCCAGGTCGTGAGCGCGGGGAGAACCACGTCGAGGGGGTCCTCACGGGTCACTCCGAGGGTTGCGGTGAACCGGTCCAGGTCGCCGCCGCCGAGGGCCTCCCAGAAGTCGTCCCCTTCGGAGGGGTGTCCGGGGCCGGCGTCCGGGGCGGCGGGGGTGTCCTCCAGCCAGTACGGGCGGCGTTGGAAGGGGTAAGTCGGCAGCGAGACGCCATCCGGGCGGTGTCCGGCGAACACTCGGTCCCAGTCCGGCGAGAGGCCGGCTGCATGGGCTTCGCCCAGCGACAACAGAAAGCGTTCGAGGCCGCCTTCGCCTCGCCGCAGGGTCCCCAGCACCACCGCTGGGCCCTGTGCGGAGTCGGCCGTGCCAGCCGCTTCGGCCGTCTCCTGGACGCCGAAGCCGAGTACGGGGTGGGGGCTGGGCTCGATGAAGAACCGGAAACCCTCCTCCAACAACCCCCGCGTCGCCGCCTCGAACTCCACCGTCTCCCGCAAATTCCGATACCAATACTCAGCATCCAACGATGCCGTATCCAACCAACCCCCAGTGACCGTCGAATAGAACGGCACCGACCCAGTAACCGGCGTGATATCCGCCAGGTCGGAAAGGATCTGCTCCCGCACCTCCTCCACCTGCACCGAATGCGACGCATAATCCACATCAATCAACCGCGCCCGCACCCCCTCCCCCACCAACAACT
>NZ_JBEXVD010000047.1:0-24668 GCF_040638655.1 Streptomyces sp. NPDC005963 | reverse complement strand
GCATTCGTCAGTTCATGCCGACGCACCATGCCCGACTCATGCCCGAAACAGCGAGAGATCCACCATCCCAGGCAAGAGCCATCAGACACTGCCTAAGCCGCTGGAACTGAACCACCTGAGCCGCCCGGAACCGAACCGTCCGAACCGAACAGCCGGCCCGCGCTCCTCCCAGCGGTGTGCACCCCCATCAGCACCCCGGCGAGCGCTCCCGAAGCCGATTGTCAGTGGCGCGGTGCACGATGGGGGACATGGCCAGGACTGCGCTCGACTCGTTCTCCCCCGCCACCCGGAGTTGGTTCGCGGGAGCCTTCAGCGCGCCCACCGCCGCGCAGGAGGGTGCCTGGCAGGCGATCGGCGAAGGCTCGGACGTCCTGGTCGTGGCCCCGACCGGGTCCGGGAAGACCCTGGCCGCCTTCCTGGCCGCGCTCGATCGGCTGACGGCCACCCCACCGCCCGCCGACCCCAAGGCCCGCTGCCGGGTCCTGTACATCTCACCCCTCAAGGCACTCGCCGTCGATGTGGAGCGCAACCTCCGCAGCCCCCTGATCGGAATTCGCCAGGAGTCGGTGCGGCTGGGGCTGCCCGAGCCCGATGTGCGGGTCGCCATCCGGTCCGGGGACACACCGCCCGCCGAGCGCAGATCGCTGGCCACCAAGCCGCCGGACATTCTGATCACCACACCCGAATCGCTGTTCCTGATGCTCACCTCATCCACCAGGGACGCCCTGGCCGGGGTCGAGACGGTGATCCTGGACGAGGTGCACGCCGTCGCGGGCACCAAGAGGGGCGCCCATCTCGCACTGTCCCTGGAGCGACTGGACGAACTGCTGCCGCGTCCCGCCCGGCGCATCGGCCTCTCGGCGACGGTGCGGCCGGTGGAGGAGGTGGCCCGCTATCTCTCACCGCAACGGCGGGTGGAGATCGTCCAGCCGCCGTCCGGCAAGGAGTTCGACCTGTCGGTGGTGGTCCCCGTCGAGGACCTGGGCGAGTTGGGCGGTTCGCCGACGGCAGGGGGCTCCGGTGGCACCTCCGACAGCGGGGACAGGCCCTCGATCTGGCCGCACGTCGAGGAGCGCATCGCCGACCTCGTCCAGGCCCACCGCTCCACCATCGTCTTCGCCAACTCCCGCCGCCTCGCCGAACGGCTGTGCAACCGCCTCAACGAGATCGCCTACGAGCGGGCGACGGGCGAAACCCTCCCCGAAGGGTCCCCACCGGCCGAGATCATGGCCCAGTCGGGTGCCGCACGCGGTGCTCCGCCGCTGCTCGCCCGGGCCCACCACGGTTCGGTGTCCAAGGAACAGCGCGCCCTGGTCGAAGAGGACCTCAAGGCGGGCCGACTGCCCGCCGTGGTGGCCACGTCCAGTCTGGAGCTGGGCATCGACATGGGTGCGGTCGACCTCGTCGTCCAGGTCGAGTCCCCTCCGTCCGTCGCCTCCGGCCTCCAGCGCGTGGGCCGCGCCGGACACCAGGTGGGCGCGGTCTCCACCGGCGTGGTCTTCCCCAAGTACCGCGGTGACCTGGTGCAGGCGGCCGTGGTCACCGAGCGGATGCGCAGTGGGGCCATCGAGGCGCTGCGCATCCCGTCCAACCCCTTGGACGTCCTGGCACAGCAGTTGGTCGCGATGGTCGCGCTCGACGTCTGGCAGGTCGACGACCTGTTGGCGCTGGCCCGCCGGGCCGCCCCCTTCGCCTCCCTGCCCGAGTCAGCCTTCACGGCCGTGCTGGACATGCTGGCCGGACGGTACCCGTCGGACGCCTTCGCCGAACTGCGACCGCGCGTGGTGTGGGACCGCATCGCGGGCACGGTCACGGGCAGGCCCGGGGCGCAGCGGCTCGCGGTGACCTCCGGCGGCACCATCCCGGACCGCGGTCTCTTCGGTGTCTTCCTCGCCGGGTCGGACCCCAAGAAGGGGGGCGGCAGGGTCGGCGAGCTGGACGAGGAAATGGTGTACGAGTCCCGGGTGGGGGATGTGTTCACCCTCGGCACCACCTCCTGGCGGATCGAGGACATCACCCGTGATCGCGTGCTGGTCTCGCCCGCACCCGGTGTGCCGGGACGACTGCCCTTCTGGAAGGGCGACCAGTTGGGCCGGCCCCTGGAGCTGGGGCGCGCCGTCGGCGGCTTTCTGCGGGAGGTGGGCGCGCTTTCGGAGGAGGACGCACGGCTGCGGCTGCTGGCGGCCGGGCTCGACGCCTGGGCGGCGCAGAACGTCCTCGCGTACCTGGACGAACAGCGCCGCGCCTGCGGCCATGTGCCCGACGACCGAACCATCCTCGTGGAGCGGTTCCGTGACGAGCTGGGCGACTGGCGGGTGGTGATCCACTCACCGTTCGGTGCCCAGGTCCACGCCCCGTGGGCACTGGCGCTCGGCGCCCGTCTCACCGAGCGGTACGGCATGGACGCCCAGGTCATGCACGCCGACGACGGAATCGTGCTGCGGCTGCCCGACGCCGATCTGATGAGCGATCTGATGGGCCTGGACCTGCTGGACCAGGATCCGGACCCCATGGACACCACGTACGACAGCGCACAGGCCCCGGTCGGCGCTGCGGACGCCGTCTTCGACCAGGGGGAGATCGACCGGCTCGTCACCGAACAGGTCGGCGGATCCGCGTTGTTCGCGTCCCGGTTCCGGGAGTGCGCCGCGCGGGCGCTGCTCCTACCGCGGCGCAGCCCGGGCAAGCGCACCCCTCTCTGGCAGCAGCGCCAGCGGGCGGCCCAACTGCTCCAGGTGGCGAGCGAGTTCGGTTCCTTCCCCATCGTGCTGGAAGCGGTCCGAGAGTGTCTCCAGGACGTCTTCGACGTGCCCGGGCTGGTCGAGCTGATGGGCGACATCGAAGCGCGCCGGGTCCGCATGGTCGAGGTGACGACGGCGGAACCCTCCCCGTTCGCCCGCTCCCTGCTGTTCGGCTATGTCGCCCAGTTCCTGTACGAGGGGGACTCCCCGCTCGCCGAACGGCGCGCCGCCGCCCTCTCGTTGGACTCCCGGCTGCTGTCGGAACTGCTGGGACAGGCCGAACTGAGGGAACTGCTCGACGCCGATGTCCTCGTCGAACTCGAACGGGAGCTGCAATGGCTCACCGAAGACAGAAGGATCAAGGACGCGGAGGGCGTCGCCGATCTGTTGCGCATCCTCGGGCCGCTCACCGATGCCGAGTTGGCCCTACGCGGAGGCGATCCCCAGTGGGCCCGGGCACTGGCCGATGCACGTCGGGCGATTCGGGTGCGGGTCGCGGGACAGGATCACTGGGCGGCGATCGAGGATGCGGGGCGGCTGCGGGACGCTCTGGGCACTGCACTGCCGGTGGGAGTGCCCGAGGCGTTCACCGAGCCCGTCAAGGACCCGCTGGGCGATCTGCTGGCCCGGTTCGCCCGGACCAACGGCCCCTTCACCTCGGTCCAGGCCGCGGCTCGCTTCGGTCTGGGGACCGCGGTCACGGACGGTGCGCTCCAGCGGCTCGCCGCGGGCGGGCGCATCGTCCACGGCGAGTTCCGCCCCCCGATGGGCGACCACCCCACCGCGGACTCCCCCGGCCCCACCACCGGCATGGAATGGTGTGACGCCACGGTCCTGCGCCGTCTGCGGCGCCGTTCGCTGGCTGCCCTGCGGCAGGAGTTGGAGCCGGTGCCCCCCGCCTCACTGGCCGCCTTCCTGCCCCCGTGGCAGCACATCGGCGCCAGAGATCTCCGTGGCATCGACGGACTGGCCCGGGCGATCGAGCAGATCCAAGGGGCGAGCGTGCCCGCATCCGCCCTGGAGAAGCTGATCCTCCCCTCCCGCGTCCAGGGGTACACGCCGACGCTGCTCGACGAACTGACCACGACCGGCGAGGTCCTGTGGGCGGGCGCCGGAGCCCTGCCAGGCAAGGACGGCTGGCTCTCGCTCTACGTCGCCGACACCGCACCGCTGCTGTTGCCGCCACCCCTCCCCCTGGAGCTGACCGCGCTGCACGAGTCGGTGTTGGCAGCCCTCTCACCCGGCTACGGCCTGTTCTTCCGGCAGATCGCCGACCAGGTGCGGGCCACCACCCACCCCGATGCCACCGATCCGCAACTGGCCGATGCCGTCTGGGAGCTGACCTGGTCCGGACGGCTCACCAATGACACCCTCGCCCCGCTGCGTGCGCTGCTCGGCTCGGGCCGTACCGCCGGATCGACCGCGCACCGGGCGAGGCGTCCCGTACCCCGGGGCAGATACGGGGGTCTGGTGACGGCTCCCGGCCGTCCCGCCTCCCGAGGTGGGCCGCCCACGGTCAGCGGTCGCTGGTCCGTGCTGCCCACCGTGGAGACCGATCGCACCCATCGGGCCCACGCTCTGGCGCGCACCCTGCTCGACCGCCATGGGGTGGTGACCCGCGGGGCCGTCGCCGCCGAGGGCGTGCAGGGCGGTTTCTCGGCCGTCTACCGGGTCTTGGCGGCCTTCGAGGACAACGGGCAGGCGCGCCGCGGCTATGTGGTGGAGGGCCTGGGCGCGGCCCAGTTCGCCATGGACGGTGCGGTGGACCGGCTGCGTGCCGTCTCCACCGCCCGTGAGCGCGCCGACTCCGGTTCCGCACTGCCAGCCATGGTGCTGGCCGCAGCCGATCCGGCCAACGCGTACGGGGCTGCGCTGGGCTGGCCCGAATCCCCTGAGGGGGCCGGCCACAAACCGGGGCGCAAGGCAGGTTCCCTGGTGGTGCTGGTCAACGGCGAGCTGATTCTGTACATGGAGCGCGGCGGCAAGACACTGCTCTCCTGGGTGACCGATCCCGATGCCCCGGCGCTCACCGCCGCAGCAGGCGCCCTGGCGGACGCCGCACGCGTCGGCACGCTGGGTACGGTCACCGTCGAGCGGGTGAACGGCACCCCGGCGCTGACCTCACCGCTGGCGGCGGTACTGGAGACAGCGGGCTTCCACGCCACGCCCAGGGGCCTGCGCGTGCGGCCCTGACGTGGTCACGGTCGCTGCGGGAGGGAGCGCGGCGGCGAAGTCAGTCATCCCGGGGCCCTGCCCATGCGGCCCCTGGCTCCCACACCACCAGGGCCGAGACTGCTCGCCACCCCTCCGCCGCGGGAATCACGCATCATGGGTTCATGCCCGAAGGCGACACCGTCTGGCGTACCGCACAGCTACTGCACGCAGCTCTCGCGGGGCAGGTGCTCACCCGCTTCGACCTGCGGGTTCCGCGTTTCGCCACCGCAGATCTCACCGGCCGGCCCGTCCTGGAAGTCGTGGCGCGCGGCAAACACCTCCTCGCTCGGATCGACGGCGGGCTGACGCTCCACTCCCATCTCAGGATGGACGGCGCTTGGCGCATCTTCCGCGCGGGCGAGCGGTGGCGCGGTGGTCCCTCGTACGAGATCCGAGCCGTCCTGGGGAACTCCTCGCACACGGCGGTGGGCTATCGGCTGCCCGTGCTGGAGCTGATCCGCACCCTCGACGAGGAACAGGTCGTCGGCCATCTGGGGCCCGATCTCCTCGGGCCCGACTGGGATCCGCAGGTGGCGGTGGCCCGGCTGCTGGCCAAGCCCTCCCGCCCACTCGGCGATGCCCTCCTCGACCAGCGCAATCTCGCGGGCATCGGCAACGTCTACAAGTCCGAACTCGCGTTCTTGGCCGGTGTGACGCCCTGGTCACCCGTGGCGGACCTGCCCGCCGGGATTCCGGAGCGGCTCATGGCCACCGCCCATCGGCTCCTCATCGCCAACCGGAACACGTTCGACCGGCAGACCACCGCCCGGTCACCGGGTGGCGGTAGCACGGCGACCCGCTTGTTCGTCTACGGCCGCTCGGGGCTGCCCTGTCTCCGGTGTGGCACGCCGATTCGCCGGGCAGCAGCGGGCAAGGGAACGGGTGATGAGCGGGTGACCTACTGGTGTCCGGGCTGTCAGTCGGGACCGGTCGGCTGATCACGCGGCGATTCACCGAGCTGAACGACGTCGTTCCGCTGCCTTGGTGACGGCGGTACGCGCGGCGTTCGCCCTGCTCACCGAGGCTCTGGTGGCCGAGGCACGGGCCACCCACCCCGTCCCGGCACGGGCTGCCGTGACATGCACCGGCAGCAGACTGAGCCCCCATCCGCCCGCCGCGACCGCACCTTCGACGAATCCCGTGCGCTCGGGAATGAGCGCCAGCCGCAATACGGCCCACCACCACACGCCGGCCACCAACAGCGCGGCCAGGACGCCGAGGGCCACCCCGCGTCGTGCCATGGCTGCCTCCCTCCCGACCACCGTAGACCGGCACGATCACCCACAGGGAGGGCGCACCGGATGCAGGCCCGGCGCACACCCCTGGATGAGGGGGTGTCGCTCTGTCGTGACGCCTTCTCAACAACCCGTGTGGGCGCTTGAAACCGACGCTGCCGCGCCCTTCTACCGCCGTTCGGGGCGGGAGGCACCCGTCCCAGGGCCAACGGAGCCTGGCCAGCGCCCGGCCCGGCTGGTGCTCGTCGAGCAGCACCAGCCGTGGGGCATCGCCGGCACACGGCCGCTCGGGCGGGAAGTGGGGCTCTTCTGCCACCGTTGTTCTGCCACCGCCGAGACCGCGTTCACCGTGGACCATCGACGATCACCGGTGACCTACCGCCGGGCGATCACAGCGTGCCCACTGCCACGTGCTCAGGCGCTCTCGGCTTGGAACATCCACGCGTGCTTTTCGAGATCCGCGGTGAGACCGATGATGATGTCCTGGCTCACCGGGTCGGGCTCACCCGTCACGTCGATGCGTTCCCGCATCCGTACGATCACCGCGCCCAGCGCGTCGACGAGGACCCGTACGGCGTCGCCGTCCTTGATCCATCCGTCCGGCACGGTCCCGATGGCGCTCTGGGCCGCCACGGTGGCCGCACGGCCGTCCGGGGTCACACCGATCGCCGAGCAGCGTTCCGCCACGGTGTCGGAGTGCAGCCGGGCGGTGTCCACGACCTCGTCGAGCTGAAGGTGAACGGAGCGGAACCTCGGTCCGACCACGTTCCAGTGCACCTGCTTGGCCACCAGTCCGAGGTCCACCAGATCCACGAGTGCACCCCGCAGGGCTTCACCGACCGCCTTGAGATCGGCCTCGGACAGGGGACTCTTCACGACAGACATTCATGTCCTCCACTCGGTTGTCGGTCATTCCCACCATGACATAGGCCCCCGAACCAGACATTCGGAGGGGGTCTTCCGTGAGACCACATGCACCCAGACACGGTCATTCACGCGCCTACCCCGCGAATCGACAATCAAGCGGAAGGACACGGCTCGATGCCCAGGCGGAGCGACGCGCATCGGCAGGCAGACGCGCATCGGCAGGCAGGTGATTCGACAGCCAAAAGCCCCGGACCACCACCCATCGGGGCGGCGACCGGGGCTTGTCCCGCATCACACCAGTGAACCGTGCATCAGCCGCTCATCGGCTTCTGCCACCGTTCCTCAAGCAGATCCGTAGCGAAGACCGAGCGGACCCGGCCGGACCTGATCCGACCCGGTCCCACCGGTCTTCGTACCGATCAGGCAGCGACGACGTCGACAGCTTCCGCCGGGGCCTTGATGGTCACCCGCTCGGTCGGCACACCTGCCACCGACGTCACGGAGACCGCATTCAGCATCGAGCGCACTGGTGCAGGCACCGGCTCAGTGGCTGCTGCCGACTGAGCCAGTTCGGCGAGCGACAGTTCATCGCTCACTTCGCGCATGAGCTCGGACATCCGTACATCAAGCGCGTCGCAAATCGCGGAGAGCAGCTCGGAGGATGCCTCCTTCTGCCCCCGCTCCACCTCGGAGAGATAGCCGAGTGAGACTCGGGCGGACGAGGAGACTTCGCGCAGAGTACGGCCCTGGCGCTGGCGCTGCCGACGCAGCACGTCACCCAGCAGGCGACGGAGCAGAATCATCGGTGGCTCCCTCCTCGGACCGCGTAGCCGCATCCTTCACGCCCCACCGTACCGCCTTGCGCTGCGGCCGTGCGGGGAGCGATGTCGTGTTCACTCAGGGCTGCAAACATCAATTCCCCCCGTTCTGTTCCGTATCCTGTGCCCGCGCATTCCCGCTGAGTTCACCGGCGAGCAGTTCGAGCACGCTCCGTACACTCTCTCTACGGATTTCCGCCCGGCTCCCGTTCAACCTCAGTGCGGCCACATTCCCTGTTCCATTCGGGCCCGCGACGGCCACGTAGACCGTTCCCACCGGCTTGCCGTCCTGCGGTTCGGGTCCGGCCACCCCCGTGGTGGCGATGCCCCACGAGGCCCCCAGCAGGGTGCGCACCCCCGCGGCCATCTGCCGTGCGACCTGCACGTCCACCGCACCACGGGCCTCCAGGAGGTCCGCTTCGACGTCGAGCACGGTGTGCTTGAGCTCGGTCGCATAGGCCGTCACCGAGCCCCGGAGCACCGCTGAGGCTCCGGGCACGGCCGTCAATTCCGCGGCGACCAGTCCGCCCGTGAGGGACTCGGCCACAGCGAGTGTCTGACCACGCTCCGCAAGCATGGTCAGGATCTCGGCAGCGGGGTTCATCGGCCTCCACCGACCGCGCCGCGGGCCTTGGCCATTCCCCTGCGGCGCATCACGATCGCTTGACGTACGTAGTCGAGTCCGGTGATGACCGTCAGCAGAACGGCGACGGCCATCACCCAGAAGCGCAAGGTGGCCAACGGGCCCGTCAGGGCGAGGACGTACATGCCGACCGCCGTGCCCTGGGCGAGCGTCTTCAGCTTGCCGCCGCGGCTGGCCGGAATGACGCCGTGACGGATCACCCAGAACCGCATCAAGGTGATCCCCAGCTCGCGGAAGAGGATGACCGCGGTGACCCACCAGGGAAGGTCGCCCAGCGCCGAGAGACAGATCAGCCCGGAGGCCATGATCGCTTTGTCGGCGATCGGGTCGGCGATCTTCCCGAAGTCGGTGACGAGGTTGTAGGTCCGGGCGAGGTGCCCGTCGAAGATGTCGGTGATCATGGCCACCGCAAACGCCGCCCATGCCCAGGCGCGCCAGACCGGGTCGTATCCCCCGTCCTGAAGCATCAGGAGGACGAAGGCCGGCACCAGGACCAGCCGGATCATGGTGAGGATGTTCGCGATGTTCCACAGACTGGCCTGATTGACCGCCGCGGCACCCAGCTTGCCGCCGGGTGCGGGCCTACCGGTGCCGCCCCCCGTGGAAGCCGGCACTCCGGTCATCTGCCCGCCTCCTCGACCGGAATCGGGCGGTCGCCGCCCTCCGCCGACCGAGCAGCAGCCCCGACCGCAGTGAGGCCGCCGTCGAAGTCATCCCCGGGCAGGCCGCAGTATTCGGCCACCAGGTCGACGCCTTCCGTCTCGACGACCCTCGCCCTGACCATGCGGCCGGGCACCAGCCCTTCACTCGCGGTGAAGACGATCTGCCCATCGGTCTCGGGGGCCTGGTGTGCCGCACGGCCCACCGCGCGCTCGTCACCGTCCGCTCCCCCGGTGGACTCGACCAGCACCTCCAGGTTCTCCCCGATGCGCTCCTCCGCGCGCTGCGCGGTCAGCTCTTCGGCGAGCCGGGACAGATGCGCCAGCCGCTCCGCGATCACGTCGTCGTCGAGTTTGTTCTCGTAGGAGGCCGCTTCGGTGCCGTCCTCGTCCGAGTAGCCGAAGACGCCGATGGCGTCCAACCGCGCGTGGGTCAAGAAGCGCTCCAACTCGGCGAAGTCCGACTCGCTCTCGCCAGGGAAACCGACGATGAAGTTGGATCGGACACCGGCCTCAGGCGCCTTGCCCCGGATCGTCTCCAGCAGTTCCCAGAAGCGCTCGGTGTCACCGAACCGCCGCATCGAGCGCAGCACGCTGGGCGCGGAGTGCTGGAAGGAGAGGTCGAAGTACGGGGCGATCTTCGGCGTCGAGGTCAGGACGTCGATCAGGCCGGGCCGCATCTCGGCGGGCTGGAGGTAGCTCACCCGCACCCGCTCGATGCCGTCCACGGCCGCGAGCTCCGGCAGCAGCGTCTCCAGCAGTCGGATATCGCCCAGGTCCTTGCCGTACGAGGTGTTGTTCTCGGAGACCAGCATGACCTCCTTCACCCCCTGCTCCGCGAGCCAGCGGGTCTCGCCGAGGACATCGCTGGGGCGCCGGGAGATGAAGGAGCCGCGGAACGAGGGGATCGCACAGAACGAGCAGCGCCGGTCGCAGCCGGAAGCCAGCTTCACGGAAGCGACCGGGCTCGTGCCCAGCCTGCGGCGCAGGGGGGCACGCGGCCCGGAGACCGGTGCCACGCCCTCGGGTAGATCCGTGGGCGCCCCATGACCGGGGAGCGCCACCTCCGCCGCCGTGGACGCCTGCTGCCGCTCGGCAGGGCTGAGCGGCAGGAGCTTGCGCCGGTCGCGCGGCGTGTGCGAGGCGTGGACGCCGCCGCTGAGGATGGTCTGGAGCCGGTCGGAGATGTCGGCGTAGTCGTCGAACCCGAGCACGCCGTCAGCTTCGGGCAGCGCTTCGGCGAGTTCCTTGCCGTACCGCTCGGCCATGCAACCGACGGCGACCACGGCCTGGGTTCTGCCGTGGTCCTTTAGATCGTTCGCTTCGAGGAGCGCGTCGACGGAGTCCTTCTTCGCGGCTTCGACGAAGCCGCAGGTGTTGACGACGGCGACGTCCGCATCGGCGGCTTCCTCGACGAGCTCCCAGCCATCCGCTGCCAAGCGGCCTGCGAGCTCCTCCGAGTCCACCTCGTTACGGGCGCAGCCAAGAGTGACAAGGGCGACGGTACGGCGTTCGGGCATGGGCTCAAGACTACTTTGTCCTGACCCACGCCCCTGCCGCCAGGCTCGTCGACGACCGCCCCGCCGGCCGCTCCGGTGCTTCTCGCCCCTGGCGCACCGACTGTCCGCGCCGCCTCTGATGTGGGGTTACTCAGCCGGCCTCGGGGTCACCCTTGGTGTAGGAGAGTCGCTCGACCTGCCCGGGCTTGAACTCGTCCTCGACCTTCTTGCCGTTCACGAACAGCTCGATCGCACCGGCATTGCCCAGGATGAGATCGATTCGATCATCGTCCTGGAAGGTCCGGGAATCGCCCTTGTTCAGTGTGCCGTCGAACAGCAGCTTGCCGTTGTGGGACTTGGCGGAGATCCAACTCTTGTCTTCCAGTACGGACAGCGTCACCGTGACCTTGTCCTTCGGTACGGCGGCGATGGCACCGTCGGACGGATCGGGCTTGGGGTCGGCCGGCTTGGTGTTCGTGGCCTTGGTCGGCTGCGGCTTCTCCTCCGCCGCCGGCCCCTCGGCGACCTGCCGCTTCTTCCCCCCGTCGTCCTCCCCGTTGAAGAAGGTGAAACCGACGAAGCCCACCACGGCGACGATCGCGGCCACCATGGCGGCGGTCCAGTTGGGGCGACGGGGTTCGGGCCGAATACGCTCGGCCTCGAACAGGGGTGCGGCAGGGGTCGGCGCGGGCCTGCCGCCGTGTTCGGAGTCGTACTGGGCGACGAGCGGGTCGGGGTCGAGCCCGACCGCATGGGCGATCATGCGGATGTGGCCGCGAGCGTAGACATCGCCACCGCTGCGGGCGAAGTCGTCCTGCTCGATCGCATGCACGATCGGGATACGCACCCGGGTGGTGGCACTGACCTCGTCTACGGTCAGACCTGACGAGATGCGGGCCTGCTGGAGGACACGGCCGATCGAAGGCCGCTCTTCCTCGGAGGAAGGCCGGTCGTCTTCGGGGGAGTTGCCGATGGACACGGGGGTGCCTTTCGAGCGTGTAACCACCTGCTGGAGGTTCAGTGTATGGGTGGTACGAAAGGGTGGGGCAACCGGGCGGACGGACTTTGTACGCCATCGGAATGGCCGGTGACGTCCGCGACGGTGGAGGGGCGGGCGAGACGGTTACACCGTCTCTCCCTCAACTTGACGTTCGACCGGTGGAAACGGTTGCCCACCAAAATCCCTCAACTCGAAGACTCCCCCCGGATCACGGCCAGCACTCCATCGAGTTCATCGGGCTTCACCAAGACGTCCCGGGCCTTGGAGCCCTCGCTCGGGCCCACGATGTTGCGCGATTCCATCAGATCCATCAGCCGTCCGGCCTTGGCGAAGCCGACCCGCAACTTGCGCTGGAGCATCGAGGTGGACCCGAACTGGGTCGACACCACGAGTTCGGCAGCCTGGCAGAGCAGATCGAGATCGTCGCCGATGTCCTCGTCGATCTCCTTCTTCTGCTTGGAGCCCACCACGACGTCGTCGCGGAAGACCGGGGCCATCTGATCCTTGCAGTGCTGGACGATCGCCGCGACCTCGTCCTCGGTGACGAAGGCGCCCTGCATACGGGTGGGCTTGTTCGCCCCCATCGGCAGGAACAGCCCGTCGCCCTTGCCGATCAGCTTCTCCGCGCCCGGCTGGTCCAGGATGACCCGACTGTCCGCCAGCGACGAGGTGGCGAAGGCCAGCCGGGAGGGCACGTTCGCCTTGATCAACCCGGTGACGACATCGACGGACGGCCGCTGCGTCGCCAGCACCAGGTGGATGCCCGCCGCACGCGCCAATTGGGTGATGCGCACGATGGCGTCCTCGACGTCCCGGGGGGCCACCATCATCAGATCGGCCAGCTCGTCGACGATGACCAGCAGATACGGATAGGGCTGGAGCTCGCGTTCGCTGCCCTCGGGCAGCTTCACCTTGCCGTTGCGGACCGCCTGGTTGAAGTCGTCGATGTGTCGATATCCGAATGCGGCGAGATCGTCGTAGCGCAGGTCCATCTCGCGCACCACCCACTGGAGCGCTTCCGCAGCCCGCTTGGGATTGGTGATGATCGGCGTGATCAGATGAGGAATGCCCTCGTACGCGGTGAGTTCGACCCGCTTGGGGTCGACGAGCACCATGCGTACATCCTCCGGAGTCGCCCTTATCATCACCGACGTGATGAGGCAGTTGATGCAGGACGACTTGCCCGAGCCGGTGGCGCCCGCGACGAGGACGTGCGGCATCTTGGCGAGGTTGGCCATCACATAGCCGCCCTCGACGTCCTTGCCGAGCGCCACCAGCATCGGATGGTCGTCCTCCGCAGCGTCCGCGAGCCGCAGCACATCGCCGAGGTTGACCATCTCCCGGTCCGTATTGGGGATCTCGATGCCGACGGCGGACTTACCCGGGATCGGCGAGATGATCCGTACGTCGGGGCTGGCGACGGCGTACGCGATGTTCTTCGTCAGCGCGGTGATCCGCTCGACCTTGACGGCCGGGCCGAGCTCGACCTCGTACCGGGTCACGGTGGGGCCGCGGGTGAACCCGGTGACGGCCGCGTCGACCTTGAACTCCATGAAGACATTGGTCAGCGAGGCCACGACGGCGTCGTTGGCCGCACTGCGCGTCTTTCCGGGCCCGCCCCGCTCCAGCAGGTCCAGGGAGGGCAGCGCATAGGTGATGTCCCCCGCCAACTGGAGTTGCTCGGCGCGCGCCGGCAGGGCGTGGGAGTGCTCGGGCGCGGGCTTGGTCAGGTCGGGTACGCCGGTCGAAGGTGCGGATTCCTCGGGCCGCTCGGGCCCTCGGGCGGGCGGTACGGGCGATGATGCGGCCCCTGCCGCCCGCCGGTCCGCGGTCACGTCCCGGGTGAGTCCGGCGACCAGCGGGGAGGGCGGCAGCCCGTTGTAGACGGCGCCGTCGAGTGCGGCGGCAGCCGCGGCGGCGATGTCGACGGCATCCATCGGCCGGTCCTCGGACGGCGGTGCGGACTGCCTGCGGGGCCGACGGCGCTGGGAGAGCGCGTCTTCCTCGGCAACCTCGGGCGCGTACTCGTCCACCGGCCCTCGGCGTGCGCCGTCGCGTCGGGGACGGCCGGGCACCGCCTCGCGCCAGTGTTCTTCGTAGCGTCGGTCGTCGTCGCCCAGTTCGTCGTCCTCCGGGCCCGGATGGCCCTGGACCAGTCCCAGGCGGGTGCCCAGGAGCCGAAGCCGTTGCGGAATCGCGTTCACGGGCGTCGCGGTGACGACGAGCAGGCCGAAGACGGTGAGCAGGAGCAGCAGGGGTACGGCCAGCACCTCGCCCATCATGAAGACGAGTGGCTTCGAGGCTCCCCAGCCGATGAGCCCGCCCGCGTCCTGCATGGCCTCGGTGCCCTCCCCTCGGTCGGGGGAGCCGCAGGCGATGTGCACCTGGCCCAGGATGCCGATGGCCAGGGCGGACAGACCGATCACGATCCGGCCGTTCGCCTCCGGTCGCTCCGGATAGAGGATCAGCCGGATGCCGACGGCACCGAGCAGTATCGGCACCAACAGGTCGAGCCTGCCGAAGGCGCCGGTCACCAACATCTCGACCAAGTCGCCCACGGGGCCGCGCAGGTGGGACCAGGTACCGGCGGCGACGATCAGTGCGAGCCCGAGGAGCAGCAGGGCCAGGCCGTCCTTGCGGTGCGCGGGGTCGAGGCCCTTCGCGCCCTGTCCTATGCCGCGGAAGACCGCCCCCACGGCCCGTGCGATCCCGAGTGCGATGGCGCGCAGCAGGCGCAGTACGCCCCGGGTCGGGGAAGGTGCGGGTTTGGGCACCGGCCGCTTGGCGACCGCCTTCTTCGCGGGGGCCTTCTTGGCCGGTGGCCGCTTGCCCGGAGCGGCCTTCTTGACGGGGGCCTTCTTGGCCGGGACCGCCTTCTTCACGGGGCCGGCGGCACCGCTCGTACGGCCGGCGCGCGGCTTCCCGCCCGTGCCTGCGGTGCCGGGGGAACCCTTGCCGGACGTACGTGAGGCCATGGGGGTGAGGTTACCGGTGTGAGGGGCGGCGGACACGTGTGCGTACCGCTTCACCCGTTCGTGTCGTGCGAACCGGGCTCGCTCATCGCGGTGATGTGCTGCCCGTTCGGGCAGGGGTCAACCACCGGCCCCAGGGGTGGTGAATCCGGGTACGGGTCAGTTCTGCGAGGGCAGGGGTGACGGGCCACCCGTGCCGGGTTCCAGCGCGTCCAGTGCACGGCGCAGACCGGTCAGTTTGCGTTCGAGATGGGCAGCGGTCGCCACGGCGCCGGCGTCGGCCGACTCGTCATCCAACTGTTTGGAGAGCGCTTCCGCCTGTTCCTCGACCGCCGCGAGCCGCGCTGACAACTCGGCGAGGAGTCCCACGGACTCCTTGCTGACGCCGCCGCCGGTCTGCCCGCCGCCTTCGAGTTGCAGTCTCAGCAGGGCCGCCTGCTCCCGAAGTTTGCAGTTCTTCATGTAGAGCTCGACGAAGACCGAGACCTTGGCCCGGAGTACCCACGGGTCGAACGGCTTGGAGATGTAGTCGACCGCGCCCGCCGCGTATCCGCGGAAGGTGTGGTGCGGGCCGTGGTTGATCGCCGTGAGGAAGATGATCGGGATATCGCGGGTCCGCTCCCGCCGCTTGATGTGCGCGGCGGTCTCGAAGCCGTCCATGCTGGGCATCTGAACATCCAGCAGGATGACCGCGAAGTCGTCCGTCAGTAGCGCTTTGAGCGCTTCCTCCCCTGACGATGCCCGCACCAGCGTCTGATCGAGCGCGGAGAGAATGGCCTCCAGCGCCAGCAGATTCTCCGGCCGGTCATCGACCAGGAGGATCTTGGCCTTCTGCACCATGCCCCGTCCTCCTCGCCCCGGCTTGGGGTCTCCTCGGCTCCATGAACCGCAAGACGCACCGGGCGCCACCCCAGGGGACGGCTCCCTTGCGCCGCCCGTCCTTGTGCCGGTCATGGTAGCCGCACCCTGGCCGTCGCCACACCCTGTCACCAGGATGTCACTGTGCACAGACCGGAAACGCTCCGGGAGAACAGAAGGTTCCCCGAACACCACCGTCTCACACACCTTCGGCCAGAGTCGGTCAGTATCGATCAGCAATTACCCAAGTTCTCCGACCGCTTGATTCACTCCCCGCGCATCCACTGCTCCATCACCGAGAGCAAGTGGTCAGGATCGACCGGCTTCGTCACATAGTCCGACGCACCCGACTCGATCGCCTTCTCGCGATCGCCCTTCATCGCCTTCGCGGTGAGCGCAATGATCGGCAGACCCGCGAACTGGGGCATGCGACGGATCGCCGTGGTCGTCGCGTACCCGTCCATCTCCGGCATCATGATGTCCATCAGAACGACCGTCACATCATCGTGCTGCTCCAGGACTTCGATGCCCTCGCGACCGTTCTCCGCGTACAGCACCGACAGGCCATGCTGTTCCAACACGCTGGTCAGCGCGAAGACGTTGCGGATGTCGTCGTCGACGATCAGCACCTTCTCGTTGTCGAAGTTGAAGGTCGGCCGGGTCTCCGGCAGACCCTGCGACTCCGCGCCGAGCTGGGCGTCGAAGGTCTGGTCCGTCTCTGACGGCGCGTTCTGCGATGCGCGGGCCGGCAACGCGGCCCGGGCGTCAGAACCGTTCAACGCCTTGCGGCGACGACGGAAGAGAGCCGCCGGCCCACCGCCGTGCCCGTCGCCCTGACCCAATCGACCGTCCTGGAGCTGTGCGACGGCACGGGAGGGATCGCCGACCGACCCGTCACCCGACTCGTCCTGGCCGTAGCCCTGTGGGGGCAACTCGGTCGGGTGCAACGGCAGATAGAGCGTGAACGTCGACCCCCGGCCCGGTTCGCTCGCCGCGTGGATCTCGCCGCCGAGCAGTCGGGCGATCTCCCGGCTGATGGACAGCCCCAACCCGGTGCCTCCGTACTTGCGGCTCGTCGTCCCATCCGCCTGCTTGAACGCCTCGAAGATCACCCGCATCTTGCCCGCGGCGATCCCGATCCCGGTGTCCGTGACCGAGAAGGCGATCAGATCGGCGTCCGCCTCGCGCAGCGACCCCGCCTCCAACAACTGCTCCCGGATGGACTGCGGCACGTCCGCAGCAGCCGGCCGGATCACCAGCTCGACCGCACCCGAGTCCGTGAACTTCACCGCGTTGGACAGCAGATTGCGCAACACCTGCAACAGCCGCTGCTCATCGGTGTGCAAGGTGGCCGGAAGCTCCGGAGACACCCGTACGGAGAAGTCGAGCCCCTTCTCCGCGGTCAGCGGACGGAACGTGGCCTCCACGTAGTCGACCAACTGGACCAACGCGATCCGGGTGGGACTGACGTCCATCTTGCCCGCCTCGACCTTCGACAGGTCGAGGATGTCGTTGATCAGCTGGAGCAGGTCCGAGCCGGCACCGTGGATGGTCTCGGCGAACTCCACCTGCTTGGGCGAGAGGTTGCCCTCGGCGTTGTCCGCGAGCAACTTGGCCAGGATCAGCAGCGAGTTGAGCGGGGTGCGCAGCTCGTGCGACATGTTCGCCAGGAACTCGCTCTTGTACCGCATCGACACCGCGAGCTGCTCGGCCCGCTCCTCCAGCACCTGCCGGGCCTCTTCGATCTCGGTGTTCTTCACCTCGATGTCCCGGTTCTGCTGCGCCAGCAGTTCCGCCTTCTCCTCCAACTCGGCGTTCGACTCCTGAAGCGCCTTCTGCCGGTTCTCCAACTCGGCGGAGCGTTCCCGCAGCTGCTCGGTGAGCTCCTGGGACTGCTTCAGCAACACCTCGGTCTTGGTGTTGACGCTGATGGTGTTGACGCTCGTGGCGATCATTTCGGCGATCTGGTTGAGGAAGTCCCGTTGGATCTGGGTGAACGGCTGGAACGACGCCAACTCGATCACTCCGAGGACCTTCCCCTCGAAGAGCACCGGGAGCACGATCACGTGCGCGGGCGATGACTCCCCCAGTCCCGAGGAGATCTTCAGATACCCCGGCGGCACATTGACCTGGATGGTCCGCTTCTCCTCCGCTGCCGTACCGATCAGCGTCTCCCCCGGCCGGAAGGACGTGGGCATCAGCCCCGCGGAGTAGCCGTAGCTCCCCCTCATACACAGTTCGTACGAGACGTCCGCGCCGGTTCCGGGCACGTCCGTCCCGTTGCCGCCGGTCGTCATCGCGAGGAAGAACGCGCCGTGCTGGGCGGAGACCACCGGAGTCAGCTCGCTCATGATCAGCGAGGCGACGTCGTCGAGGTCGCGCCGTCCCTGCATCAGACCGGAGATACGGGCCAGGTTGCCCTTCAACCAGTCCTGCTCCTCATTGGCGAGGGTGGTGTCGCGCAGGTTCACGATCATGGTGTTGATGTTGTCCTGGAGCACCTGGATCTCGCCGGCGGCATCCACACCGTCGATCTTCAGATTGAGATCGCCGCGGGTGACCGCGGTGGCCACCGCCGCGATGGCCCGGACCTGCCGGGTCAGGTTCCCGGCCATCTCGTTCACCGACTCGGTCAGGTCACGCCAGGTCCCGTCCACGTCGCGTACCCGGGCCTGACCGCCCAACTGCCCGTCGGTACCCACCTCACGGGCCACACGGGTCACCTCGCCCGCGAACGAGGAGAGCTGGTCGACCATCGTGTTGATGGTGGTCTTCAACTCCAGGATCTCACCCCGCGCATCGATGTCGATCTTGCGGGTGAGGTCGCCCTTGGCGATGGCGGTCGTGACCGTGGCGATCTGCCGCACCTGGCCGGTCAGATTGGACGCCATCGAGTTCACGGACTCGGTCAGGTCCTTCCAGGTCCCCGAGACGCCGGGCACATGCGCCTGACCGCCCAGCCGACCGTCCGTGCCCACCTCACGGGCCACACGGGTCACCTCGTCCGCGAACGACGACAGGGTCGTCACCATCGTGTTGACCGTGTCGGCGAGCTCCGCGACCTCGCCCCGGGCCTCGACCGTCACCTTCTTCGTCAGATCACCGTTGGCGACGGCCGCGGAGACCCGGGCGATGTTCCGCACCTGATTGGTGAGATTGCTGGCCATCAGATTGACGTTGTCGCTGAGGTCCTTCCAGATGCCGGTCACACCGCGCACCCGGGCCTGACCGCCCAGCACGCCTTCCGTGCCGACTTCACGGGCGACCCTGGTCACCTCGTCGGCGAGGTCCAGCAGCTGGTCGACCATGGTGTTGACCGTCGTCACCAGTTCGAGGATCTCACCCTTGGCGTCCACGGTGATCTTCTTGGAGAGGTCGCCCTTGGCGACCGCCGTGGTCACCTCGGCGATGTTGCGCACCTGGGAGGTGAGGTTGTTCGCCATGAAGTTGACGGACTGGGTGAGGTCCTTCCAGGTGCCGGAGACGCCCTGCACCTCCGCCTGGCCGCCGAGGATGCCTTCGGTACCGACCTCGCGCGCCACCCGGGTGACCTGCTCGGCGAAGTTCGAGAGCTGGTCCACCATCGTGTTGAGCGTGTTCTTCAACTCCAGGATCTCGCCGCGCGCATCAACGTCGATCTTCTGGGACAGGTCACCTCGCGCCACAGCGGTGGCGACCTGGGCGATGTTGCGGACCTGGGAGGTGAGATTGCCCGCCATCCCGTTCACCGAGTCCGTCAGATCGCGCCACACGCCCGCCACGCCCGGCACCTGCGCCTGGCCGCCGAGCCGACCGTCCGTACCCACTTCCCGGGCGACCCGGGTGACCTGCTCGGCGAAGGCGGACAACTGGTCCACCATCGTGTTGATCGTGTTCTTGAGCTCCAGGATCTCGCCCCGGGCGTCGACGTCGATCTTCTGGGACAGGTCGCCCCGCGCCACCGCCGTCGTGACCTGCGCGATCTGACGCACCTGCGAGGTCAGGTTCCCGGCCATGAAGTTGACGGAGTCCGTCAGCTCCTTCCAGGTACCGCTCACCCCGTCCACCCGGGCCTGGCCGCCGAGCTGACCTTCGGTGCCCACGTCCCGTGCCACGCGCGTGACCTGGTCGGCAAAGGAGGACAGCTGCGCCACCATCGTGTTGACGGTGTTCTTCAGCTCCAACATCTCACCGGCCACATCGACCGTGACCTTCTGCGACAGATCACCGTTGGCGACGGCGGTCGTGACCTGGGCGATATCCCGCACCTGGCCGGTGAGGTTCCTGAAGGCCGTATTCACCGAGTCGGTGAGGTCCTTCCAGGTGTTCGCCGCGCCCGGGACCTCGGCCTGTCCGCCGAGTCGACCCTCCACACCGACCTCACGGGCGACCCGCGTGACCTCCGAACCGAAGGACTGGAGCTGGTCCACCATCGTGTTGACGGTGTTCTTCAGCTCCAACATCTCACCGGCCACATCGACCGTGACCTTCTGCGACAGATCACCGTTCGCCACCGCGGTGGTCACCTGGGCGATGTCCCGCACCTGTGTCGTCAGATTGCGGAACACGGTGTTCACCGAGTCCGTGAGGTCCTTCCACGTCCCCGCGGCGCCCGGCACCTGCGCCTGACCGCCGAGCAGTCCCTCGGCGCCCACCTCGCTGGCGACCCGCGTGACCTCGTCCGCGAAGGTGCGGAGCGTCTCCGTCATCTGGTTGATCGTCTCGGCGAGCTGGGCCACCTCGCCCCGCGCACTGACCGTCACCTTCTGTGACAGATCACCGTTCGCGACGGCCGTGGTGACCTCGGCGATGCCGCGGACCTGGGAGGTGAGGTTTCCGGCCATGGTGTTGACGGAGTCGGTGAGGTCCTTCCAGACGCCCGCGACACCGGGCACCTCCGCCTGTCCGCCCAGCTCGCCCTCAGTGCCCACTTCACGGGCGACACGGGTCACCTCGGAGCCGAGCGACTGGAGCTGGTCGACCATCGTGTTGACGGTGTTCTTCAGCGCCAGCATCTCGCCGTCGACATGGACGGTGACCTTCTGTGACAGATCGCCCTTGGCGACCGCCGTGGTGACCAGGGCGATGTCCCGCACCTGAGCGGTCAGCCGGTGGGCCATCGTATTGACGGAGTCCGTGAGGTCCTTCCACGAACCGGACATCCCCCGCACCTGGGCCTGACCGCCGAGCTTGCCCTCGGTACCCACCTCCAGGGCCACGCGGGTGACCTCGTCGGTAAAGGCCGACAACTGGTCCACCAGGCTGTTGACCGTACGCGAGACCTTGAGGAACTCGCCGCGCAACGGTCGCTCGATGCCGTCCGCACCCTGCGAACGCACCTCCATCCGCTGGTCGAGATCGCCCTCGGCCACCGCGGACAGGACCCGTCCCACCTCGGACACCGGACGCGCGAGGTCATCGACCAGGGCGTTCGATGCGTCGATCGCGGCGGCCCAGGAGCCCTCGCACGCCCCCGTCTCCAACCGTTCCGTCAGCTTGCCCTCACGCCCGACGACCCGGCGCACGCGCGCGAGCTCACCGGTGAGGTGGAGATTCCGATCGGCGACCTCGTTGTAGACGGCCGCGATCTCGGCCATCACATCGTCGCCCGAGACCGTCAGACGCCTACGGAGATTGCCGTCCCGCATGGACACCAGGGCGGCCAGCAGCCGATTCAGGGCAGCCGTATCTACCTCGGTCGTCCCATTACTCCGGGATCGTCCGCCTTTCGCACGCGTGCTCGCACCACGCGATGCCGTGCCAGACTCCACCGTGTCCCTCCCGCAGGGGTTGGCCGTACTACCCGGGCTATATCCGGAATCCTGCCCAGTGTTTCACCCACGCCGAACAAGGCCATAACAGTTCGGCAGCTTCGCATAACGTCTCCGCCCTTGCAGGGCGGAAACAGCAGCGACCGGCATCCGCTCGGACAGCGAAGGTAAGTAACCTGGCATCCGGCTGTCCAACCGCCCCGGTCTGCCCGGCCGGGTCGATGTGGGCGTGCGAACTACCACCGGGCACCGGGAGGGGCAAGCCGATCATGGCTAAGCCGGGCGTCGAGACGCGTATGAGGAGTTCTGTGATCACCGCGCGGGCGGCTGCCAGCTTCGATCCTGTCGGGCGGTCCGTCGCGACCGCCCGCGCTTTCGTACGTGACACGCTCCAGGGATGGGGGCACTCGGAAGTCGTCGACGACGCCGTGGTCCTCACCAGCGAACTGGTCACCAACGCCATCATCCACGCGGGAACCGCAGCCGACGTGCTGTGTCTGCGCGCGGAGGACAGCGTGCGGGTCGAAGTCGCCGACCGCTACCCCGAACGCGAGGTTCCCATCCAGAGCGCCACACGCGCCCTGGGCAACCTCGACAGCGAGAACGGCCGGGGGCTCCTGCTGTGCTCCGCCCTCGCCTCCCGTTGGGGCGTCGAGTACACGCCCACCCACAAGCAGGTGTGGTTCCAACTCGACCTCCCCCAACGCCCTGTGGGCACCCGCTCCGCCGGTCCGGTGCTGCCGACCTCGCTCCTACCCGTCGCTGATCAGCGCGTACGCGTGGCAGTCCTCCAGATCGACGCGGCCAAGGTCATCTCCGCCTGGAACGAGGACGCCGAGCACATCTTCGGATACGCCGCCGAACAGGTCATCGGCAAACCCCTCGGTGACATCGCGGCCTGGCCGCACACCCCGAGCATCGGCACCGGCCTCGCCGAAGCCCTGCTGCTGTCCCGCTGGGAAGGCAGCTACGGCATCCGCGACACCAAGGGTCGAGTGGTCCCCGTCTACGCCTCCCACCTGCGGGTACGGGACACGAACGGCGAACCCTCCACCGTCTGTCTCCTCGTCCGCGACGACGAGCGTGCCGTCCTCCAGACACCCCAACGCGCTCCTGTCAGCGACTCCGGCACCGAGAACAGCGCCACGGACCCGTTCGAGGTCTTCATCGGATCACCGGCACCCGACGACCTTGACGGGCTGCTCCAACGCACCGTGGAGCGCGCCCGCGACATGCTCGACGGCGACGCCGCCTTCCTGCTGCTGGCCACCGATGACGAGACCGAGTTGGAGGTGCGCGCCACCACCGGACTCCCCTCGGCCCGACAGCGCTTCGCTCGGGTGACCGTCGAGGCCGGCACCGGGCGCTACGGATCGGCCCGGATGCCCGCCGTCCACGAGGACCTCATCGCCGTGCCCGGCGCGGTACCGCTCCTCAACTCCACCGGGATGCGTTCCGTGGTCACCGTCCCCCTCAAGGTGGAAGGCAGACTCACGGGCTCCCTCGGGGTGGCAGCGGAGTCCGCCGGTCGCTACTCCAACGAGGAGGCCCTGCGGCTCCAGTTCGCCGCGGACCGCATCGCCCTGGCCGTCGAATCCGCCCGGCTCGGCGAACTGGAGCGATTGCGCCGCGGTTCGCTCTCGTTCCTCGTCGAAGCGTCCGATCTGCTCGCCGGAACGCTCGACCGTGACCAAACGCTGGCCCTGATGGCGCAGATGACGGTACCGACCCTGGCCACCTGGTGCGCCGTCTATACGATCGCGGACCAGGCGTCGGACCCGTATCTCAGCTATGTGCTGCACGAGGACGAGGAACGCATCGACGGCCTCAAGGCGTTGCTGTCGACCATTGCGCCGCCCGACCCCGTACCGACTCCGGGTGCCCGCATCTGGACCGCACCCGGCAAGGCGGCCCAGCAGGCCGCCCTGCTGGCCTCCAAGCACCAGTTGGGATTGGGCACGGCTCCGCCCGTGTCGTCCGGCATCGGGACCACGCTCGCCACCGCCGCGGCCGTGGGCGGGGAGACGGTGGTACTGCCGCTGGTCGCCCGCAACCGCGTCATCGGCATGCTCACGCTCGGCAAGCCGTCAGACGACCACTTCCGCCAGGAGATCCTCGAACTCGCCGAAGACCTCTCCCGCCGAGCGGCGCTCGCCCTGGACAACGCCCGTCTCTACTCCGAGCGGGTCGCGATCAGCCAATCGCTCCAGCGCAGTCTGCTGCCGCCGGAGATGCCCGACATCCCCGGAGTGGAGGTCGAGGTCATCTACCGGGCCGCCGGCGAGGGCAACGAGGTCGGCGGCGACTTCTACGACGTCTTCCCCATCCGGGACGGCGCGTACGGATTCGCCATCGGCGACGTGTGCGGTACGGGCCCGGAGGCCGCGGCGGTCACGGGTCTGGCCCGACACGCGCTGCGCCTGCTGGCCCGCGAGGGCTTCGGCGGGCCCGCGGTACTGGAACGCCTCAACGCGGCGATCCTCGACGAGGGCGCCCGCAGCCGCTTCCTCACGCTCCTCTACGGCGAGTTGTGGCCCCAGGAGGACGGCAGCGCACTCCTCAAGGTCGTGTGCGCAGGCCACCCGCTTCCCCTGCGGCTGAGCCAGGACGGCACGGTGGAGCCGGCCGCGGACCCCCAACCGTTGCTGGGTGTGATGGAGGATCTGGAACTCCACGAACAAACGGTGACCCTCAATCCGGGCGATGTCCTGCTGTGCGTCACGGACGGAGTCACCGAACGCCGCGAAGGCACCCGCATGTTGGGGGACGAGGGCCTCACCGAGGTCCTCACGGCCTGTACGGGACTCACCGCCGGTGCGGTGGCGACGCGGGTTCTCCGTGCCGTTGAACGGTTCGCGGCAGAACCGGCCTCCGATGACATGGCCATCCTCGCCATGCGCGTCCCCGAACTCCACGCCCGCTAGGGTCCGAGCCCGCTAGGGTCCGAACAACGCAGAAGGCCCCCGCCATCGGCGGGGGCCTTCCGTTTGAGCCCCAATACGGAATCGAACCGTAGACCTTCTCCTTACCATGGAGACGCTCTACCGACTGAGCTATTGGGGCCTGCTGCGCTGCGGCAACGGAATAGATCATACCCCGAAACCAGCACTGCGCAGAACCGTCTGAGGCGGCGAAACCCTTCAGACCATCACGGGCCCCACACCGAGCTCTGGGCCCGCCGCTCCCATTCTCCATCTCGCCATATTCGTCCATGGAGTGCCGGGCCTGGCGGTGGATCTCAGGGTAGAAGGGGTACGGACCCATAACGCAAAAAGGCCTTAGCCCCACACACCGAAGTGCATGAGGCTAAGGCTAAAAATTGTTCGGCGGCGTCCTACTCTCCCACAGGGTCCCCCCTGCAGTACCATCGGCGCTGAAAGGCTTAGCTTCCGGGTTCGGAATGTAACCGGGC